>DAFH01000103.1:1100-24805 GCA_002495485.1 Candidatus Bathyarchaeota archaeon UBA185
GACTCATAGGCGCGACCGGCTTCAGCAGTCTCTGGTTTGATTTCACTTACCTTATCGGGTTCGCGGCGTTCTTCTCGATAGTCGGAATAATTCTCTCTTGGCGGCTACTCTCCCAGTGATCAGAAGGACATCTGCGAAACGCGTTTCACGCCGGCCGCTCAAGAATAGAAAGTTCATGCAGACGCTATCCACCGAGACGTTCGCTGCACTCCAAGCGATCTCGCGCGAGAGAGGAATATCGCTCCAAGAGCTGATCCGGGCCCAGGTCATACCGGACTGGCTGAGACTGCACAGGAGCGAGGCTGAGTAGGGCCTCCCCAGAACCCTTGGCCTATTAGGGCTACGCCCAAAGCCTCGCATCACTGTTGATCGTCCAGTGAACGGTCGATAGAAAACGCCACGCAAGACTAGCGTGGACGGTGTACGCCAGTCTTGACCCGACAAGATCGCGACCAGTAACGGGAATCCTATTCCGTTCGAACACTCACAGTATCTAGCGCGTTCCGGGCATAGCCTGCCAGGACCGCCATAGGTCCAACAGTAGCCATGACCGACCAGACGGATGAGAGCACTGGACTCTTGAGCCGGATCGATATTCTGGTAATGCTTGGAGCAGTCGTCACGCTCTTCGTCGCTCTCGGAGCCGAGCCCTGGTGGACCCTTAGCGGGGCAAGAGCAACGAGCCTCTTCAACATCCAAGTTTCGCCCTTCTACGTCCACATCAGCGCGATTGGCCTACCGCAGACGGTGCCATACGGGAACGCGCTGGGCGCGTTGACGCGGACGCTTCTGCTTCTTGGTTTCCTGGCGCTCTTCGCCGCGAGCATCAGGCCAACAGCTTGGTGGAGAAACATCGCCGTCTGTCTCGGAGTCTCCACACTGGTCGAACTCTACCTAAGCTTCGTCCTAATGTTCTACTGGACACAGACAGCATTCCTAAGCGCGTACGGAGTCACTCCACCATACTATGGAACAGTTCCCCTCCAAGGCAGCCTACTCGGTCTCGACCTCAGTTACTACACATCACCGCTCGTCACAGCAACATTCCAGATACCATACTATGTCGGATTCGTGAGCATAGGACTCGTAACGGGAAGAACACTCATCAAAGCCTTGCGCGAAAGAGCACTTCTAGCACTTACAACACTTCTACCGGGAGGATCCATTCACGACGTATACTTGACGCCCCCCTACCAGCAAGTCTGGTTCTCCAGCGAGGACAAGACCTTCAACCCAATGCAGCTCGATCCCGAACGACTCAACGAGAGCGAGCTCCTCGTCTCCTTCGAGAAGCTTTACGAGACGGTCGAACCCGGCGGCAGTCTCTCCATAATCCTTCCCAACTGGGCCACCACCCTTGCCGAACGGCTCGAGAAGGTCATGCCTCAGACCGGTTTCACCATGGAGAAGGCAGGTCCGATCTACAGGACGCGGGGAAAACCAGAGAAGGAGCTGCGTTTCAGAAAGCCAGCCAAAGCAGCGGCACCAGCGGCAGAACAGACCACGCCAGGCGAGATCACAGAGACCCACGCGGAGCCCCTACCTCCCCCAACAACGTCGGTCGTGGTGCCGGAGGGTCCTGTCAATCCAGAATCGCCTCACGTACCCGAGCCTGCTGAGGAGCCCGCCTGGGTAGATACGCGGATGACTCGACTCGAACGGTCAATACTCAAGAGCGCTACCAAAATCATCGGTGAACGACGCGAACCCGTACAGTACCGGGAGTTGCTCAACCAGGTGTACATGGACCTCGTCGATCGAAAGATAGAATTCGACTCCGCGCGTCAGATCGAAGCGACGCTTCTCATCCACAACGGAAGAGAAGTCCAGCTGATCGAGGAATCAGACGACGCAGGATTACCCATCATAAAGAAATGGTCATTGGGTGGCCAGAAGATGAGCCCGGAGAGGAAGCACGGCATGCCGACGCTGGAGATTGTCAAGAGGGGCCGGCAAAGACTACCGCGTCTTGGAAAAATCTTCAGAAAGCGCGAAAAACCTGGCTACCGACCGAGGACCAATGATGACGAGGATTCAAGCACTTAGTCGGGCCATTGCCGGTACCATGAAGACTCCACGCGAGTAACGCGTGGCTTATCGTAGACTCCCGTACGCTACCGTTTTCTTAGATGATTCGAAGTTGACTAGCATACGCGTCAAAATAAGTCGAATAACCGCCAAGAAAGTCCCCGCGCTGACCCTGATCGTCGTCGGACTGGTGGGCATGGTCGCGGGCGTTCTCGCTGCGACCATTACCGTCACCCAGAATAGCTACAACGGAGAAACCGGCACGTACCACAACAACACTGGCAACGTAGTCATAACCGACCAGGGCCTGTCGATTGTCTCGGACGTCACAGGCATAAGCGCGAATACAACAGCAACTATCGGGGGAACGGGATCGAACAAGAACCTATTCAACGGGTCCACTTTCACCACAGGACACTGGATGGAAACAATCGTCATCTCGGACACCGCAGACAGCGCTGCCCACACCGTCACGATAAAGATCCAGAACGGCGGAACACCACCCAACGGAGGCACAGCACTCGCAGGTGGAACCGTAACACTGACCATTACGGCAACCGGCACCACGGGGACAATCACCGACTACATCGACCTAGGCGTTAGCAGCATTACTGCGCCACTGACAGTCTACGCAAACGCTACCTAGAACAAGACAGAACAAAGCCCAAGTCCTCTCTGGCACTATGGCCGGGGAGAACTCTTCTTTCTCAATTCAATCTTCCAGCAGGCATGGCAATTCCTAAACCCCTAGACTCGCCTGTGAAAGACACGCGTCCTTACGGGGCACTCGACTGTAACTCTGTTCTCACTGTATCGGTTACTGAGGTTTCTTAGAAACATCTCAGTCTAACCATTGCAAAGACAAAGCTTGATCAAAGCCGGCCGGTTTCAGAAAGCCGTTCAGACCTTGGTAAAAAGAGCAGTCGTCGTAAAGGTGCTTATCTCATTGATAGTTGTCGTGTTTGCCACAAGTATCTCCGTCACGTCGAGCACCTACCAGGCCGAGATAGGCTCTGCCGTAAGCGTAACGAGCGGTCTACTCGCCACAGATAGAGGTTTCTCGGTGTCACCGACGGCCGGTTCGCCGGCAGGCACCTCCTGCTCTTCCCCCATAGTTTTTGGTGCGCTTCCACAGACCGCCAACACTACTATCACAGCCGGACACTGGGTCTACGATGTCCGGGTCAACTCGACCACAAATGCGCCTGCCAGTTCCAAGTTCAGCGTCACACTCGTCCTTGCCTCCAACACGTACGGACCTCTCTGCATTCAAACACTTGCGACCGTTAGCAACGATCAGATCATAGACTGCCTCTTCGACGTGGGAGCTACTCTACCAGTGTCGCCCTACGCGTTCGACGTGACGATCCAGTAGGACTCGAGAATCTGCCTCTGGCCGAATCCCACTTCTCTCGCAAATCGTCCAGATCACCCCTCAATCGAAACTGTCAAGGGGTCCCTACGAAGGGAATCCTAGACTAGATGTCTTCTCGTCGAAGCTGATACGCATGATGCGGCGCTATTTGTTTCCCAACTACGTCTCGCAAGGGATCTAGGCGTCTTCGAAAAGCCGCTGGACCTCTGTCAGCTTTAACAGTGCCTCCATCCCCAGCTGGGTCGTCTGGAACCTCGACTTTCCATCCTCTACCACCGTCTCGAGCATTCCCCTCAGGAGCAAACGCGAAATGTACTTCTCCGCGGCGACGAAGTTGATGTTCGACCTGTAAACAATCTCAGTCTTCGATGCCTTTCGCGCAGCCACCTGCAGAATATCCCGAATAATGACGAGTGAATCTCGCGGCTTCGGACTCATAGATGATCTACGAATGGCTCTGCAGAAGGCGCTACGGATTTAGTTCTTTCCAACAGCTTCACGCAAAGGAGAGGAAACGATTCGGCAAAGTCAGGGACCCAGGGCTAGCTGAGCGTCCACGTAGCCAGTCTTTTCAGTCTTCAACCACAACCTCGCGCCCCTTCGGAGGATCAGGAACATCGCCACAAGATTCGCTAGGGAGACGAGAGTGGCGTACGGATACGTTGCCAGTACAAGGCCTAGATGCGAGGCTATGTCCGTCCTAGCTGAGGAGAAGACGGCGGCGAGCAGACTGCCAACGTAGACGAGGTTTAGAACCACCATCACAACCAGTAAAGGCAACAGAGTCCCGAAAGGCAATCCCACTCGGATCACACCCAATCCGAGAATCACCCACGCAGCAAAAGTCAACACTGCTAGGATCGGACTCATCATCAATACCTGCATGTCCAAAGTCTTTGTGATGCTCATAGACCTCCACGCATTCCAGTGTTTAATCCCTGTGAGCATATTCCCGCCGGACCAGCGAATCCTCTGACGGAACAGGCTCCCGACCTTCGCAGGCATCTCTTGCCAACACTCGACCGGCGCTAATCTTGTCGCAATGTTCGCCCGAGCAAACCTGACCGATAGTTCCGCGTCTTCAACCAGCGACTTTGCGTCCCAGAGCCCAACCTTCTCTAGCGCACTCCTGCGGAAGAAAGTGTTGGACCCGGAAAATGTCACAAACAGGTGCAGTGCGTACTTGCCATCATTCGAAAGCCGGTAGACAAAATTCTCGTACGCGGCCAGCCTCGATATGAGGCTCTCACGGAGATTCAGCACCCTATGATAACCGTGGACAGCCCCAGTCTCTGGATCATTGAAGTATCGTAGAGCTTTCGTTACGGCTTGCGGCTCTGGAACATCGTCCGCGTCGAAAGTGGCGATGATCTCACCCTTCGATTGTTTGAACGCGAAGTTGAGAGCGTCGCCCTTTCCAAGACTTGAATCGCGGTGGAAGACCTTGATCCACGGATATTTCTCTGAATATTCTCTACAAATCTGCAAAGTTCTATCTTTCGACTCGTCCTCAACGACGATGACCTCCAAGTTCTCCTTCGGATAGGCGAGACGAACGAGAGAGTCGAGTAGCCTTCCTACGACCTTCTCCTCGTCCTTTACCGGCACGAGCACCGAAACATCAGGCGGATCCCAGTCTTCGCCCGGGTCGTCGCCGAAACCCCGTTTCTTATATCGCCACACTCCGAGCACGATAATTGGGGTAGCATAAGCGAAGTATGCCAGAAACAGGATTGTGAGGCCGAATACGAACCAGTTCGCTAAGCTCAGAGTCTCTTCCAGCTCGGTCCCGGCGTTCTCAATCTTGACCCTATTTATTATCTTAGAAGCGAGCCTTTCCAAGCCCAACCACCAATAGAGTCTATTCTGATCAGGAGACCTGTGAGAAGGTATCAACTCCCTTGCAAGACAGAGATCCAGGCCGGCATCTTCGCCGTGCGGAAAAAATCGGAGCCGATCCGGACCCGTCTCCGATCATTATGCTGAGAAAAAGTAGAGATGCAACGATCTGACGCTCAATCCTGCCCGCTTTTATACGAGATTCACAAGTTTAAGACCCAAAACTTACCCGGTGTACCTCTGATATCCCGCGATTACCGTCAAGATGCTGTGGATATCCCGAGCAGGTTCACCAGCAAATTTAACGCTTCTAGTCAATAACGGTGAATCTTATTCCCAAGACGCATACATCAACGGATAAAAAATTGGGCAAACTGATGATATCGCTGAGCGATCAAGCCGAAGACCTAGTGAGACACGAAGTCGAGCGGATCTACCACGGGCGAGTAGGAGGGCTTTCAATTTTCTTCGAACAGGTACTCCGAAACTACTTTACGGCCAACGGCAAACAGCCAAAGTCTCACCGGTTGAAGAACGGCAAGAACTAGCCAACGCAGCGCCAGAAAGGACAACGCATTGGCCTCGATCGACGGAGTCGTTGCTATCGCCTATACCGCTCGTGAATCATCCCATGATCGATCATGCCAATCTCGACAATGGCATTTAGAGCGCGAAGCGAAGGGTGAATGGACTCACCGTTTTCGCGGTAGCCTTGGCACGAGCGGTCTTACACCAACTGCCCGGTGCTCAAGCGCTCTAACAAAACTCGGAAGTTCCTCTACCGAGCGGACGTCTGCCCTCGCAAGAGATCTTAGTCGGCTCCAGAGCCTAAGGTCGCTCTTCACGCCTCTCTGAGACAGCTCCTTGTAAAGCCAGGTTTCCAGCTTCTTACCCTCGCGGTCGAAGTCTGTCAAGACTATTGCATCAGTCGTCCCGTCGAGACGTTCAAGAAAATCGTGCCTCGATTCGCCGTGGGCCTTGAGACAGTGGATTTGTCCCTTGACGCCGAGTNNCGTCCTTCAACGATTATCGGGATCCCTGACTCTGACGTCTCCCGCAGTTCCTCGAGAATCCTCTCAGTTTCCTCCATCTTCCAGGCGTAGTAGTCAACACGAGGTTTTCGCATCCGAACCGCTTCTTGTGCGGGTGAACGGTCCGACAAGGATCGTTTCAGCTTCCTTCCAACCTGCGCATCTCCTCGAGCGGCCTAGGATGTTTTCGGAAATACTCTCGCACGGGTCCCAGTCGATCTACAAGTATCCGCGAAATGTTAGCCTTCAGGTCTTTTGGATGGAGCTTTCCGGATGTGAACGCTTTCTCGAGTTCTGAGTATGATTCGAACGTTGCGTCTCCACCGTACTTCTGATCCCGCTCAAGTCTGATCTTCTCGTGGTCTCGAAAAACGAGAATTTGGAAGTATTGAAGAATTGGATTTCCCTCGACGATCCCTGCGGGACAGTATGCGCGCTGAATTTTCTCATTTATCACCTCAGGCTCATCATGTATGAGGATATTGTCTCCGGGTTTGCTCTTCGACATCTTGGCCGCTATGACTTGGCTCAGTTTCGGATCTTCGTCGTAGCTCGCGGACGATTCGGGGACGCCGTGCAAGCCCATGAGTAGCGGAGTGTGCAGACTGACCGGTTTTCCCCAGCCAAGCTTCTCTCCTGCTTCGCGTGCGAGAATGTGCGCCTTTCTCTGGTCCATCCCGGCACAGGCCATGTCCAGCTTCATCTCGAAAATGTCCGCAGCCTGCATGCATGGGTAGAATATGGCTGCCGCGTCAGTCTCCTTGGACTTCATGTCGCGTCCCATGATCGGAATCGCTCGCAATACTCTCTTCGTTGACACAGTTCTAGCAACTCGTAGGACCTTCTCCCAGTACTCCCTACCATCGGCCAGAGTCGATGCCCAGACGTATTCAACCCTGTCCGATGGAACACCTAATGCCGTGAAGCAGTGCTTGAAATACTCGCCAGTAGTCCTGATCTTCTCGAGGTCTCCTCCGTACTTGTTGTTGATCATTGAGTGGTAATCGGCGAGGAAAATCGTGAACTCGAAGCCTGCACTGATGAGGTCCTGTATCTTGTCGCCGCAGACAAGCCCTTGGCCAAGGTGCATCATTCCGTGCCGGTATGCGCCGGCATTCCGGAGCACTCGAAGCCCCAGTATGCCCGAGGCTTCTCTTTCTCCTCCAAGAGCCGCTCAAGCTCCGCCCTCTGGACAATCTCAATCGTTCCCCTAGTGGCCAATTCCATCCGTTCGCCTGGGCCCATTCTACCCTCCTACTTCCAAGGACCATTTCACGCTGTGCTAAAAGTATCTAGACAACAGTCAATGAGCGATGGGCGAGTTTCGCATTGGGCCTCTACCTTGCGGTGGAGATCCATGTCGCCCGCGACACTAACACCCAAGCCTCACTGTGAAGATCTATTGTCTTCTCTCAGCCCGGCTCTCTCGAGGCGGGCGTCTCGCGCTCGCCCAGGTCGGAAGTACCCACAGCGGCGTAATAACTATTCTACAGTTCGACGATTTGGTCCATGAAATTGAAAAATCTCTACTTCAATGGCACATACATGCTGGACCGGGACGCTCCGATGCCCGGGGTTCCATGTACAACCTTCTGGTTCGTAATGGCGAACTCCCCGATGTAGTGGCCAATCATCTCCGGCTTTACCTCGACCGAAACGTATTCCTTCCCCGAGTGCAGTTGCAGTGTCAACCCGAGCATCTCGGGAATGACGATCATGTCGCGACAGTGGGTCTTTACGGGGACGCGCTTACCACCGTCTTCCTTCCTCGCCCGACGCACATGCTCCATTAGCGTGCGTTGCTCGTTCGTGAGGCCCTTCACGAGGGATCTTCGCTGTCTAGACGGCNNCTGATGAACTCGTCCATCGACATCGACTTCAACTCGTCAGCCGAGTGACCCCGATAGGTGAACTGCCTAGGCATAGCCCACTACACGTCTCTCGAGTCTTTAGCAGTCGGGCATAATAAGACTGTTCCCAGACCTATCGAGCCGATCTGCGTTTCGCCCGTCCAGTTTGGCGGGCTGCGATGTTACCAACTTTCCTGCCTGGCGGGGTCCATCGGCCAACGGTAGTCGGCTTCCCAGCGTGCTTGTGTCTGCCGCCGCCGTAAGGGTGAGAGGCCGCGATCATGGCCTGCCCCTTTACCACCGGCCATTTGCGTCCACGGGATTTCTGTAAGAAGCACTTTGGACCCGCCTTCAGGAAAGGCTTCTCCGTCCGTCCAGCCCCTGCCACGATACCGATCATCGCGCGACACTTGTCGTTGAGGTGCAACGTCCGACCAGAAGGCATACGGAGCTCGGTTCCGGCAGGAGTATGAGACACGACCATTGCATAGGTTCCCGAAGAACGAGCGAGCGCGCCTCCGTCTCCAGGCCGAAGTTCGATATTGCAAATCATGGTTCCTTCCGGTATTCTGCCGAGCGACTTTATGTTCCCAGTCTCGGCTGCAACCTCGCTTCCAATCTCTATAGTCTGCCCGACAAACATTCCTTCCGGTGCCGGGACGTAGATGTCGCTGCTGGTACCGACAGAAAGCCTAGCAAGCGGTGCACCACGAGCAGCTTCGTGGAGTAGATCCCTCACCCAGCCGGTCGAATGACCGTTAACTGAATTGTACCCGGTAGCATGGATCCTTCGGTGAGTAGGAGCTCGGAAGATGAAGTATCCTCTTCCCCTTCTCTGGACCAGGATGTTCTTTCCCATGTCGACACTACTCCTATAGAATGCCCAACTTTACGGCGAGATCCGAGGCTTTTGATTCGGGACTGAGTTTGACATATGCCTTCTTCTTTCCCTCCGGGGTTGTTAGAGTAAACACTCTGGACACCTTTACTTCGTAGAGCTCTTCAACCGCGCGTTTTATGTCGTGCTTGGACGCCTTGTCGTTGACTATGAAGGTGATCTTGTTCTCAGCCTCGATAAGCTTGACCGTGTCCTCAGACATCATAGGATAGATAACAACCAGTTCTGGTTCTAGCCTAGCCATTTCACAGGTTCCTCTCCGCGACTCTCTTGACCGCAGATTCGCTCCAAATGGTCAACCGCCCCGGAAGCGTACCAGGCGCGAGCATCTCAACACTAAGGTCGTCCGCGTTGACCACGTTGACCCCTTCAAAGTTTCTCAAGGCCATGCGGGCGGTCTTGTCGTCGCCGAGAACCATGAGCGGCCCGACGGCGTGCACTCGCCGACCGGCCTTGATCCTTCTACTTTTTCGCACTCTGACAATGTCCTCCCAAACTCCAACCGATGAAAGAAAGCGCTTCGCTTCCGTTGATTTCGAGAGTTTCTCCACCTCGTCGTTGACGATGATGGGGAAGCGTCTCCCCTCGGCGAACTTGTGCCCTCTCTTGCGGACCATCTCGTCTGACCCGGTCGCAGCTATAGCTGATCTTAGGGCAAGCCTTCGCTCATTTCGGTTGATCTGCTTGACGAGTCTCTTCCCGGTAACGGGCGGAAAAGCGCTCCTGCCACCGACTGTTCCCGGTGCAAACGCGGCGCTACCCGACAAGGGTCCGTGGCCTCCGACTCGTGGAACTCGGGAAATCCCCCTACCAACCCCAAACGATTCGGCGGTCGTTCGCTTTCCAGCCATCAAGTCTCGGCCTTGAGGTTGAAAGCGGTGTGATTGTTGAGCGAATGAGGCTTTGCGTATGATGTCAAGCCTAAGCCTAGTCTCAAACACCGCGGGGAGTGGTATCTCTCCGGATGAATTGCCTTCAAGGTCCAGCACTCGTGCGACCCGAGATCGGTTGTCGGACATGCCCAGTTTAGACCCCCTGTTTGGAAGATAGGTCAAGTTGTTCGAGTTTCGGTGCTTCGCCTGTTGGCAGGCCTCTCGCCGGATATCGTAGTGCCACCAGTCGTCTAGCTGGTCCTGGGATCGTCCCGCGTATTATCGTGTAATCTGATTTTACAGGTCCGTATCGCAGAAATCCTCCTTTTGGAGTTACGTCAGCGCCATTTTCGCCCAGCTTGAGAATCTGCTTGTTGTATTCCGTCCTTTGTGCAAAGCCCATCTGGCCCGCGCTGGGAACTGAATACATTACGTAGTGCGGGTGCCAGGGGCCAATCGAACCGACTCCTCGGACGGTTTTTCTCGACTTGTGTTTGAGCTTCTTGATTCCCCACCTTCTAACCGGTCCCTGAATTCCCTTCCCCTTCGTGATGGAAATGACGTCCACCTCTCCTCCCTCCTTGAAGACTTCAGAAACCTTGACATCTTTCCCCAGAATCTTCTTCCCGAATTCCAGCCGGTCCTCCACCGTGCCGCCATCTATCTTTACTTCGAATAGATCCGGAGTCTTGCGGCCAATGGTAGTGTTACGAGGTTTGCTGGAGACGATGGCGCGAACTTCTACAAGGCGGTTCTTAGATGAGTCTAGTTTTTCCCAAGCTTTCGCGTCGTCAAACTTCTCCGGCACTTTGATGATTCTCTTGAGGTCCTTGTCTTGGTCGTTTGACCAGACTTCTCCGATGGTCCTTAAACCGTTGTTCGAATTTTCGTAGAAGCGGAGCCCTGACACCTTTAGAGGAGGGGTCTCGACCACCGTAACCGGAAAGGTCACTTCTTTTCCATAGTTCAGTGAGCCCTGCCGATTGTCAACTACCGTAACGTGCGTTGTTCCAGCCTTGAAGCCGGCGAAACCAAGCAGTCGAGTAGGTCCCTCGTAATCAGGCCAGTAGCGGATTCTGGGTGCCCAATGACTTGCTCGGCCTCGCGGAAGATACGCCAGCGAACCTCTTCTTGGAGCGCTGTATTTCCTGTGACCCATCTACNNTCTACTCCTTGGTCCGGAATCATGTTAAGGTTGAAGTCGCAGATCCCTTCGACTTGGATGCCTTCTCTGCCGAGAATCTCAGGTATGCCTTGGTCTGGTGAGCCGAACAGGACGATGGCATCTCGTGAAGATCTCCACCTAGGGCTCAGCTCTTGCAGAGCCTCGCGTACGTTGCGCCCCTTTCGGGATGTCGAGATTGTCAGGTCTCCCTTCTCCTCTCCTAGCAAACGGCCCAGCGTGGAATCTGTGCGTGTGACTCTAAACCCCCAATATATACGTAACCGGCCCGGGTCAACTAGCTCTCCCTCTAACTTAGGCTCAGTCCGAGTAATCCGCACAGTTACTCGCTGCCTCGGCTTCAGTCTTGAACCCACTTTCACGGGCTGATCTAGCCCCGCGTCGACCTCACTCGAGTCTCGATTTTGAAAAGCGATCGCCTCGCGCACCATGCCAACGCGAGGTTTCTCGACGGGCGGATGACTGGGCAACCTGAGCGGTGGAAGGGTTCCGGCAAACTGCAGATCGAGGTCTCTAGCAAACAGTGCCTTCCGCAAGTACTGGGGAGTTTCCAGGTAACTCAGTAGTTTCTCAAACAGTCGACCTTCTCTATCCAATGCCTTGCTAGGTAGATCATTGTAGATGATTGCCTGATCTACCCGAAAAATCGCCAACGCTCTGGCAACTATTCCAACCCTGCCTGTCTTCTCTCGCAAATGAGGGATGTCTCTCGTGAACGAGGCGGGCAGAGCGACAGTGAGGCGTTGCACCCTCTTCGGAACGTCTAGCATGCCTCAGCCGGGGCATGCCAACATAAGATACTTAGCGACTAAGACCGGCCGCAGAGGACAGGCCGACGGTCGTGAAGATGAAAGTAGATCTGGACAACTTGGAGCTGCTGTCTAAGCTAGATCCTTCTGACATGTTAGGAGCTATCAATCACTTTCCAGATTCTCTCTCCACTCAAACAGATCAGATTGTTGCGGAACTTGAAAGTCCAAAGACGGATTTTCGAAATCTGGTATTGATGGGCATGGGGGGCTCGGCGAGCGCGGGAGACGTAGTTCTAGACTGGCTTCGAAACAAGTTGGAGATTCCATCACTCGTTCACCGGGAGCCGCTACCCCCCAGTTTTGTGGATTCGCGGACACTGTTTGTTGCCATCAGCTACTCCGGCGAGACTTCCGAGACCTTGGAGGCCTTTCGCCGGGCGAGGACTCTCAGCGCCTACCTTGTCGGTGTAGGGACGGGAGGGAGGCTCGCTGAACTTTGCGGTCGCTTCAGAGCCCCGTTCATCGAAGTCGAATCCGCAATTGCTCCTAGGGCCGCGCTAAGTCAACTGGTAGTCGCCGTTTCCACAATCATGGGGAGACTAGGCCTTGTCCAGTCTTGTTCCAGTGAGTTGCGTGAGACGGGCCATCACCTTCTCGGTCTCAGGAAGAGATTCGAGGCTCGGGCCTCTTTTGAAAGGAATAGTGCGAAACGTTTCGCGTCAGATCTCTTGGGACGTTCGGTTGTGCTCTACTCGTTGCAGAGAATGTCGTCAGTCGCTCGTAGGTTCAAGAATCAGCTCGCAGAGAACAGCAAGCAGATAGCCAAGTTCGATACTCTCCCAGAAGCATGCCATAACGAGATCGAGGCTTGGCGAGGTTCGGCCGACCGGGCGCTTCCCGTCTTGATTCGAGACGGGCAGGAAACCGCTTTCGAAAGGTCCGTTGTTGAAGCGTTTCGATCGACGATCAGATCCGCCTCGGATATCTCTGCTAGGGAAATCTTGATTCCTGGCCGAGGAAGGCTATCCAGGCTACTTTCGCCCATCCTCTTCTTGGACTACGTTTCGGTCTATCTCGCGCTCCTCAAGAGGGTAGACCCGACGCCCACGAAACTGATCGCGAAGTACAAGGAATTCAGAGAGTCACGTTGAACGGGAATCCTATCCTTTGGCGACGCCGATAGGGGTCATCCGGACCACTTTGTTTCCAATGCCGAGCTGGTGGCTGACCTCGGCGACCCGATCTACATCCTTGTAGGCATCCGGTGCCTCTTCGGCTACGACTTCCATGCTTGCAGCTCGAATTACTATCCCTCTGCTTTCCAGCGACTTTTTCAGGTCAGCTCCTCTCCATCTTCGCTTTGCAGCTGATCGTGACATGAACCGTCCGGCGCCATGTGCCGTCGTTCCGAAGCTGAGTTCCATGGCGCGAGGGGTCCCTATGAGGACCCAACTGCTCGTTCCCATGCTTCCCGGAATTAGGACCGGCTGTCCAATGTCCCTGTATTCAGCGGGGACGTCCGGGTGCTCTGGAGGGAAGGATCTCGTGGCCCCTTTGCGATGGACGATGACCTTTGTGGGTTCGCCGTCGATCTTGTGTGATTCGATCTTTGCTACGTTGTGGCATACGTCGTAGACGATTTTCATGTCGAGCGAGTCCGCTGAGCGCTGGAAGACTTTCTCGAATGCTTGGCGTGCCCAGTGAGTGATCATCTGCCTGTTTACCCAAGCGAAGTTGCATGCTGCGGACATGGCTGCGATGTAGTCCTCTGCCTCGGGGCTCTTGCTTGGGCAGGCCGCCAGTTCTCTGTCCGGGAGGTGGACGTTGTACTTGCCGATAGCGCGCTCCATGACCTTCAGATAGTCGCTACAGGTCTGGTGTCCGTATCCCCTGCTGCCGGTGTGGATGAGGACGAGTATCTGTCCCTCTTTGTGTATGCCTAGGCGTTCCGCCACCTTCTTGTCGAATATCTTGTTCGCACGTTCTATTTCGATGAAGTGGTTGCCGCTACCGAGGCTCCCAAGCTGGGGCGCTCCTCTCGACTTTGCGTTGTTGGATACTTTCATTGGGTCAGCTGCCTCCATGCAACCCTCTTCCTCGATGGTCTTGGGATCGTCTGGCCATGCGTATCCCTTGTCGATGGCCCAGTCTATTCCATCGGTCACTGCCTTGTCAAGCTCTATCGGAGAGAGCTTGATCTGTCCCTTGCTTCCTAGACCTGAAGGGATGAAGTTGAAAATCGTATCAACAAGCCTTGCGAGGGAGGGTCGCACATCCTCTTCGGTGAGATTTGTCCGTATTAGGCGAACTCCGCAGTTGATGTCGTATCCGACGCCGCCAGGGCTGATTAGCCCTTCGTCATAGTCCGTGGCTGCGACTCCGCCGATAGGGAATCCGTAGCCTTCGTGCCCGTCGGGCATAGTGATTGCGTACTTTTGGATCCCATCGAGGTGGGCGACGTTGACGCACTGCTGGATTGTTCGGTCGGTTCGCATCTTGGCGAGGAGGTCCTCGTCCGCGTAGATTCTCGCGGGAACCTTCATCCCCGGCTGGTAGTCTTGAGGCACTTCCCAAATGTTGGGGGCCAGCTGCTTGAGCGGAATGTTCGCGCCCGTTCTGCCCTGAGAGCTCAATTCTTGAGCCATCATCCACGTGTCGATTGCGGAATGTCGTTCGAGCTATAAGTATCGTTGGTCGAGCCGACTCTTTGGGTTCTTGGCTAACTGGAAAGCGGGGCGAACCGGCTCGATTAGAGGTCCAACACGAACCGGACGGTGACCCTCTTCGGAGTCTTGTCGATCTGCATGAGGTGGTAGGTTATTCCCTTGATCTCCTCTTTGACCCCGTGTTTCCGCCGATCGTATTTTTCACCTTTCACTTTGGCTTGAAGGGTCAACGGGTTCGACTTTGCTGAGATGGAACTGATCTCGAATTGAGAGTAGACCATGCCGTCGATGTCGAATTTGAGTAGGAGTGCTTCTAGCCATTCGTAGAGGAGCTCTTTCTCGTCGTGGCCGTTGACTTTGATGAGTTCTTCCTTTTTCGGTTCGACTGCGGAGACATTGAGCATGGTTTCGTAGAATCCTTCTGCGGCACGGGCGAAGGCTTCTTCTAGGTTGGCGCCCCATGCTTCGATGTATGCGTCGGTGACGTGCTCTAGGAACTTGTACCCTCGTGCCGTCGCTGCTGGTATCGGTCTTCACTTGGGTGTGGGTTGGTGGGAACCGTTTATTAGGTGAGTTCCTGGCGGAGTTTTCTCTCTGATCTGAAAGCGGGTTTTCGCGCCGGGATCACGCAGTCGCATGCGTCCCGTGGGCCGAGTGGATTAACCCGCAGGTGTGGGTCTATAGGCGCAGGCCTTGAGAGCCTGTGGCCCTTACGGGCCGCGTGGGTTCGAATCCCACTCCCGGCGCCACCTTACACGGATGTTGGCCGCCAGGAAGCCGCATGATCAGAAATCTTCCAGACTCCACGGCTTTTCAGGACTTGCCGTGACGATGAGGCCGTGGACGATTGGCGCACCAGCCCCAGTCCCGTGAGAATTTGCGGTATCGCGAGAAGGTTTTCGGTTCTACGCCAGTTTGACGGCTAATCTGCAGGGACCAGCAGGCTACTGCGGTCTTTAGAATGCTCCCTGCGGNNCTTGTCCAACCGGATGTTCTCGTGGCACCGGGGGCACTGAAGGACTTTGACCTCCGATCGGACGTTTCTCCCACTCCAGTTTCTTCCTCTCACTTTGTCAACACCTCTTACCATTCGCCGGATGCAGAAGCGGTTCGCCGTTCAAGGCGATTTCCTGCAGCCCGCGCCTAGCAAGAGACTCGTCACATGATATAAGGGCTCTTTCACTGATGATTGAGCAAGATCGAACAGGGTTGACCCGGTTCAATCTACCCGTAATATTCGGGCCGAACCTTTTCAGCGAAAGCGGCAGCTCCCTTCTCGAAATCCGGGCTGGTAATAGCTCGCAGAAGTTCTCTGTGCGCGATATCTAGTACGCTAGCACTCATCGTGCTTCGACGAATGCGTTTGAAGCACGAATTGGAGATTGGAGAAACGTGACGAATCTCACCCAAGACCTTCTCCACGCGATCTTCAAGACCGGCATCGTCTTCTACGTAGTTGACGAGTCCCATGGAGCGTGCTTCCTCCGGACCGATCGCGTTTCCTGTGAGATTCATCTCCACGACCTTCCGACCGATGATCGTCTCTTGTCCAAATCCTGCGGATATGCAGCAGAGCGCTCCAACTCTTCCTCCCGAGAATGCGAAAGTTGATCTGGTCGACGCCACGACTATGTCCGAAGCTAGGGCTATCTCAGCCCCCGCGCCGTAGGCAGGTCCGTCCACGACAGAGAGAACAGGTTTGTCGCAGTTGAAGAATCGTTTCCAGAAGGGCATCACGAGATCGTAGACGAATTCCCTGGCTTCCTTTCGAGAGGTAAACCCGCTAACCTCTCGAATGTCCAATCCGGCGGAAAACGCCCTGCCAGCTCCTTTGAAGGCGATACAGTGAGCGTCTGGGTCCTTGGACGCGTTTCTGAGCCCTGCCTCAAGGTTTCGGAACATTCCCTTTGACAAGGCGTTCAGAACGTCTGGCCGGTTCATTATGAGCCAAGCTGTGTGATCGCGAACGCTGTAGTCAACTTCGGACCCGGGCATTGTTCTTGCTCCGTATCTCGACGCGAGAGCTCTCTCGATGTATTTTTCGATTGTTTTCTTGGGTTTGGGAACGTTTTTGAACCGGGATCGCCGAGAGGATTTTCGTAACGGTGCGAATTTTCTGATTAATCTGCCGTACAATTCGAATCTCAAGCTGAAGTCCGTTCTCGATCGCGTAAACAACGATGTGTTCTTGCAGAGTCTCTGGGACTGCATCAACGTCAATGCTGTAAGAAGGATGGGGCTATCGGATCACGGCCCCGTTCATTTTGCCATAGTGTCCAACATAGCGCTGAAGATATTCCGAAATCTTCAGGAGGCCGGGGTGAAACCGAACATAGTTACCGATCACAAGATGACGAACGAGGATGCAGAGGTGGTTGTGTTTCTAGGTGCGGTCCTGCACGATCTCGGAATGGTCGCTCATCGCGAGAACCACCACATGTTCAGTGTACCCCTCGCGGCCCAACTTCTGCCAAGTCTACTCGAGGGAATATACGACGACAGGGAACGCGCAATAATCACGGCCGAGACGCTTCACGCCATTTACTCACACGAGTCAGAGATTCCGCAGCTGACTCTGGAGGCTGGAATTGTTAGAGTGGCCGACGCTCTAGACATGAAGGAAGGGAGGGCTAGAATCCCCTTCATTGCGGGAAAGAAGGACATACACGCTCTCTCAGCCATGTCTATACGTGATGTAAAGATCCGGAAAAGCAAACAAAAGCCCGTCATTGTCGAGATCAGCATGTACAATGAGTCCGGCATATTCCAAGTAGATCAGCTACTCAGGAAGAAGATCGCAGGGACCAAGCTGGAGGGTTTCATCGAAGTAGTCGCCCAGGTGGAGAACCAGCAACGAAAGACAGTTCTCTCAAGATTCACCCTGGGCACGGTCCCAGAAACCCAGACCGCCGAGGTTATCATTCAGAAGTAACCCTGCGAATGAGGGGCCGCATGCCCCTGCAAGGGTCGGAGGTTTTTGACTATTCTACTTTTGCGAGTTTTCCGTAACGGCCCACGTTAAGTTGTAGTTCTCCTCTGAACGAGTCAACGTACCCATTCTGTATCTCCACGGTGTCGTTCACTGCGACCTTGGATATGTTCTCGTTCCAGAGGGTGACTTTGACCGTGCCTGACTCGTCTTGGAGAGTTGCCGACGCGACCTGTCCCGGGCCGAATTTTGTCTGGACCTCTCTCGGGTTTTCCATGTCGACGATCTTTCCCTTGACGTCGACTCGCCTCATTCCGGGCTTCAGTTCAGCGATCTTCATTTGCTTGGTCTCCCTGCGCTTCTTGCTCTCCCTTCACGACTTCTCCAGTA
Organism: Candidatus Bathyarchaeota archaeon UBA185; assembly: GCA_002495485.1. Taxonomy (GTDB): domain Archaea; phylum Thermoproteota; class Bathyarchaeia; order 40CM-2-53-6; family 40CM-2-53-6; genus 40CM-2-53-6. Next base: position 18,914 of record DAFH01000103.1, read on the forward strand.
GCGAAACTGTTTCTCACTCCGGTAATTCGGACCTTAACCTTCTCTCCCGCGTTGGTCCCGGGAATGAAGATGACGAAGTTGTTAACGCGTGCGATGCCATCTCCTCTGCGTCCAACGGATTCGACGGTGACTTCGACCTCTTGTCCCTCTTCGACGGGTACTGGGCCTCGATCGCGTTCATAGCCTCTGTCTCTGTCTCGACCGCCCCCGTATCCACCCCCTCCTCCACCGCCGTAACCTCCTCTTCGGCCGTATCCTCCTCTGCTTCTACCATATCCGCCTCCACCGCGGCCATAGCTTCCTCCTCTTCTGCCGTAGCTGCGGCGAGGTCTCTCCTCTCCTCCCTCTCGTGACATGTTTGTTGTTTGTCCAGACGTTTTGTTCAGGTCGAGTTGAACTGTTGGCACGGGTTACGAAAAGCAATACTACAAGCCTTGGGCGCGAGCAGAATTACTCTCATACCGACCTAACTTGATTCAGACCCGTCCTTGGATGTCGGCTTTAGGTTCTTAGATATTAAAGATTTGACGTGGTCCACAAAGACGTTGATCCGGACAGCGAAGGCCTAGGCTACCCATCGCCTCAAGAAAGCACCACCCTATAATACCCATTCAGAGTTCCTCGAAGAAGCAAAGGCATATGACACGATATGACGTCACATTAGTAGCCGACGGTTCAGGACTTGTCTCACCTTCAAGTTCAAACGGCTCAGACCGCTCGTCTGAGCCGCTAGCGAGCTCTGGAACGTCAGCCTCGACGGCCGCCGATTCTCCAGGGAACTCGTCACCAAGGGATAGGCAGGAGCCAAGGTTCCGTCCAAATCTCGAGGAGAAACGTTGGGATCACCTGACCGAACCCAAGACGCAAGAGTTGTGGCAGAGCGAGAAACTCTACAAGTTCAGGGTCAATGGCAGTAAGCCCCGCTTCATAATCGATACTCCTCCCCCATACCCTTCTGGCAGACCATGGCATATCGGCGCACTGGCCCACTATGCGCAGATCGATATGATAGCGCGATCGGCACGGATGCGGGGCTACGAGACACTATTTCCAATCGGAATCGATAGAAATGGACTGCCTGTAGAAAGGTACGTCGAGACCACCTACAGGATAGACATGCGATCACAAGATCGCCAGAAATTCATCGACTACTGTGCCCACGCGCTCGACGATCTCGAAGAGGAAATGGTTGGGCTGATGAAACGTGTCGGCCTGAGCGGAGACTTCCAGCATCAATATCGAACGGACGAAGACGGCTACCGACAATTCACACAATCAACCTTCATTGCTCTCTGGAAAAAGCGCTTAGTGTACGAGGCGACCTATCCAAGCAACTACTGCTCGGGTTGCCAAACGACTATCGCAGATGCGGAGATCGTCTACGAAGAGAGGCCGACGAAACTCGTCCAGATTGCTTTCAGAGTGAAAGAGACCGGAAAGGATCTCATGATCGCCACAACTCGGCCTGAGCTGATGACCTCGTGCCAGCTCGTAATAGTCAACCCCGAGGATGAAAGCTACAAGGCTATGCAAGGTCTGCATGCAATCGTTCCGATATTCGACAGAGAGGTCGAAATCCGACCTCACCCAAGCGCAAAGCGCGAAAAAGGCACCGGCGCCGTCATGATCTGCAGCTACGGAGACTACACTGACGTCGCTATTTTTCGGGAGATGGGTCTCCGGGAGATAATCTCGATCGATGAAAGAGGAAGGATGACCGAAGCCGCGGGAAAATTCCGGGATTTGACGGTGGAGGAGGCGCGAGCCAAGGTGATAGAAGAGCTCCAAGCGAGGGGTCTGCTGAAGCAGACTCTCTCTATTGTCCACCAGGTCCCGACATGCGAAAGATCTGGGACAGTAATCGAGATCATTCCAATGAAGGAATATTATCTCAAACAACTCGACTTTCTCCCAAAGCTGACCAGAATAGCGGAGACCCTCAAGTTCCACCCAGAAACGCACAGAATCATTCTTCTGAACTGGCTGAAGTCGATCACGATCGACTGGCCAATATCCAGACGACGNNGCCCGGGAAGTACTACCGGCCTTGGAGGGATCCCCCGCCGTTCAAGAAGTGCAGTCATTGTGGCAATGACGATTTCACAGGGGAGTCCAGAATTCTCGACACTTGGATGGACTCAGGGGTTTCTCCACTGTACAATTCGAAATACGGATCGAACACCAGCTTCTCCAAACACACCTATCCCGCTACCATTCGTCCACAAGGCAAAGACATCGTCAGAACATGGCTACACTATACCATTCTAAGGTGCTACCAGCTTACAGGAAGAAGGCCATTTGATCAAGTTTGGATTACTGGGATGGGAATGGACGAGAAGGGAGAGAGAATGAGCAAGAGCAGAGGCAATGTAGTAGACCCGAAGCCCGTCTTCGAGAAGTATGGGGCGGATGCGTTCAGGCTCTGGTCGGCACTGGAGGTCAGTCTGGGGTCCGACTACCGGTACGCGGAAGCTCGGGTTGCAGCAGCCAGGAATACTCTGACAAAGCTCTGGAACTTGGCGCGATTCATATCGAGCTTTCCAAATGCCAAGAGCGCGAAGCTTCGGCCCGCGGATCGGTGGATACTGTCGGAATTGTCTGAGCTGGTTCGAAAATGTGCTGAGGGCTATCGGCAGTTCAACTTTTTCGTTCCGGCGACCGAGCTCAGAGATTTTCTCTGGGGTAGTTTCGCCTCTCACTATCTTGAGATGGCGAAATCGCGAGCGTATGGGATGGGCGTTAGCGAAGACGACCAGAGGGCAGCATGGAGTGCTTTGCACACATGCCTTCGAACAATGCTCCTATTGCTTGCGCCAATCGCCCCTCACATCACTGACACACTTTGGAAGAACCTATACGGGAACGCTAGCGTCCACAAGGAGGCTTTTCCGAAGCCCGAGTGGGCAAGGAGTTTTGGTCGCTATACAAAGAGTTTGACTGAATTCAACAGTGATNNAGTGAAATCTGGAAGACCAAGAGGGATCGTGGTCTTTCGCTCTCATCCCCGATCGATATGGAGATACCCGCAGAACTTGCGTTGTTCAGTGCAGACTTAAAGGCGATGCACAGAATATCCGCCGCCAGCAGTGCCGTTCGTTAGACGCTTGAGGGAACACCAAAGGTCGAATCGAGAACTGGGGAGGGTTTTTGGTTAGTGAGCCACTTTATTGCCACGATTATGCCCCATACTCCGAGTGCTAGCGCGCCGAGTGTGACAAGGTCTCCGAATGTGCCGAAGATGCCGTTGAATGCATCGTACACGCTGAACACGTAANNGACCAGTGTAGCATAATGTCTGCCCACGCGCCATAGGCGAGGTACACTATTCCCAGTGCGAAGCCGGACAATGCGGCAGTCAGAAATTTCCCAGGACCCCATCCTCCTCCACCACCAAGGGGCCAATGGTAAGCCCCGAACACGATCGATGTTATGAAAAGAAAGATCCACTCGGCTGTGGAGATCCCTTTCCATCCCTTCGTTCGGATACTCGGAAGTCCGACTCTTTCCTTAGCGTAGCCTGGCGACACAAAAGCAACGAAAAACATAGCGAGTTCACGTTTGGTTGTGACTTTAGCCCCGCCAGCAATATCCCGCCCGAACTTCACTGCTAGGAGAATTCCTACTACTAATCCGATAACACTGATTCTGAAACCGAACTCTTCAGCGATAGGTGCGAGAGCCAAGCCAGGGAGTAGCATGGTAGGGTCCGTTGTACCAAGCGCACCTGTTGAGACTNNTCGTACCAAGCGCACCCGTTGGGACCCCGAACAGGTCTTGGAGGAAACTCAGTAGGAGTTCGATAAGCAGAAGGGACGAAGCCAACAGAGGCATTACTGTAAGCCAGTTCGGAAGAGTCCGGGGTGTTGCTCCCGACGATAAGGTGCGGAGGCCCTTCGCGAAGCCGCCGTTAGCGGTTGCAGCTTTTACGAAACAGATCACGAACACGATGAGTGAGAGCGCGACGACTAAGGACGAGTTTGCATCTACGTATGCCCCGAGGAAAAAAGCCCAAAGGATCATAGGTTGCGTGAGCGACTGCAGCTGCACGCCGAGGTTTGTAGTCGTCACGACCGCTGCGGTAAGGACAAGGGACACAGCGTAGGAGAAGACGCTGAGGACGACGGCAATTACCGTTATCCAGCCTAGCGCCGATCTGGAGCCGTAGCTCATACCCGCGGTCGGCTAGCAGACTGGTATTTTTCCTTGCGTTAACCTGTCCGTGAAATCGTTGATACTGTTCAGTTCGGCCTTGACGATTTCTGCCGCTAGCTTCGATGTTGGCCTGAAGTCAACACCCTTTTCGAGGATCAGTTCAACCCCGGCGACTTTGGGTTCGTTTATCGGCCGTCCAATCTGGCTCAGTAGCCAGACGTAGACTTCCTTGATGCCGGACACTTTCTCGTACACCCTGTTGGCAATCTCATAGGTGAGCAGATTGTAGATCTTGCCCACATGGCTGACGGGGTTTTTGCCAGCCGCCGCCTCCGAACATGTCGGCCTGTTGAGCGGGATTATACCGGTAGGCCGGTTCCCGCGTCCTACCTGACCACCGTCGCCATCATCTGCGGACGTTCCGAGGACTGTAAGATATATTCCATCCATTCCCCGGCCTCGCTTATCGAGCGTATTGATGTTCACCCTAGCTGAGTCGAACTTGACACGGTCCCGTACAAACTTGTTAACGTGCTCCTCCACATCGGCTTTCTTCTTGAAGTACTCGTTCTCGTTCTCGATGAACTTGTCAACAAACGCGAGCGCAACAGTCAAGGTAAGATCTTTTCCTTCTCTGGACGCCATTATCTTGACATCCTCTCCGGTCTCGGGGAATTCCTTCTTGAAGCTTGGAGAGTTGATGTAACGCTCGGTCTGAAGCACTATCTTCTCAGTGTTGCTAAGAGGCGCATATCCAACCGCCGCGGAAGTGTCGTTTGCCCCGTAGTACTTGCCTTGACGCTTGAAAATGTCTGTTAGCGCAGCGGAACCCTTCTTCAGCTCAACCTGATACCTTACGTGTCTGTCAGGGTCTACAAACCGTAGATTCTTCCTTAACCACTTCTTGGCCGTGTCAACAGCCAGCTCGTCAACGGGAACCGGATCCCCATCGACATCGTATGTGGCTCTATCTCCGAAGACCATCAGCATCGGACGCTTGACTTCGCCCCCGCCATAGCGGCGCTGGACTTCTCCGGCCGCCAGGAGCGCCTTGTCGATGTTGTGGTGCTGCACGTGCCCATATCGTTTCAGATACTCCTTTGATAGCGCCACTGAAACTTCATTCATTATCGCGTCGCAGATATGGTCCGGATGTCCGACGCCTTTTCGTTCGACAATTTCGAGGTCCTGCTCTTCGAGCGGGACCTGATGTAGCTCGCTGACTCTTACGCCCATATCTCTCGCATTCTCAGAACTCTTGTGTTCGGCTTTGCCGAATTTCCATTATTAACGTTTCGTCAAACTATTCCAATGGGAATAATTGCCGCGCTGATCTATTTCTTTCGGGCCGCCGTGACGATCGAGATCACGTCGCGGTCTCTGAGCTGGTAATCCTGCGGTAGCCTGAGCCCGCTTCTCGCATCGATCGCGTGTAGCATCTTCTTTGCAAGGTCCGAATGGATCTCTCGAGCTAGGTCTTTCGCGACGTACCCTTTAGGAACAAGATACGCGTCCGGCAGAATGTTACCTTTCTTGTCAGAGAGATTATTCGGATCTTCGACCGGATACACCGTGTTCATCCCTAGAAGCTTGAATACTGCTGAATTGAGGGCAAACTGGACTCCGATTCTCATTAGCTTCGTCAGGACTTTCTGTTCGACGTAAGCCAGGGCCCAAGCCTGGTCTTTCGTCAATTTGGCCTCGTCGACGACTCTGAACGTCTCCTCGCCTGGAACGTAC
>DAFH01000132.1:0-6448 GCA_002495485.1 Candidatus Bathyarchaeota archaeon UBA185
TCTCAATGCCTCTCATACAATACTTGACGCTAAACGGTTTCGCAGTATTCGTTCCTAACGTAAGAGGAAGCACGGGCTACGGGATGAAATACATGAAATGGGTCGACAAGGACTGGGGAGGCAAAGACGTTCTCGACCACATCGAAGGCCTAAAGCGGCTAGAGAAGGACCCACGCATCGACTCGAAACATCGAGGAGTCGTCGGACGATCATACGGCGGCTACATGACACTGACGCTGGCCGCTAGACATCCCGAGCTGTGGAAAGCGGCCGTCGACATGTTCGGACCCTACGACCTGCTCGTATGGCTCACGCGTCTTCCCCCTGCGTGGCAGACGTACTTCCGACTCTCTCTAGGGGACCCTGTAACAGACAAGGACTTTATCATCGAAAGATCACCCAAGACATACATGAAACAGTTGTCTAGCCCCTTGATGATCATTCAAGGGAAACACGATCCGAGAGTTCCAGAACCGGAGTCCGCACAGCTAGTGGCAGACCTCAGAAAGGACGGCGTCCAGGTCGACTATCTCGTCTACGAGGACGAGGGACACGACGTGCTACGGTTCAAGAACAGAGTCCACTGCTACAACACGATCACTGACTTCTTCCGCAAAAACCTCGCCAGCTAAGCAGAAGCGTTCGACTCAGAACCTTTAACACGCCAAAGACTTTCTCCGGCCAAGCTTGACCGCGACCTTCAAAGAAGGCGACCTGGTACTACTATACCAAGATCCCCGCCGTCACTGGATCACTCGAATTCGCGAAGGCCGCTTTCACACCCACAGAGGATACCTTGACCTCAAAGACCTCATAGGGCTAGAACCGGGGAGACTCGTCAAGACGAGCCTCGGGCAACCAATAGCAGCGTTCGAACCACGAATCTCAGACCTAGTCGACTCGTTCGATCGACCTACTCAGATACTGTATCCCAAAGACGTCGGATACGCTCTCTATCGACTCGGATTGAAGAGCGGAGACACAGTCGTCGAAGTCGGCACGGGAAGCGGTGCACTGACCGCCGCAATTGCGCGGAGTGTCGCGCCGAATGGAAGAGTCTACACCTACGAGAATCGAAGAGAGTTCTTGAAGAGCGCCCAGAAGAATTTGGAAAAGACAGACGTGTCCCAACTGGTTACTTTCAGAAACGTCGATCCATCAGAGGGATTCCTGGAGAGAGAAGTCGATGCTGCAGTAATCGACCTCGGCGATCCGTGGAAGATGGTGCAGCCAGCGTGGGAAGCGCTGGCGGGTGGCGGCGTCCTCGCCGGTTTTACTCCGACGATGAACCAGTTGGAGAAGCTCGCCGAGGCTCTCCGAATGAATGGATTCCTAGCCCTTGAAGCGGTCGAACTGTTGGTGAGAGAGTTCAAGACTGAGACCGGCAAGGTCAGACCAGAGTCAAGAATGGTTGGACACACAGCCTACGTCACGATAGCACGGAAGGTCGTCCCGAAAGAATAAGCGCCTATATACCAGGAAAATCAAGAAGCGACAACAGTAGGCGAGAACAGCCGAAATGAGCTCTAACACATTTCAAGACTCAGAACTTGGCAAGCTAGTACGAGGGCTCATCGTCGTCGCCTCGGCAGCCCTGATGATTCTCCCGGCATACTTCAACTATTATTTGGGACCTACAAAAATCGGATTCGAAGCAGTCACCGCGATGGGAATCACTCTGATGTGTTTCGCAATCGGAATCATACTCTTCATCATGGCTGTAGGGCCGGAGAAATTCAAGCCCAAGGCCCAGGCTCAATAGACCCTAGACAGATTGCTTCTATCTGAGCAGAGTCTCTACGACGTCCTTGCCGCGGGCTCGACCCGGGTCTCTTTGCTTGGGGACTCTGGAGAAGAGACTCTCTGCGCCCACTCTTGGACGACATCGACCAGTTGAAGCCTCAAGTCCTCGCCCTTGAGCTGTGACCTTCTGAGGGTTCGAATGTTGTCAGCGAGCAGAATCGAGCCGAGCACATCCTTGGTCCATTTCTCGAAGTCCCGCCGGCCAATATGGTACTCCAGCGACTCAATGGGAACGATCTTCAGCGCGGCGAGAAATTCGTCGATCGAAGATGAAAGAATTCCCGAGTACTGCCCCAAACCTGTGTCGAAGTAGAATGACTTGTCCCGAGGCACGGCGATCACGCCGTCTACCGTGCTGCCCTCCTCAACGTTCGTGTTAGGCCACAGCTTGCTTCCAGGAAGGATCTTCGCTCCGTTGCCGATCCTGGACCCTTGTCCGATTATCGCTCTCTCAACGGACACATTGTTCCCGATGGTTGCTCTCTCGCCAATAATCGTCGATCTGACCGAGCAACCACTGCCGACGACCGCCCTTTCGAAAACGATCCCCGCCTCAAAGCTGGTCCCGGCGAGAAGTCTAGAGTTTTCTTTCAAGACGGTTCCCGGCTGAACCCGGACGTTCTCGGCCAGAGACACGCCATTTTCGATCCATGCCGGACCCACTATCTTGGCCCCTCTGTCAATATTCACGTCTCCTCGCGCAAAGACAGGCTCGTTNNGTTCGAACTTCCAATCATCTTAGCATCGGGAGGCGGATCCCGAGCAAGGTTTCGAAGGACCCAGTTGACACCGGTCAAGTACCCTTTCAGTTCTCCAACGTCAACCCAGAAGGCATCCGAGGCAAAACCATAGAGGTGCTGTCCGAGTCGCATCAGATAGGGAAAGAGATCCTTAGCAAAGTCCCACTTCTCATCCTCGATGTAGTCGACGACCTCAGGTTCGAGAATGTAAAATCCGGTGCTGACGAGATTGCTGGAAACCGTTCCAGGCGAAGGTTTCTCGACGAACTTTACGATCTCGTCCTCCTCATCCAGAACAGCTACGCCGTACGAGGACGGGTCCTCGACGGTAGTCAGCCCTATGGACACTTTGCCTCCATGGTCTGAATGGAAGAGCCTCATGTCGCCCAGAGGAATCTCAGTAATCACGTCCGCCTGGACAACGAGGAAGGTACCGTCTAAGAGATGAGCGGCTAACTTCAAACTCCCAGCGGTCCCAAACGTGACGCCCTCAGGCTCGACGACATAAGTCGCCCTCACTCCGAACTGAGACCCGTCACCGACGTAACCCATGACCTGATCCTTCAGATATCCCGGGATTATGATGACATCATGAAATCCATTCTTTGACAGATGCGACAGGACGTAGCGAATTATTGGATCAGGACCCAAAGGAAGCATTGGCTTGGGACGGGTGAAAGTCAAAGGACGCAGGCGCGTTCCTTCACCGCCGGCTAGGACTACTGCCTTCAAGCCTCGTGCGAGCCAGAGATTTCGCGTCCCGCTCGCATCCTGCCCTCCTCTAGCGACTCGCGATTGTGAGGTATAAAGTGGCTAGATGGGGGCTCAGAGAAATTCTCCCGCGATCATCCTCATCCCTTCCACCTGGTTCTCGACCGAGACTTTTCCATCAGGGCTTGGGACCAACACAGCGTACGATACGCCTAGAGACTCCAGCCTTTCCATAACTCTGCGGTTTTCTGCACGATTTGAGGACAGCATCACTCTCCTCTCTCCCTGTGCCGACACATACTCAGATGTGATCGATCGAGAGTTCAATCCAATTCTGACACTGATTTCTTTCTCCTTGGCGCTTGGGAAGCGTTCCATGAACTCCGAAACCATGTTTGCGAATCGCTCAAGAGGCTGAACGTTGGGATGCCATCCATCCCCCAGAGTAGCGGCTCGTTTCATCGCGGCCGGGCTTGTTCCTCCAATCCAAATGGTCAGTTTCTTTTGGACTGGAGGAGGTTCGAAGACCGCATCTCTGAATCTTTGTTTCAACACCTTGCTCTCAAAATGAGTCTTGCCCGACCACAATTCGCGAATCAGCCGTATGGACTCATCCAGTCTCTTGCCCCTGTTGTGAAAGCCGGATCCCAGGTGCGAGAATTCTCTCTCGTTCCACCCAACGCTGGTCGCCAATAGAACCCTCCCATCACTCAGGTTGTCTATCGTGGCTAGTTGTTTCGCCACGATTACTGGATTCCTCATCGGCGTGATCAGGGACGAGATCCCGAGTCTCAGCTTCTCCGTTACTGCTGCGATATACGATAGGGTTGTGAGGCTCTCGAAGATCCGTTCATACGGCGTTCCGCTATTCTTGGGCATCAGAATGTGGTCTGTGCACCAGACAGAGTCGTAGCCGCTACGTTCTGCTTCTGTCGCAATTTTTCGCATGGCCTCCTTGGAAGAAGTCTCGCCGTAGTTTGGTACGCATACTCCAAACTTCATACTCCTTAGACAAATCTCGGACTGGCTTAAGACTGCCCAAGGATCAAACAGAGAACGGGTAACGGAACGAAATCGGTTTGTTCCGTCTACAGCAGCTTAGCCAGACGGTCTGAGATATCTCTCAGCCTGTCCTTGTACGGATCCATTTTGGACGGACTCGACTTCGCCAGGTCCTCGAAGTACGACACGTAGTCCCGCATCTCGCCCACCATCGACTCGACCGAGGTAGGTCGCTCCCCAAACGGGAACCCGAAAGGAAAACTGCCTTCTTCCTTCCCTTTGTCGGTCAGTTCGTACCGTCCGTCTTCTCGCTTCCGAAGAGCACCCTCTACCGTCATTTGGTCCAAGAGGGGATAGATAGAGCCTGGAGACGGTCTCCAGCCGCCCCAGCTCATCCTCTCAATCTCATCAATGATCTCAGCACCGTTCTTCGGCGAACGACTGACTATAGAGATTATCCAGGGTCTAAGCCAGCCGCGCCTCATTCCTCCCCAATGTCTGCGTCCCCACAAACATTTTCACCGATATCGTTTATCCGATATCGGAATATAATCCATTCGCTACCTGGTCCAGCGACCCCTCGAAGCGCTCACTTCCTGACAACACTGCGTTCTGGTCCAAGGCCCGGGACCGTTCCTCCTTGCTCCTTGACCTTGAAACTCGTGACTGCTGCGGTCGAGGCCAGTAGAAGAAACAGAACAACGGCCAGGGCGAATCCCGATGCCGTATTCACGGAGTAGAGAAAGCCGCCTAGGTATGAGCCAGTGACGAAGCCGAGGCTCTCGAGCGTAAGGTAGAACCCGTACTGGCCGGCTCTCGTTGCACCAGGCCTGATCGTCGCCAAGATGGAGTAGGCAACGTAGCTAGAAGCCCTCGCGCTGCCGAACAGAAAGACGAGTGGCACTGCAAAAAGGAGGCTCTTGGTCAGGAGGATGCCCAATAGACCAATCGCCGAAACACCCAACCCGAGAGCCATAGTCTGTCCGCGGCTCCGCATGTCTGCTCTCCGGCCAAGTAGGACCGCGAATATCGTTTGCCCGAGCGCCGCTAGCGATCCCAAGACTTGGATTGCAACGGCATTGAGGCTCACAACGTCATGGAAGAATAACGGCAGGAATGGCGAGGCCATGCTGAATGCGACAGCGGCTCCGGCCAAGAAAAGTAGCAGAATCACCTCGGGTGAAGATCTCGGAATCTCAAGTCTGTATCGAGACGCATCGGTCGGAGACGGAGGTTGCTTCCGCATCCCGAATAGTACGAGCGTCGATATAGCGAACAGTACGAAGGATAGCAGGAAGATTTGTCGGATCGAGAACCAAGTTAGGAGAGCGCCTCCGACCGCTGGAGAGAAGACTAAGCCGAGAGGTGCAGAGGCCCAGATGGTTCCGAAGCTTGAGCCAGTTCTGTCTCTGCTCCCGACGCCTGCGATGTAAGCATTGAAGGCCGGCAGGTTGAAACCTGACGCCTGAAACAGAATGATTCCCGGGAGAACGTCCGTCCACGTTCTGGCGTAGTAGTAGAGAAGCGGGACCGGGAGGCTCAGAGCCCAGCCGATAATCAGGAGTATTCTCAGTTCGTATTTGTTTGCGAGAATTCCGCCGGGAATCATTGTCGCTGCGACCGCGACGAATCCAATAGAGAAGACGAGACCCACGTCCGCAGAATTTGCGTTAAGATCCTGGAGAAACAGAGGCCAGACATAGTTGTAGAGCCCATAGCCGAAACTCCAGAGGAAGAGAGACCAGAACAAAAGCCGCAGATCCCTCGGCAGTCTCTGAATAGGCGCGAGAGGGCTTGGAAGCATCCTCATGTTATGTCAGCGAGATCTATCGATCAACTGTATGGAACCGGCTGGAAAAAACAGATTTGCTTTGACTTCCTCTGTTACGCCAGAGGGTTACCGCAGTTTCCGCAGAACTTTGACGTGGCCGTGACCTGCATCCCACATTTTGGACAAAGCCTTACCGGTGCCATAGCCGTTCTAAGCTCACTACCTATTCGACTCATAGAAGACAGAATGATCCCACCAATCAGTATGACTGTTCCGATGAGAGCAACGTCCATTCCCACTCCTAGCGTCTCGGAACTCGCCAAGAAGACGGTGAGGTATTGAGTGTTGCCTGATGAGGTGCACGCCGCTCCCGAATTGGCGATGCATTGAATGTAGCCAATCTCGGAACTCCCAGCAATCA
>DAFH01000132.1:6463-6622 GCA_002495485.1 Candidatus Bathyarchaeota archaeon UBA185
AAGATGGGATCTATATTCTGTTTTGCAGTAGAACCGAACCTAGGGCTAACTAGGAGATGGACGGTGGTGGCATCCGTGGTGATGGGCATCTCTTCCAAGTAGGGTGTCCTAGTCATCTTCTCCACCCTGGGATCCTGCCTGCGTCGAACGTCGACCTTA
>DAFH01000010.1 GCA_002495485.1 Candidatus Bathyarchaeota archaeon UBA185
ATTGGAAAGAAAGGCTGGGTCCCAGAGAACGCCATCAAGATTGAATCTGATAGTGCCATCGCACAGCAAAACTACGAGGCACGCGAAGTGTCCGTGATGGAAGGCGAGATCGTCAGAATAGAGAAGGTCGAGAGCGGCTGGGCATGGGTAACAAACATGACCAACGAGACAGGCTGGGTCCCACTGAAGAACCTCAAGATCGTCGAATAGAATTCGAAAAACGACTGCAGAAGAAGCTTACAACACTAAGCCTTCAAGGGAGCCCACAGGATCGTCAGCATGTTTTTCTCGTCTCCACTATGTTCTGTGGGATCACAGAGGTAAACATCGCCTGGTGGACCGGACAGTTTCGCAGAGGACATTTTACGAGCTTTCTTCATGAACTCATTCCAGCCTTTGGGGAGCTCCGAGTAGGGTCCCTGGAAGACATGCCAGGCTACTCGACCGTTAACGTGCATCCAGGACGGGAGCGAACCGATCTGGATCTCTTTGTTAGCTTGCTTGTTGTATTCCTTGTGGGCCTGCTCACATGATCGCATATTGCGCGGGTTGAGCGAATGACAGCTTAGCTAAAAAGTCGAGCGGCGCTCGTCTGCATTTCCGCAGACACTCTCAAGTTTGGATTCACACTAATTTTTTAAACATGGGATTCGGAGCTGGCTTGACCCTTTCTTGCAACGCGGTTACGAACGTTTCAGTTCGGAAGTTCTTGACGCTGCCTCAGCACCCGTTCGTCTTCATGTTCTCAAGCTCCTGGTCTCGAAGGGTCCACTTCCTTATACTGAGATAATGTACGAGGTTAAGCTCGATCCTGTACGGGACGCTGGCAAGTTCGTATACCATCTCAAGACACTACGGAAAGCCGGTCTGGTTTCGATCGAAAAAGGCACGAAAAAGTACAGCATAACAGAGCTTGGAAGGATTCTCGTCGAGTTCTCGCGGGACCTTGAGGAGTACATCGCGGTGAAGCGCGGCCGGATGTTCGTACGGACCTCAAGAATGACGATTGAAGAGTTTGACCGGACTAGGATTGCGCATTCTCTCGTGGCAGAGGCGGGGATGCCTCAGACGCTTGCAGACGAGGTCGCGGCCGAGGCTGAGGATAGACTGCTCAAGTTTGGGATAGTCTATCTTAGCGCCCCCCTGATTAGAGAACTCGTCAATGTAATTCTCATCGAGAGAAAGCTGGAGGAGTACCGGCACAAGCTTACGAGACTGGGACTGCCGGTCAACGATGTCACTGTTCTTCTTCGCGAGGCGGGACAGAAACAGCTCGACGCGAACTGGGTACAGAAGTCTGCGGGAGAAAGGGTCACCGAAGAGTACGTTCTACTGAACAGCCTCCCCAGAGCTACCGTAGACGCCCATCTCTCGGGCCAGCTACACTTGGAAGATGCGGCCTCGTGGATTCTGAAACCGAACATATTCTTTCACGACCCTGGTCTTCTCCTCCGCAAGGGATCGCCAGGCACCAGCCCTCCCTCATCAATTGAAGATGCTCTGGAAGCGATCCTGAAGATTGTCCGAACAACGGAACGAGACGTTTCGAACGAGCAGGTCTTCGACCACTTCAACGTCACTCTCGCGCCATTCATCAGAGGACTCCCACGTCAGAGGGTCCAAGAAGCGATCAGACGCTTCCTGTACGATCTCAACTGGGACGGGTTCTCCAACACAATACCAGCAAGAGTCACCATCGGTCTAGACCGGCAGACTCCCGTTCTGCTACAGAGACGAGAAGCAGTGGGTCCCAGCGGGAAGAGCGAGGGGACCCATGCTGACTTTGAGAGAGAGACCGAGGACCTTTTTGCAACGATAATCGAGTCCTGCCTGGAAATCGGCGTTCGACAGCCCATCCTCAACCCCTCAATCATCGTACGGACCCTCGACGGAAAGTTCGACGCGACAGACCCCCTTCTCGAAATGGCCTTCCAACTCTCCTCCAACCATTCAATCCCCAATTTCCTTGTGCAATCCTCCGAACATCACTACCAACAGTCGTCAGAAGGGCCAATTCTCGTCGAAGACCCGGACGGCACGCAAGGAGCTAGCGCAGTCGTTGGCACAGTCCAAATCAACGTTCCCCAAGCCGCCTACGAGGCGTCGGGTAAGGACGAAAGACTGCTACAAACCGTCCAATCCGGAGCCAATGAGGCTGTCAAAGCACTCCAGCTCAGACAGCACGCGATCGACGAAAGAATTTCTGAAGGAGTCCTGCCGCTGTTGTCGTGGCGGGCAAACGGAGCATCGTATTACGACTCGAGAAGGGCTCAAGGCGAAATCGGTCTTCTGGGACTCGCGGAGGCGGTCAAGTATCACACACAGAGCGAGATATGGGAAAAGTCCAGCGTGGCGTTCTCCTGGAAGATCGTAGAAGCTGTCAGAAGAGCCGTTGCAGATGCAGACGCCCGGGATATCAGGGTGCGCGTCGGAATTCACTCTTCCCCGCAAGCCTCTGCACGGCTAGCGTCGATCGACGCTGAGAAGTTTGGGTTCTCAACAGTCGTGTATCAAGGATCGAAGAAGTATCCGTACTACAACGATGTGCCCGTGATTCCCCTATCGCAGAAAATCCCGATAACGACGAGAGCTTCAGTCGAGGGAGAGTTGCAGAGAATCTTCGACGGCGGATCTCTTCTCTCCCTAGTGACCGGGACGAAGACCGACAAGTCATCTTTGGTCAAGGCTTCAAGACAGATCTCGGAAGCTGGCGTACGGTACTTCACTTTCTCCACATTCTATTCACGCTGCAGACGCTGCTACACTACCACCGTGGGTGTCCGGGCGAGGTGCGAGAACTGTGGTTTCGAACGTCTGACGATATTGGCGAAGCTTGGAGGCAACCTGATGCCACTGGATATGTTGTCGGATGCCCGTAGGCGAGATTTGGACCATATAGTTCCTTACGATTTTTCGTAGCCCAGATCAAACGGATATCGTATTATTCCACAGGATTTCTCGCATGTTTCGAATCGGACCAACGTATAATATCTGAACATTGATGAACGTCCGCTTCATCTCGAAGCGGTCAACGCTGACACTCGCACAGGCAATTACCCTGAGCAATCTCCAGCTCACACGGTTTTTCATCGCCCTCGTCCTGCTACTCTTCTCAGCTCATGTCTGTTCCTTTCTCTTCGACAAGATCAAGCTACCACGAGTCATCGGAGAGATCTTCGGAGGACTCCTACTGGGTCCAACCGTCTTCGGCTACCTCTTTCCTTCTAACGAGACTTGGGTGTTTTCAGGGGCTCCCAATGAGGGTCAGCTCATTTCCCTAGTGTCATGGTTTGGACTGATCCTGTTGATGTTCGTCTCGGGAGTCGAGATTCACGGAACCTTCAGTCGAGAGGACAAGCGCACCGCCGCGGCCTTCCTNNCACGATTCTGCCGTTCCTGATCGGGATAGGACTCTCGAGAGTGTATGATTTCAGTTCTTACGCCGGTCCCAACAGCAACTCACTGTCTCTGTCGCTGATCATAGGAATCGCAGTGGCCGTCACGTCAATTCCCGTGATCTCCAAGATATTCCTCGATCTCAAGATAATGGGGACCCGCTACGCCCGGATCGTTCTTGCGATTGCAACCGTTGAGGACAGCATCCTCTACGCAGGACTCGCAATAGCGACGGGTTTGACNNGCCTTCGACTGCTACGATAATCGACGTAATCGCGGTCACGGCCGTCTTCCTTCTCACAGGACTGTTGCTAGTGCCGCGCGGCCTCCGATGGCTGAGCAATTCAAGAGGTCGGGTCCTGATGGAAATGTCCCACTCGCGATTCGCCCTCTTCCTATTGTTTCTCTTCGTCGCCGCAGCCGCTCTACTCAACGTCAACATAGTCTTCGGTGCCTTCTTGGCTGGCATAGCGATCGGAACCGTGCCTCAGGACATGTTCGCAAAAGCGATGGGAAGCATCAAGAAGATCTCGCTCGCTCTCTTCACGCCCGCATATTTTGCGATCGTCGGTCTCGAGCTGGATCTCATCCATGAATTCGACGTCGTGATCTTTCTCAGTTTTCTTCTGCTATCCTCGGGTTTCAAGATCGCGGGTGCCCTGGGAGTTGGCAAGCTCATCAGGAAGAGCTGGTTGTCCAGTACGAATCTCGCGATCGGCCTAAACGCGAGGGGAGGCCCGGGAATCGTACTAGCCAGTACTGCCTTTGCCGCTGGTCTGATCTCTGAGCCGTTCTTTGTTGCACTCGTCCTGATCGCTATAGTAACGTCTCTAGTGACTGGATACTGGCTTAGATACGTTCAGGGACGAGGCTGGCCGCTCCTCGACGATGATGCTAAAGTTACCCGGCCGGGAACTTGACGAGGCCTAGCTGGATTTGCCCTATACTATCTCTTCGAGTGTTCCGTCCTCTACATGGTAGACAAAGCCGTGGACCGGAATGTCGTCAGGGATGAATGGTGATGCTTTGATCTTTCTAACTTGGTGGACAAAATATGACGTATGTTATATTAGCTTTGTCGAAGGAGAAAATGTCCTTGGACTGAGCGCTGTAGGAGGAGAGGGTTCTACGTTAGAATCTTACCGTCATGTACGAGTCGTTGGCCATCCACTTCAAGCGTCGCGCCCCGCAAAGTTCCCCTGTATCCGTAGACGTTCTTGTTGTCACCACCGATGCCCACGTTGGAGCCAATCCCGATGCTTACCGCGCCGCGGACGATTTGGTCACTGAAGAAACCGATGAACTCGGCACCAGGGTTGAGACCTATCGCGATGTCAGCGAACCTATCCTTGTCGCCCGTCGCATTCTCATACATTCCCCTGAAAGTATCCAAGTTCTCTTTCGCTGAGTAATTGACAACGCGGCCGTTCTTGAATTCGAGTCGTAGCCCTTTCACCAGCTTACCGGCAAGCGCGGTTGGCTGGTCATAAAGCACGACTCCTTCTGCCGAGTTCTCGTCTGGAGCGAGTTCAATCAGGCCTGCAGGGAGTGTCTCGAAAAGCGTGCCCTTGGCAACGTCCGACTTGTCGAGTATGCCATCGTGTGTGTGGACAGATCGGCCTTTCAGTTTGAACCGAAGATCCGTCCCCGACGGCGAGGCAATGCTGGCATCCCTTCCTTTCTCGATCCGGCTTGACAGCTTCTCTGCGACCCTACTGATCTCCCTGTGATCGACGTTTAGACCATTGTTGATGGTTCTCATCCATTTGTCGAAATCAAACCCGTATACTCGGGCTCGTTCTTCCGTTACGGTCCCCACTAGAAGATTGATGATTCGGATCTTTCTCTCGACCAGTTTGTCCTGCATTTGCTGTCCTCCTTCGACAAATTTGGCCGTTTTTTCCTTGGGTATCTTGACGAAGTTGGACGGGTCCTTGGGTCCGCCGAGCTGGATCATGGCATCTGTTTGATCAAGCAGTGAGAGGAATGCCTTCTGTCGGCGCGCGAATTGTGTTTCGGGCATTTCGCCGATATAGGACCAGTAGAAGTCGTTTGCCTGAAAGACAGTCGTCGACACGCCCTCTGCTCTTTCGACCTCCAACGCTAGAGCCTGAGCGTAGCCGAGTGTGTGATCCATCGTGAATATCAATATCTGATCATTAGGTTTGACCTGCAGACACTCTCTCACGATTCGGGTTGCCGTTTCTTTCATCGAAGGTTGTGGTTTGGCCACTTGTTCGGTTATTGCCACTTTACGTTCAAACCTACGCTTTAACGGTTAAAAGCTAGCTTACTAATAACATTATCCGTCTTTAGAGGGAGCGTTCGCTCAAGGCCAGGCGCACATGAAACCATTCAAGGTCATCACTGACCCTTCCGCAATGGAACTGCTGGGCGACGAGACCCGTCGCCGCATAGTCTACCTCTTGCGGGCCAAAGAGTCCACCATCAGCCAAGTAGCCGAAGAGCTGAAAATGACGCCCCAAGCTATTCATCACCACGTCAAGAAGCTTCTCAAAGCCGGAATGATCGAGATAGCGCGAGAGGAGCGAGTTGAGAATTTCATTGAGAAGTATTATCGCGCCTCGGCTGAGGTCTTCCAGTTTTCGTGGGGTGGGGGACAAGGCAAAGGCCAAACACTTGCTGCAGAGCAACGGCTTCGCGACACTCTGACCTCTTTACCGAAAGTTGGAATCGACGTCGACGTCAGGGACACGGCGGTTTNNGACTGTCGAGACTCCAAAGCCGACTCGAAGCGATAGGCGAGAGAAAAGACCTAGATGAGAAAATCTCGGAGCTTGAGGATGTTGACTTTGTCGGCAAACAAGAACTGGCTAGTGTCGCTCGGATGATCTCGATGAGCGACAAGCAGTTTCAAGAATGGATTCAGTTGCAGAAGGATGTGAGGAAAGAGCTGAGAAATCTGATGCCCGCCAAACCTCGCAAGCAAAGCGGTTCCTGATTCGGCCGCTGAAACATGAAGCGCCGGGGTTTCTTGGTCTCCCGTTTCACAGAGCGCCGAAGACGAGCCCCAGCAGGGCCATTCTCAGAACGACGCCATTCCCGACCTGTTGGAAGTATTTCGCGTGCGTCGTAGAATCGACGCGGGGGTCCACCTCGTCTACTCGAGGAAGTGGATGCATCACTATAGAGCCCTTCTTCGCCTTGGCTAGATCCTCAGTAACGAGCCGATATGATCCCTTGACCTTCTCGTATTCCTGAAGGTCGGCAAAGCGTTCCTTCTGGACCCGAGTCATGTAGATGACGTCGAGCTCTCGAAGATGGTCTTTTAGCGACGCGGTCTCAGTGACCTCTATCTTCTTCGAGACCTCCTCTTCGACCTCCTTCCTCATCCGGAGAATATCTGGAGAAATCAGAACCAGTTTGACCTTGTAGAGGGACAGCGCATATGCGAGCGAGTGAACGGTCCGACCATATCTCAAGTCGCCCACCAATCCTATGGTCAATCCGTCTATCGTTCCGAGCTCCTTTCTAATCGTGTACAGATCCAGCATCGCCTGCGTCGGATGCTCC
>DAFH01000167.1 GCA_002495485.1 Candidatus Bathyarchaeota archaeon UBA185
GGAATAGTTCGAGTTGCCACTATACGTGGCATTGAAACTGTAGAAGCCAGCGGCCAAAGGACCCTCAGTCGGAGAAGCCAAACCGAACGCGACTGTCGCGGTGGCTGTAGCCGGACCACTGCAAAGGCCGTTATCATAGAAGTTGTATGTCACAGTGGCCGTCGTGTCGAGCGAGAAGCCGCTAACCTGCCCAGACACTGTCGCATGGTCATTGACAGAACTACCCAGAGGAACCTTGGTGCCGACAGGAATCACAGCGCCAGTCGAAGCGTTGTAGAGCGCAGTGGCGGTCGTAGTAGAAGCATGCAAGACGCTGAAAGGCTCGCAGCCACTAGTCGAAGCTAGATAGTTCGAGTCGCCACCATACGTAGCGTTGAAACCGTACGAACCAGCAGCCAACGGACCTGTAGGCGAGGATGGAGGCACGCTGCCAGTAGCGGTGAGTGTCACCGTCTGAGAAGAAGACGCTGAACCCGTGCACAAGCCGTTGGTAAAGAACTCGTAGGTGACATTGCCGGTCGGGGTATACTGGGGAACACCTGTCACGTTCGCGGTATCGTAAGCCGAAGCGCCAGCAGTCTCTGTTCCAGACCAGGGCATACCGGTTGACGCGTCGAAGACGGCGGTCGAAACCGCGGGGGTGCCTCTGAGCTCGAAGTCGTAGTGCGTCTGGGCCCCGTTCACTCCTATCAGGAAGAAGTCCACGTATCCATTTTCTACATCTGTCGGACTAGTGTATCCGACGGCTAGAGCGACGCCCTGGGTCGGAAACGGTCCGTAAGGATTGTTACTTGCGGTGAAGCTTTGGATGACAGCATTGGGATAGACTTTCTCAATTGCGGAGAGAGGCTGAACACCTGTTCCCGGCGTCGCGATACCATTGTCATCCCACCAGCATCCGTTCAACGCATCCCATTTTTGCCAGGTGATGTTCATTGTCGCACCCTGGTTGAGACAACCTCCCAGGGATGGAGGGTTCGGATTTCCGGTGGTTGGGGTCTGGTATGGTGGCTCGAAGAAGAGTAAGTCGATCGCACACGCCGTCGCATTAGTGCCGCCTGTGGCGCTGCAGTTCGATGTTTGGGTGTCGCCGGTGTCTATGCTGAGTGTAAGGTAGGGGAACTGTTGTCCATTGTTGTGTGCGGAGTAGGCGTAGTAGCTGAGGTTCGTTAGAGCTGACAGTGGAGTTCCGTCAGAGTTTGCGGTGCCGATCTGAGCAGAGCCATCGCCGCCGGACGTGCCATTTCCGGTGGCTAGGTTCGCGCTTCCGGTTCCGTCAGGAGTGGGCGAAGGACCGTTAACGAACTGCGCGGTCCCGGTAGGACTTGTGTAGCCTCCCCCAGTGTGATAGGGATTTCCGCTCGCGTTGGTCAGTACGAAGGACCAGCCGTTCATGTTTTCTGGAGAAACGACGACAGTGGTGTTGCTAGCGGCATGGGCTGCAGGCGAAAAGAGCCCGCCCATCAACAGCGTAAGACTCAGAATGATCGAAAATGTAACAACCGATTTAACAGAGCCCGGACCTGATGAAACTCTCATGCCGGGCCTGCGGGCAACGAAACCCCTTACTGAAAATTTGCAGAACCTCATGCTAAGTCTGAGCGGCCCGACAACTGTGCGAATTTAACATTTTTTTTAGATTCGTCTAATCGTTTAGACTCGTGACTCCGTTTCTATCTTCCTCTTCTGGATAACAGACTGTAGCGTACGCTGTCCTATCAGCGTGTTCGTCTATCTGTAGCTATACGCAATGGTCTTCGACGCCCCGCTTATAGAATGGATACTGTTAAGTACGTCTTAACGGTAAGACAGCTCTAAGTGGGAAGATTCTTTGCAGTTCCCCACTCTTCACACTCGAGCAGCAATCAAAGTCGTCGCCAAAGAATCCGAGGCCAGACTACTCGTCGACCCAATGCGGAGAGAGATACTGAGGCTAATCTCGAGAGAAGCTCTGACCGAGAAGGACCTATCAAGCGAGCTGGGTCTCACAGCCCCATCGATTGGCTATCACCTGAAGTCGCTGTCAGACGGGAACCTCATCTCAATGGTGCGTAGCAAGCCGGAGAGCCATGGCATAGTCCAGAAGTGGTACCTTGCCGACGCGCAGGCCTTCATAGTAGACAAAGAACACCTACCCTCTGAAATCAAGCGCTACTTCATGCCGATGGATATTGAAAGAGCCCGCGGCGTAATTGCGAGCCGGGCTCTATTCGACGGGGAAGCGGGACCCCCCTCGACGGAGTCCATGGAACGACTAGCCCAAATGCTCTGTAAGTCGATCGTCAAGACAGCTCACGGGTACGAAACTCGCCAAAGCGATGAAGATCCCGAACTGATCATACATGGGCTCTACAAGGAAGCTATCAAACAGATAAGCGACACTTGAGCCTCTCCGACAATAGAGTCCTACAAAACTCCCTTGCCTGCGGGGCGGTTCTCGCATGTCTCGGGTCCAGTTTGACAAAAGCCATCTAGAAGAAAAATCGTTCGAATTGTGAAACGGGACGCGTCAATGGAGAATAGTGTCTGAGATTCTCTCGGACTGGTCTAGTTGAATCCTTTTCGTAGGTTGATGCCGTACTCGATGTAGGCCTTGAGACAGCTGGCCATTTGTGCCCATCCGCTGCAGTTGCTGTAGGAACTCTTCAATCCCTCAGGCGTCTCCCTCCACCCAGATTCGCTGATGCTCACCATCGTCTCTGAAGGACCAAGCGCCTCGAACTTCAGCTCGACCCTAGTGTTGTAGTCACCGTCGGACGCGGCCCACTCAAAAACGATCAACCTTCTAGGAACCACCTTCTTTACGTAGACGGGAAAGCTGATGGGTCCGCCGGGAGCGTCGCTGAACCCCCACGTCACCGTGGTCCCCTCTTTCAAGGGCGCGCTGGCGCCGCCGTTCGTGAAATACTTGCTGAGCTTGTCGGGATTGTAGACGGCGTCGAAAACGTCAGCGACTGGCTTCTGGATTTTAGCTTGAACCTGGAACTTGAGATCCATAGCGGTCTCGTCGGCCTTGTCTACAGCGTGAATATATATGTTACTAAATTGTAACATATTATAAGGCGACGCGATGGTCCAAGACGAGCGACAAGAACGAATCTTCAGGGCGCTCGCCGACAACAGCAGACGTAAAATCCTAGATCTCCTGAGGGATCGAGCGATGACTACCGGTCGGATCTGCGGTAAACTCCCGGAGCTCGACCGGTGCACCACCATGCAACACCTCCGGGTGCTTGAGAGAGCCGGCCTCATCATCGTCCGTCGAGAGGGCCGCCTCCGCTGGAACTATCTGGACTCGACCCCCATCCAAAGGATCTATGATCGATGGATCATTCGGTATGCACGGCCTTCAGTAGAGTTGCTGACACGGCTCAAGAACGATTTGGAAGAAGGCTCTGTGACGGGAAAGCGTTAGCCGAAGGTGTAGGTGTAGATGCAGAAATCGTCCGCGTGTGTCAAGAGCTTCAGCTCATGCGTCTCGAGCTCATGTGTGCGCACAATGTCATAGAGACGGTTCTCCGCCACGGACAGATAGCTTCCCATCGAATCCTGCTGGACATCGGCCCCAGCCTGGTCTATGGCTAGAGACCTCCCGTCAAGCTCGACCTCGACTCTCCCCGGCTTCATCTTCAAAGCCCCAAGAACCGCATTCGCATTCCGAGCCTCGTACCTTAACACCGCATAGCCAGGCTCACTGGTCTCGTGCATCACATACTCCGGAAACTGCGTCCAAGACCCGTCCAGGTAGGGAATGTTCTCGGAATGCTTAGGGGGATCGACATACTGGCTACAGTCTCCAGGCACGCAGACCTGTCCATTTCCAAACCCTTCAGATCGTAGCGATCCCAAGTAGATCTCTGGAGTGATCTTGTGAGCGCGAAACGACAGCTTCTCAGTGTTGCCCGGACCTGTGTTTGCTTTTGCGCTCGCAAGGTCCGTCCCAGCCTCTTTGAGGAGTCTCCGAATCTCGTCTTCCATCCTGTCATAGTCTCCCTCTCCGGCGTGTTCCCAGCGCACCTTTCCCTTGGCGTCGATTAGAGTCTGCTTGGGCCAGTACTGGTTCCCGTACAGCTTCCAAGTCGCGTTCTCGCTGTCGATCGCCACGGGATATTCGATACGAAACCGTTTCACAGCATCCGCCACGTTCTCCGGAACCTTCTCGTACTCAAACTCTGGAGTGTGAACGCCAATCAGAACAAACTTGTTTCCCGAGTACATCATGTGCAGCTGTTTCATGTGCGGCAAGGTCCGGACACAGTTCACACAGCTAAACGTCCAGAAATCAAGCAACACCACCTTTCGCCTCAATCCGGTCATCGTCAACGGCGGACTGTTCAGCCATCCCCGCAACCGTGAGAACTCCGGAGCCTGAGTCCGGGTCAGCGAAGCAGAAAGCATGCCGGTCCCAGTTGCCCATCTAGCCTATAGTACTGCCGCTAACCGGTTGGGGACGGGGTAGCTAATGGGATACTTTGTAGTAATCAACGAACAAGGACCCGCCTGGGATGGCAAACGCTCAATGAGGGAACAGAAAGGCTGGAACCAACATGCCATGTTCATGGACGCTCTCGAGGCCGAACACTTTGTTGTGCTGGGGGGTCCTCTAGGCAACTATCCGAAACACCGGGCGATGCTGATCATCAGCGCACCAAGTGAGCAGGTGCTTCGCAAGAGGCTTTCAGAAGATCCCTGGATACGCGACGGAACGCTTAGCTTTGTCGAGGTCTACTCTTGGCAGGTTCTTCTAGGAGAACTACAGTGAAGAGGATCACTGGCGGAGGGAGTCTGTATTACGCTGAAGGGAATTGTTTCTCCGGCGAACGATAGCTTCGTAGAGGCTCCCAGAGCTCGATCTTGTTCCCCTCGGGATCATAGATCCAGCCGAACTTCCCATAGCTCGACTCCTCAACCTCACGATCCACCTTCACGCCCTCTTTTCTGAGCGCGTCGAGCGTCTTGTCAAGATTCTTCACCCGATAGTTCATCATGACCACCTGCTTTTTTCTACCGAAGTACTTGGTATCGTTCGGAAACAGGGCCCAGACCGTATGGCCTGTCCGTTTCGGGTTTTCCAAGCCCCGCCAGGCGAACACGGTCACACCATCCTTGACTGGCATGCCTAGATGCTTCCTGTACCAGTCCGCTAGCTTCTTTGAGTCGCGAACTCTCAAGAAGACTCCCCCAATCCCAGTTACGCGCTTCATCGGCCTTGAGCGACCGACTAACCTCCCCTTACGGCTTGCTACAGGAAGAAGTCGGAGGGAACATCGTCATTGGTGATGGCGCAAATTCTAATCATCCCCACCGTGGCAAATCAAGTCCAGTAGCGTGAGAGAAGGATGATTCATCAGCTGAGAATCTATGAGATCTTTGACTGGAACAAGGGGGCGTTTCACGACCGGTTCCGCGACCACGCATGGCGGATCATGAAGTCGTACGGGTTCAACCTACTGGGAATGTGGGAGACTAAGACCGGAGACCGGACAGAATTCGTCTATCTCCTAGCTTGGCCTGACGAGGAGACGATGCGGGACGCATGGGACCAGTTCAAAGCGAATGAAGAGTGGAAGAACATCAAGAAGACCACCAACGCTAGGCACGGCGACCTAGTCGGCGAAATTCAGGATCGGACACTGACGCCAACGCGGTACAGCCCATTGACTCTACGGACAAAGCGCGTTGGAGCCAGGCCAAAGCGCACCAGGCGACGAAAGCACTGATCATGGGAAGTGCGGATCATACAGACGGACGGTGTCCCGCGCTTTCAGCTTTCTCGATGTCTTTCAACACGCTTCTCCGTCCATTCATGGCCGCAGTGTCCACACTTGTAGGAATAGCTGAACTCCTCAATATCCACTACTATCGGTTTACCCTCTTGAACAAGAAACTGTGGTGGAGCAACAGATCCTTGCTGGCCAGCCAAGCCGCACCTGACTGGTGTAACAACCGTACTCGGCCTTGAAGTTCTCTCCACATCGTCAAGGGTCTTGCCTTCCAGCTTTATGTGAAACCTGCGCCCGCACTGAGGACAGTGTCTGAAGAACTCCATAACCGACAGCGCACGGCTCGGTCTTGGTGGTTGATGAGACTATCTCCCTGAAAACCTCACTCCGAAGAGGAGTGCTACTACTAGGACCCCGCCGAAGATTGGGAGGAACCATTGCTGCAGGTGTATGAAACTGTAGAAGAAGGCGAGGGTGATGCCGAACGTTATGAAGAGTCCGAGTATCCGTTTGTTGCCCACGCCCCACGTCTCGAAATTCCTGGCGTAGCCTGCTTTCTTTATGATCAACCCGATGACGATAACAGAGCCGACCAAGCTGGTCCAGAAGACGAGACCACCGAAGAGTACTCCGAGACTGACGAGCAGAACGGGATAGCTGAAGACAAGAGCGTACAGAGCGTATTTCGCCAGCGACCTCGCCGGGTCTATAACGTGACGTCTAAGGAAGCCGGCGCGTGGGAGAGGCTGGAAGGCCGAAGGGTCAAAGACCCAGGGACGAGCCTTCTTGCTCTTCTCAGTTTTCCCTTTCTTGTCGCTCTTGACGGTCAACGAGGAATGCTAGTAGGAGCTCAGCGCCTATAATTTAGGCAGTCCGGTCCTTGATGCTACTATCTCTTGCTCTCGAGCTTATTGTACAATCTGGACACATTCTGAAGAACTCGACTGACACGCATCACCGTTCGCTTGATTCTTCAAGACTCCGCTCGGACCATTCAAATCCGCATCGATTGCACTTGTAATTGTACCTGAACGCCTCCACGTCCAGAGTCACCGGGACTGTCGGAGCAGGCCTTCGGCTAGGACTGTACGGGCCTACCGGCAGGTCCTCCTTCAATACGTCCACGCTGACAAGTTTCTTGCCCTCAAGTCTGACATGGAAACGCTGTCCACACTGCGGACACTTTCTGAAGAAGTCCGCGACGGATTCTTTAGGGCCGGCCCAGTTTGGTTGCGCCTGCAGAGGCGGCTGGTCAGGAACCTGTGTTGCTTGTTCCAGGCTCGTAGGCTCTATTCCTTCGAGGCTTGATCCGCAAACGCCGCAAACACTCTCAACATCAGAACTGATGCTGCCACATTGAGGACACTTCTTCAACTTGCCCTGGCTCTCACACTAGATTCGTTGAAGGGACACTTATCCTTCTCCGGACTTCGTTCTGAAAATGGTCGCCAAGAAGAATGAGAGGACTTCGTTTCGTGAGCTGTCAGTGCTCTTCATGTCTTTCGACGTGCTTCTCCGCCCATTCGTGTCCGCAGTGTCCGCACTTGTATGAGTACTCGAACTCTTCAACATCAACGACTATCGGTTTGCCTTCATAGATGGTAACTCCCATCCGTGAGCCGCGACTTTGACTGTCGGGCACTAACTGGGCCTCCGATTGTGGTCTTGAAGTCCTCCTCGCATCAACTAGTTTCTTGCTCTCGAGCTTTATGTGGAATCTTCGCCCACAAGCTGGACAGTGTCTGAAGAACTCCAAAGGGAGTTTGCCCCACGTTCTAGTCTTGAAGCGATAAATATCGAGATTCAAGCTGTCCCTTTAACAGTGAGATCTTGACTACTCAACAGACCGAAGCGCGACCCTCAAGGGTCCTCGAGACCCCTCCAGCAGAGCCGAAGAACGCCCAAGTCCACTTTCTCTCTCGACTGGCCTTCGAGACGGACCCGTCAGACGTCTACAACGACTTGACGAACAAGGTTACAGGGATTCTCGTTATCGACGCCCGAACGCCAGAAGCCTACGCCAAAGGACACGTTCCAGGCGCCATCAACCTTCCATGGCGCAAGATCGATTCGTCGACCACGTCGCAACTACCCCGAGACAAGGTGTTGGTGACTTACTGCGATGGAGTCTTCTGCAACGCCTCGACCAAGGCCGCGGCCAGACTGGCAAGCCTCGGCTTCCGTGTCAAGGAGATGCTTGACGGAATGAGCGGCTGGAAGACAGAGGCCTATCCGGTCGAAGAGACAATCGTACAACTTTCGAAAAAGCGATAGTTGCAGCCACGCGAAATCCGGTCGTGCTATGAATGAAGCGTAAGACGTAATCCGGCCCCGCTTTCTTTCGATAGTCAATGTCGCGCATAGAAATCGTTCGCGCTGCCGAGCTGCAGAAGGGAGAATCCACGCCGGGAATCGTTAGGGACAAAGCGTTCGAGACCGAGGAGGTCCTGTTTGCTAGGTCCAAGATTGCGGGCGCAGTCAAGTCTGGCTGGCACCACCATGGCAAGCGTCACCTCTACGGATTCATAGTATCTGGAAGACTACGATTCGACTACGGCGATAGTGGGCGTGAGTCGGTCGAAGTTGGCTCGGGAGACTTCTTCCATATCCCAGTTGGCCTGGTTCACCGCGACGTAAATCCTGACCTCAACAAAGATGCGGTAGTCGTGAACATTCTCCTGGGCAAAGGTCCCGCAGTGGTCAACGTCTCTGGGCCCTAGCCCACCTTTCGTCTGCGAGCACGACCGAGGTCTCGATCTGACGCTCAGGAATCGACCAGTATCTTTTCAGCAGCCAATTCTTCGTTGCATCGTCGACTAGTTTGAAGCCGTGCTTCTCGTAGAACCGGATCGCCCACGTGGCCGAGGCCCATGTACCAACCAGAACCGGACGAGCTGTTGCGTTGCGGAGATGCAGGAGCAGCTTCTTGCCGACTCCCTGGTTCTGGCTTGCGGTTCTAACATACGCATGCCTGATCAGGGAGACATCCTTCACATCCTGTATTCCCATGACCCCTAGGAGATTTCCGTCCTCTTCGTAGCCCCAGAAGTGTACTCCGTCGCGTATCTCGTGCTGAAGTTCGGTCCGGGGCATGTAAGGCTCCTTCCAACGGTCCGGGGGGATTACGCCCTTGTACGCCTGAGCGGCCTCGTTTATGATCGAGTATATCGTCTCAAAGTCTTCGTCCGAACATCGTCGAATCTCAGTCAAAGTCCGAAGATCCTCTAGCCTACTAGATTCATCCTGGCGGTGACTGGCCGGAAGCTCGCGGGCATCCGCAGCTCGTCGACACTGTGAACGCAGAACTGTGGAGATGGACCTAGAACCAGTTGTCGTCTCCACAGATCAGTCTTCTCTTTGCCTACGGTTCTGGCGACTTGTTCGTAGTACGACTTGTACGAGGGGCCTATCGATTTCTCGATCCAATTCACAAAACGAGCCTCCCGCAGTGGTAATTCCGTTCCGACCAAGCCGAATACTCCTCCAGCTCCTTTCATGTATTCTGCCGCGACCAAGTCGTGAGGTGCACGGACCTCTCCAGTGACCGCGGCCTCGTTGAGCGTACCCAGCGACGAAAAGCCATCCAGGACATACCAGTCCTCGTACAAGCTCCGACCCTGTGGACCCCAGGGGAGCGTATCGACCCGAAAGCTGAACGCGTCCACCAGTCCATGGGGTTTGCTCGTCTTCAGTGTCCGCTGGAACGAGGTTAGTCGTGACTCGTACGAGTCTGTTGATACTTCGGGTCTGGGCCAGTGCCAGAACACGTAGGCTATCCGTGAAACCATGAAACATTGTCGAGTCGATTGCGTTGTTATTAGATCTTCCTCGCTGCTTGCTTCCTAGGACGTAACCTTAGGGTTTGAAAGCAGAGCTGTCTAGGAGAGTTCAAATAGCTACTATCGGCGTCGGACCGTCGAGAAAACATGCAGACTCAGACAACGAAGGGTGAACTGCTCTACGAGGTCAAGAGCAAGAATGTCAACGTCACTATCAAGGACATCGGACCCAACGGGATAACAATGGAAATGAACGACCGTGGAGAGATCAGCGGCAAGTTCCACGGAAATCATATCGACACGGTCACAGTCACTCAGAAGACTGACGGAACCAACGATTGGCAAGTCAAGTCGATCATCAACACCAAGGACGGCGACATGGTGGTCTCCTGGGGAGGCGGCAAGGGACGAATGGCAGGCCCCCAGACNNGGCGAACTGCACTTCATGACGCAATCACCAAGGCTGTCTTATCTCAACAACACAACCGGCTGGGTCGAGGGCCAGGGCAACATGGCCACCGGCGAAAGCCACGGCAAAATATACACCAAGAAGTAATCACGTCTATAGACACGAACCCAACACTCCTTTTTCTGACGACCCTCTCAGCGTAGCTGTTGAGAAATGGGGTTGCGTAATGAAGGAAGAGATGCGGATTCAGAGAAAGCCGTGAGTAAACGCTTGACCTAATGTTTCAGGCCGGTCGGCTCGTAGTCGAGGGCGACTACTCCGTTCTTGTAGACTTTCGAGCTGACCAGCTTGAGATTGATCCGCTCTTTACCATGGAAGAGCGGTTTGCCGCTCCCGAGAAGTGTCGGGTGGAGCCAGATACGGAAACTGTCAACGAGACCCGCTTGCCCTAGACTCTCCACAAGCCTGGGACTTCCAAATGTGATGATGTCTTTTCCCGGCATGGACTTCAGCTTCCGAACCTCCTCCAAGGTGTTGCCCTTGATGAGGTGGGCATTTGCATACTTGCCCCATGGGACCTCTTTCAGAGTGCTCGACGCGACGATCTTCGGAGTTTTGTTCATCGCATCCGCCCCAGGGGACGTCGCCTCTGTCTGGTTCGGCCAGGCGCTCGCCATGATCTGATACGTCTGCCGGCCTAGGAGAAACGCGCCAGCATTGGCCTGAAGCTCGGCCATGTCCGGTCCTTCTTCTTCTGGATCAAAGTTGTTCGTGACCCAGTCCATCTCCTCCTTCGGCCCAACCACGAAACCGTCGAGAGACAGAAACATCGAAACGATCAGCTTCCTCACGTGACTTGACCTCTCGCAAGAGAGGCGTGGGAGGGGGTTAGATAATCGTACACCAGGCCCCGCTGAAAATCAGCATGACCCCCGACTGGATAGCAAGAGTTTTCCAACTACCAATAACTAACTGCGACGTATGACGCCCCGAGAGTCAAATGAACCGATCCCCGTTCCACAGCCCGTTGCAACGGGACTAACTCGAGCCGCAATCTTTCTAGTCGTAGTCCTGAACCAGAGTGCAAAGAACAGGAGCGTGGTCCAAAGTCTCTGTGCAGACTTGTCTGCGCTCGTACGCTCCGTCGGGTTTCGTGAACAGGAGGGAACTCTGTCGTGCGTTATGGGCATCGGGTCCGAGGCCTGGGACTGGATCTTCGGAAAGCCTCTCCCGGCTGAACTTCACAAGTTTCGAGAGATCCGCGAGGGAAAGCGCCACGCCGTCTCGACGCCGGGCGACCTGATCTTCCACATTCGAGCGCAACGATTTGACCTCTGCTTCGAGCTTGCGACCCAGATCACCACACGACTTGGACCCGCGATCAGCTCGACTGACGAGGTTCACGGGTTCCGCTACTTTGACAGCCGGGACCTAATCGGTTTCGTTGACGGGACGGAGAATCCGAAGGGAGAGGAGGCGGTCGAGGCCACGCTGATAGCCGGTGAGGATCCCATGTTTGCGGGCGGCAGCTATGTGATTGTGCAGAAGTATCTTCACGATCTCACGGCGTGGAATGCTGTCCCGGTTGAGAGGCAAGAGAAGATTGTCGGCCGTACGAAGTTGAACGATGTGGAGCTGGACGACAAGACCAAGCCGACCTACGCGCACAATGCCCTGAACAAGGTTGTGAGGGACGGTAAGGAGATCAAGATTCTCCGGGACAACATGCCCTTCGGGAATGCGGGAGAGAAAGAGTTCGGGACATATTTTATCGGCTACAGTCGATCGCCAAAGACGATCGAGGAGATGCTTCACAACATGTTCGTCGGCAAGCCCAAAGGCAACTACGACCAGCTGCTGGATTTCAGCCGCGCAGTCACGGGGTGTTTGTTCTTCGTGCCCTCCGCAACGTTTCTCGAAAACGTCAAGCCTTAACTAACGGTCCACGAATCGTATCAAATTATGCAGATCAAACTGACAGCCGTATTCGTAAACGATCAGAATAGAGCGCTCGACTTCTACACAAAGACCCTGGGCTTCTCAAAGAAGATGGATATCCCCGCAGGCAATTACAGATGGTTGACGGTTGTCTCCTTCGAGGATCCGAACGGGGTGCAGCTCGTCCTCGAACCAAACGCTAACCCGGCCTCCAAGACCTATCAGGAATCAATCTTCAAGCAGAACATTCCAGCAACAATGTTCTTCGTCGACGACATTCAGAAGGAGTACCAGAGGCTGAAGAAGCTCGGAGTGAGATTCACGAAGGAGCCTACCAAGACTACGGGCTCAACAATAGCCGTCTTCGACGATACCTGCGGCAACCTGATACAGATAACGAAGCTCGACTATTGATACTCGACCCTCACTAACCCAATCCTCATCCCAGTCTCCCTCGGAATCCTTCTTATTCAGTCCCGAACACTCGCTACAACTAGATGGCCACCACCGGCACGCGCTACCCCGAGGGTCTCACAGGCTTCCTCGCGTTCCTCTGCGAGAAGTACAACATTGATCCTAGACGAGTCTACCTGACATACGACCCGGACCCGCCTCCTCCGCTACGCGGCTCGAGACCTGGTTATTACGACGGTCTCCTCTCCTACCGCGAGAGAAATGGCCATCCGGAATTCCTTATCACAGTTTACAGAATCGCAAGAAACCCGCTGCTGACGCTCGGACATGAATTTGCCCATCTGCTCGACGACCTGGCGCGAGGCAGAGTGGGCAAGAGTCTGGGTCCTCCAGACGATGAGCGTGAAAGACGATTTGACGCTCTGGCGATGCGAGACCTTTCGGAGTATCAAGCGCAGAAAAAGGCTGAGCAGAATCGACCCCCCGACGCTATGAGAAGCTCGCGGTCTACGATGCTTATAGCCTGACACATCCTGTCGCTTGGCGGAGCTACCTTGATGGAGCCGAACGCGGTAGAGCAACGAGGAAAAGGTGTCGTGCAGTTGTCGAGCAATCATTCGTTCGAGGACACCTTCAAACGGCTCGAGTCCGGCGTCTCGTCGCGAGGACTCACAGTCTTCGCCCGTATAGACTTCAGTGGCGACGCGGAGCGGGCCGGGCTGAAGATGAAACCGACGCGAATGCTGATCTTTGGAAGCCCGAAAGCCGGGACGCCTTTGATGATAGCCACACCGACCCTCGCGATCGACCTCCCCCTCAAAATCCTCGTCTCGGAAGACGAGAAAGGAAAGGTCCGGGTCTCATTCAACTCGCCGGACTATCTGAAAGAGCGCCACAACATTCCCAGCCAGCTCTTACCCAACATCGCTGGCATAGTCTCCATCGCACAATCGATAGTCAGCTAGTCGAATTTCCACATCGGTGGAAGAACCCTTCCCTTCACTAGCAACTAGGACATGACCTTGTGGAGCAAGACCTCGCCTGGAACGACCGTCATCACCCGGTACATGTTCACCGTGTGAAGATTCCCATACTTCTTCGAGACCTCGTTGAAGCTCGTTGGTGTGAACCCCTCCGACGCGAAGAGTCCTTCCGAGGGCGCGTTGTCTTCCTCTACGCTAGCAAAGACGTCCTTCGCGCCCGCTGACTTGAAGAGTCGAAGAGAGTCCTCCAACAACAGTTTCGCGATGCCCTTCCTTCGCTGGGCCTTCGCTACTGCGATGTAGTACACATATCCTATGTTCGGGTCGAGTGTCTTGGTCATCACCAGCCCGACCGGCTTGTCTGAGGACATTGCGGCTCTGACTATCTCAACGTCCCGAAGTCTTCTCCTCGAATGCCAGAGGTACCATCCCTCGAAGCTCTCCTCCAGAATATAGTCGAGACCCGGCCTCTTCTCCGGAGGAACGTCTACGATCTCGATATTCTCTTGGGCTGTCATAGTCCGAAGACCCGTGCCGCGTTCTGCCCCAGGATTTTCTCCTTGTCCTGTTCTTCCACATCCAGTTTCCTGATGAGCTCTAGAGCGTCGGAGTGCTTCGTGATCGGGTAATCGGTTCCAAACATCACTTTTTCCGCGCTGTCGGCGAAATAGACAGCCTCGCTAATCTTCCGTGCAACCCAGTCCGCATACTTGCGTGCGTAGGCACCGTGGGTTGTGATGAGTCCAGAAGTGTCCGCGTAGACGTTAGGATGCTTGTAGATCAGCTCCGCAACATCCTCGAACCATGGATTGCCGAAGNNAGTGGCAGAGAACGATGGTCAGCTGCTCCCTCTTGTTGGCCAGCCTGTCAAGCGTTAGCGGATGCGCGTTGGCCAGGTCTCCAGTGCTGAACGCCGTGTCGCCCGTGTGGAAGAGAACTGGTAGACCCTCAGCCTCGGCATAGTCGTAGATTGGATCGAAGACGTGACTGTCCGAGGAAGCGTTGACGTAGCCGAGCCGGATCTTGAATACCTTAACGTCCTTCTCGTTGTTCTCGGCGAGTTCGATGATGTTCTGCACTTCTCTTGCTGTCGGTTCTACGGTAATCACCGGCACAAGTATCCCCTGGCTCTTTTTGCACATGGTGATGACATCTTCGTTCGGTAGTATGGAATGATCGGGTCCCTCGAGTGGTGGACTGAGGAGTAGACCTCGTTCGATTCTGGACTCGCGCATGGTTTTCAAAAGCTCGTCCAGCGTGTNNTTGCGTGTAGCCTAGACCGTTCATCCGCGCGTATGGGATAAGAGCGTCGTCTTGCCGTTCAGACATATGAACGTGGATATCGATGATCTTTCCCAAAGGCTTCTCGCTCATCACCAAGAGTCCTCAAGTATTGTGCCGCAGAATGCCGTCTACATATTCTACGAAGGGCTGGTCCCACATTTCCTTGGACGATTCGTGAACGTCCTTGAAGAGGGGATGCCGGGCCATTAGATTCAGGAAGGCTGCCCACTGCCGCCAGGTATCTTGGTCTATCCATTTTCGTCGATAGAGAGCGTGCAACCTCTCGAAGAACCCGTACATGCCGATAACATAGTTGCGGGCGACCATGTCCTCCCGGGTCAACTCCTTCCCACCACTAGTAAGCGGGCGGCCAATCGTATTGAAGAGCTCTATCTGAAACTTGTACAACTCAGGCGTGTCCGACAGACGCCTCATAATGTCACCATAGTCGTCCATTACCCTCTGGTAGGCCTGCTCCCTGATCGCCTTATCCTGGCTGCGAAACGAGAGGATGAAGATCAGAAGCGTCAACGTGATAACAACCGTCTGGACAATAGTCGCCAAGACTACGGGATCGGTTATCGACGTCAAGGCTGCCTCACCCTCACACGATTGTCCTTCAAGTACTATGCGGAGGCGTGAAAGGGACGAATCGAACTCTTAANNCTGGATCGGTTATGACTGCCAAAGTAGGCTCACGCCTGCATGAGCCACAATTAACCTTGACCGACACTGTACCAAGAACACTACACTTGGACGGACAATGATCAGGGGGGTTCTGTCCAAAGGTTCGCGTTTACTCTCTGAACAACAGTGTCATCATGGCCTTGCTCAGGAGCCATGCAGCTCCCGCGGCGCCGAGAGATACGACTGNNCAAACCGGCTAAATACTCAGATTCGTCGTTCTATCTACTCGTATCGCCTGCCCGGTTTCTGTTCTTGCTTTCAAACTGGCTCCAGGTGGCTCCTGTGGGCTAGACGTCTGGCTTTACAGCGCTTCGTCGTACCTCTTCCTGACAAACGGCATAACCAGTTCCAGATCTCTTGCAGACTTCAATGGCGTAACCCACATTCTGCCTGTTTGCCCGGCCATTTCGAACGGTTTCCCTCCGAACTTCCCTTTGAGCATCGCCTGATCCTTGTCCGAGAGTTTCATGAGGACGATGCCGTCCGTAACGAGGAAGCAGATGAATTTTCTTTTGCGGAAATAGCAGAGGCAGCCCATCATCGGTCTGGAGACAACGTCTTTCCATTTGAGAACCTCAGAGTCGAGCGCCTCCTGAATCTCGGCCATCTTCGCTTCGTCGAAATACTTGATTCGCACACCAATCGTTGGTTCACGTCCCTGTGTGCGCCCATGCTCACTTAAGCGGGCTCCCAGGAGGATAGGTAGTCGCGGATTCGTCTGGACGCATCTCGAACTTGAATGGATCCTGATAGCGCTGGATGAACCCGAGCTGCCGCTGTTTCTCAAGTATTCTGACGATGGCCTTTCCGTGTATCCTGTCATGCCAGATGAAACGTCTCAGTATTTTCTTCAGGGTCCACTCTTCGCTGTCAATAGCGTATGTCTTCGAGTTTCCATTCTCTCTAAAAAGAAAACCAACCTCGTCAAGGATGTTGGCACGGACCTTCGTGAAGGGGTCCGCTTCGTCCTCTCTCAATGAGAGGCCTGTCCTAGAGAGGTAGTAGTACTGGGTCTGGTTCACGTGCTCGAATATTTCCCGGATCGTCTTCTTGTTCTGGCCGTAGAACGTTGTCCTGATTCGAGCTTCGTCAACCCAATCTTTGAGGCGCACGGAATCGAAGAGAGCGTTGAAAGTAAGCCCTGAAAATGACGCGAGTTCGACCAACGACCGAAACTCTTGTTCGCTCATCGGTCGTTTATCGTCAACCAGAAGAATCTCGCAATCAGCATCTTCAACCATAAGCGTACATCGGTGTGTTTGAACAATCCGGGGCTTGGGGAAAGATATGCGTTTCTGGCCCAGCCATTTCAGATAGGATCTGGCTTCCCAGTGAACCTTGGAGACAGCTTCTTGCTCGGTACCTCCTCTGACAAAGGCGCCGGGTAGCTCGACGATAAACCCGTGAAATCCCTTGCCGTTTGTCTCCATGGCTACTGAGAGAGAATCCGTGGCTCGGCGGAGGTCTCTCGCGAGTGAAAGCACGCCGACGATCGAATTCTTCCCCTTCGTGGCTTTCACAGTTCCAACTGATCGTCTCGGGACACAAAACTTGTAGGTACCATTATGAAAGTAACTAAACGATTTGGACTCGAGGATTTCTTCTAGTAGCAGCCTTGAATACAAGAGGTAGCTGAGACTGAGCGATATTCTGGAAAGGAGTCCACCCCCTTATGACAGGCGCATAACGTACGGGGCAGATCCCCTCCACTTCGCCGATCTGCGCTTCCCGGAGGGACGAGGACCGTTTCCCTTGCTGCTGATGATTCATGGCGGTTTCTGGCAGTCTGCCTACGACCTCAAACACACCGGCCAGCTCTGTGCTGACCTAACAGCCAGAGGCATCGTCACGTGCAATCTCGAATACCGACGGATAGGAGATGCCGGCGGTGGGTGGCCTGGAACTTTTCAAGACATCAGCCTCGCCTCTCACCAGATTCCAAGAACCCTCTCATTGGATCGGCGTGTCGACTTGACGCGGACGGCTGTCATGGGACATTCTGCGGGTGGCCACCTGGCGCTCTGGCTGGTCAGTCGACACAGAGTACCCAAGACTTCGGTTCTTCATGACAGCGCGAAATCCGTTTTCGAAAACGCGATCTCTCTCGCCGGTGTGTCCGATCTGCGGTTNNGATCGGTGTGTCCGATCTGCGGTTGGGGTGGAGGGAACGACTGGGACATGGAATCATAACAAGACTCATCGGCGGATCTCCGGATCAATACCCGGAGAGATATGATGCCGGAAGCCCCATTGAGCTTCTACCCAACGGAGCGAGACAGGTGCTGATCCACGGTGTCGCTGACGATGTCGTTCCTTTCTCCATGTCCGAACAGTTTGTCCGAAAGGCCGAACAGCTAGGTGAGAACTGCAGACTCTCCCGACTTGAAGGGGTGGGCCATTTCGAGCTCATTGATCCGGATTCGAGCGCGTGGCCCACCGTGGTTGGAACGGTTACATCCCTGCTACGATAGAATGTCTCTCGCGTTTCCTGAATCACTCATTTGAGTGGTGTGTCTTACTCTACTCCTCCTATCATAGAACGAAAATGAAACCGATCGCGACGAAGGTCAGAATGCTGAAAACCAAGAGTGGGAGACCGAGCGTGTATCCCAACGACCTGTCCCTCCACAGTGATATGCCTGTGATTATCAGGGCTGGAAGATAGAGCGCCATGTCCAGTACGTGCACCGGGTTCACCACCTCTCCCGCCTGCGTAATGCTCGCGGGCACCGTTCCATTGAGGAGGGCTGGGACGTCCTCGCTGAGCCAGATGAAGTAGAACAGGATTCCCAGAATCGCGAGTGCTGAGCCTAGGACGAGTCTCGTTCTCCGCGACATCGGCGCAACTTCTTNNGTCCGGCGCAACTTCTTTTATCTTTTCAAAGTCGAGTCGGAGTACTCCTCCGATGAACGTGTAGACGACGAGCCCGAGTATTGCAACGTAGAGGAGGAAGAGTTCGTTGAACGGGGCCCCGAAGGCGTAGATGACAAACGCATAGATTAGGAAGAGCAACGCGCCTGCCCACAGCTGGAATCCTCGCACCGATCGTCTGGTCATGAGATACGTTCCTACCAAGAGCAGGCCGACAGCAATCAGATCGACCACGTCCTGAGCCCTTGCCTGATTTGCGAGATTCGAAGTGTACCTTGCGTAGGTTCCACTCACGAAAATTCCCAGCGTGCTTGAGACGAGTATCAGTATCGAAGCGGTAAGAGAAGTCCATAGGTAGGGCCTCAACCTTCCGCCTCGATCCATCGAGATCAATTCGCTCATCGCGTTTCCGGAC
This sequence comes from Candidatus Bathyarchaeota archaeon UBA185, assembly GCA_002495485.1. Classification (GTDB taxonomy): domain Archaea; phylum Thermoproteota; class Bathyarchaeia; order 40CM-2-53-6; family 40CM-2-53-6; genus 40CM-2-53-6. Next base: position 18,505 of record DAFH01000167.1, read on the forward strand.
ACACCAGTCCGTAATCGACCATTGAAAAGGTTGGACTGCAATTTCCTTACCTGCAATAGGATGGTCCAGTATAGTGTCACGACCTCGAAACCATTGACCTTGTTTCTGACAATAGTCTGAACAGCTGGAATGGGGGATGCCCCTATGAGGGATACCCTGGCTTCACGGGGAAACATGATCGATTGAGCTGGTTGAACGAGGGTTCCTATTGAGCGACACTTTGCTGTCCGTATCGCACAGTGGTCTCTATTGGCATGCTATCTAGATAGAAACTACTTCGACACAGCTCATATTCCGACCGAGACGATCACCTCTGAAACGACGATTCGATTGAATGGTTCGATCTGCGATCCGACCAAAGATGTCGGGAGCTTGTCAATGTGACAGCATCACGGTTCGAATCTACCGAATCGTCCCACCGCTCACAAAACCGTACCATTCCCGATACTAGCTCCAGATCGCAAATTCACAACAGGCGGAGGGCCTCGCCCCGCTCTCCGCCTCACACNNTGCGAAGAAGACCCAGACAAGAGTAAGAACAGAGGCGATTATTATCGCCGATCCCAGGCCGGCCACCAGCCACGCACCTATCACCGAAATACTTCCAACTATGCCTGTGAGTATGCCCAGGTATCCGATGCTCTTCCTGAAGACGCCTTTCAGCATGACTATTCCTGTGATCAGGATTCCGAGCGAGAGTGTGAGAGTGTTATAGACCGGGATGGTGGGGGAGGATAGCACTGCCGACGCGTAGTCGGCAGCCGCTGTGTAGGCTGCTCGTTGAGTGCTGTCGGTGGTCACCGCGTAGCTGTTGCTGAGGGAGACGAGCGAGGAATAGTTCGGCCATGTGACCGCCAGGTCGAGGAGAATGAACAGTCCCGTAAAGAATGTGGCTACGAGCATGAGATTCCGATCTACGCGTCGCAAGGCTAGGTACATGGACAAGGCGAACGGTGCTAGAAGAAGATCCGTCAGTATCGAGAGACCGATGATAGCCCACCAGAGCATGGTCTTTCCCGCTAGGTAGTTGAGCCAGGCCTCGCCACTGGTCGGTGGAGAACCTGACACCGAGTAGAGTATGACGATCACGATGTAGAGGAAAGCGAAGAGGAGTCCGGCAATACCGCCGATTCGAAACAGTCTACTCGTATCGCTATGAGTCGTGTTCGAAGTCGTGTCAATTGCCCCCTTTTGGACCTGTCGGGGATTGGGTAATGTTCTGTATGGTCGCTCCCTTGATCAGGAGCCATGCCACCATTGGAGGCTCGCCAACCAAGTCGAGTAACATTGCAATGGAGGAAACGGAACTCGCATNNTTCGCATTAGCTGGTAGGAACAGTGAAGCAGTGCTGTTCAATAGATATCCGAAGCCGTTGATGATCAGTAATAGTCCGAATATTCGTGGGATGAACCGGGACCTGTAGATTAGGAGTCCGAATGGGAATAGCCAGAGGCCGAAGAAGATTCCGACGATTTGCAGTCCTTGGCTGTGCAGGTCGAGGAAGAGCAAGGCGAGAGATTGGAGCTGGCTCTGACTGAACGTCGACAAGAAACTTGGGCCGTGTATCAGTTCTAGGGCGGCGACTTCGTTCAGGATGTTAAGGAACGAGATCGGGACGGAGACAAGCGCTCCCAGTATCACCATCATCCGGGCGTATCCTTTGTTGATGTCTTTGAGCAGTCTGTACAGTGCCATGACTAGGAAGATGGAGACGACGGCTGAGGCTAGTTCCGAGGCTATGCCCAGTCGAAAGAGTGTCTCTGAGGCTAGGATGTTGCGCGCTGTCGCACTCGCATCTCCTGCTACGATCAGGGTTGGAGTGTAGAGGAGACCGAACGGGGCCACGACGGCGAGCAGCAGGTACCATGCCCCCGCGATTCGCGCGGCCTTGACTGTTGATCGATGGTCCAACGGAAGTTCGCATCCTGCATGGTCCAATTTTGCTAATAGGGCTGACGTGTCGCCAACACGTATCGTTGATACCTAGTCCATCTGAGTGTTCCGCTCCGGATAACTTATCAACGAAGATGTTGAGCTGGCCTCTTCCACAATAGTTGGTCGTCTCAGTTGTGGCGTCTAGCGCTAAAGAGCCTCATGCGTCGAAAGGCGAGGACGGGCCTAACGATTCTCGGGATAACGATGGTGGTCATGCTTTCCCTCCTGTTCCTGTCAGTTGGATACTCGACTGAGAACAAGATCGTTCCAAGCTTTCAGAAGCTGGGCATCGACCTTGTGGTCTTGCAGCAGACAGCGCTCGCAGCTCCCTACAGTATCATCAACGAGAGCGTTGCCTGGGAGATAGCCGCCTATCCAGAGGTCGCCGCGGTCTATCCCTACATCATCCAGGTACTGCCTCTCACAACGCCGACCTCTACCCAGACAGTAGTCATCAACGCCCTACTGCCCTCTCGCGTGGCAAGCTTCTACCAGGTCCACCCCGTGTCCGGGGGCTACATCACGGACACGACGAACGACTCGATCGCAGTGGGCGTCCAAGCCGCCAAGGTCCTCGGCCTTCAAGCCGGCGACAACGTCAGCATCGGCCAAGCTCCCAGCGCTCACTCGCTGAGAGTGGCTGGTATTTTCACTACGGATGGGTCTGTCGATGATTATGACATCAACATGGCCCTTCCTCTGGCGCAGAGGCTCTTCGACAAGCAGGGACTGATCTCTGCGGTGATTCTCAAGCTTCACGACAAGTCAACGATGGACGACGTGAAGAATCGTGTCGAGTCTGCTCATCCCGACCTTGTGGTTAAGACGGAGGATCAGTATGTCGCGGATTTCAGCCAGCCTATTACTGTTCTCCAGGGAAACATTGCGCTCGTCTCGAGCATGGCCGTCGCGGCTGGAGTCTTTGGCGTCCTGAACACGATGCTCATGGCAGTGATGGAACGTAGGCGGGAAATTGGCATCATGCGGGCCATCGGCATGGGAACCAGCCAAGTCCTAACACACTTTCTCCAAGAAGCACTCGTCCTAGGCGTCATTGGAGGCGCGGCCGGAATCATTCTGGGAACGCTAGCCGCCAACCTCCTAACAATCCCATCCCTAATCGGCATAACGATAACCCTAGACGTCCCAGCGCAACTGATCGGAGAAGCCTTCACCATTGCACTGGCAACGGCTCTTATTGGAGGGTTGTATCCCGCGGCCAGGGCCGCAAGACTGAACGTCGCCAACGCCCTCCACATAGCCTAGCAGCCCCGCGTGGTCCTCTGTCTGAACTAATTGATACGGTCCCTACTGAGCCGACAGTTCCATGTCCGTATCGCAGAACACGCTCCATGGCTAGCTTGGTTATCCTGAGACTCCTTCGAGATGGTCCAAATTCTAGCCCGAATGGTCAACGTGTACTGACGATTCGATTGGTTCGACCTGTGATCCGACCGGGGGATGTCGGGAGCCTTGTCCTTCGTGACAGCATCATGGTTCGAACGGAACGGATCGTCCCCCTCTTCACAATCGCACTGCTCCCGATCCCAGTCCACGGGCTCGTCTTCACAACAGGCGGAGGGCCTCGCCCCGCTCTCCGCCTCACACACCATTAGTGCGATTAGCTCTCGAGTCTAGCTTGCAGGTGCCAGCTTCGTCGCAGTCCCCTTCATGTCCGGACTATGTTAGGGGTTCTCGAAGAGAAAGACATCCATGGAAGCTAGGCTAGGTCGGCTCCCCGGATTTGACTCGTTTATTCGTGGCCTACTTCTTCGAGTGAGCTTTGGCGACGTGAGTATCTCTCTGCTTTGCACTCGGGAAGACTTGGCCACACGTCTTACACTTGCACGGCACGCGAGATCAAAGATCGGGGTCGGTTGATGATTATTTGCCGTTTGCTGATCTAGCCTCTGCCTGACACTTCAATCTCGGGAAGGTCTGGGAAAGGAAGATTGTACTTGTCCAGTTTTCTCTTGATCTCCATGATAGCCGTTCTCCAGGCCTTGCGCTTCTCGTCCAGTGTTAGAACGCCCAGTCCCGCGTCCCTAGCCATCTCCTCCATCCGGTTCTGGACATCGAGAAAGTCCGGAGGTAGCTGCCAGAAATCTTTCGGCGGCTGATAGAGAATCATGGAGAGAAAAGTGAATCCATGTCTTAGACGTTTCGGGAGGACCTGCTTCTCCATCTCCGTGAGCGTTGGAATCGCCTGTTCCAGGACGAGCCAGGTGTAGGCGAGGTGTCTAGACTCGTCACGCGCGATGTTGGTGAATGCTTCTTTGAAGGCTGGATGCTCTGCCTTCATGCTCATTTCGTGGAAGAGCTTCGAGGCACACGCCTCGCCCATCATGAAGGATGTGAAGATGAGTGGGAATCGGTACTTGTTGTAGGAGTCTAGGTACGCTTTCCAGTATCGGCCGCCGTTGTAGTATACCCATCTTAT
>DAFH01000004.1 GCA_002495485.1 Candidatus Bathyarchaeota archaeon UBA185
ATGGCGAACAACTTCATCATCGGATCGTCGGCATACACCTGCCAGAGCATTGGTGGTACAGGTCACCCGGCCGTCGGAACCCTCGGTGGAGGCTGCAGTATCGACAATACTCAGGCTCCTGCCTTCGGTCTCGGCGACTTCACCTTGACAAGGACGGGCTGTACCCTAACATCGACTGGCACAACCTGCGGCAATGCGGGCTCTAGTAGCGACTACTTCCACAGCAGCGGCGCACTAGCAAACTACATCTGGACGGGCGACATCGGCTCTGGTAGCGCTGACTTTTCGAAGGTGTTGACGGTCAACAGCTGTCACTCTTCGACTCCGTCGGCCAACTGTCCACACTGGGCACAGGGAATCGGTAACCCAGGTGGTACGGGAACCAACCCTGTCGGGTTGAGCCAGCGCTTGAAGGTCAACTCGTTCAAGGGTATCAGCTGGATAGGATTCAGCACAGAGAAGACAACCGGTACGCAGCTGATCCTCACGTGCGCGGCAGGCTACACGATTCCTGGAACCACCATTACGCCGTGTACTGCGGCTAATGCTGGATGGACAGGAACTGTCCTACCGGGTATCGGAGGCTATGCGGCGACATTCTACGAGGTAGGCAGCAACATACTCAGCACAAGCACATCCACCCTAGCACCGGCAAGCGTCATCGGATGCGCAGCTCCAGTCGGAGCAGCGACAGCGTACCCGAGCGGCGGATACAACTGCTAAGCTAAGCGCGGAAAAAGCCAAACCCCTTTTCCTTTTTCTTTTTATCTTCTAACAGTCCTGAATCCGTCCCCCGTCGTTACTAGAGGAGCTGGAGTGACTGCCGGGAGCTGGTCCTGGGAGCTCGTGTGCCCTATGGAGGCGGGCGGGAACCCTGCCGTTCCGAGGGCATGGGGCTTGAGGTTTTTGCGGCGATAGGGGCAAGCCTCAAATAAATCACGGGTCTCGCTACTTCTTGTCTTTGCGTTGACTCTGCGCTCCTTCCTGTTGAGAAGGCTCGTATACACCGTCATCCTTGTCTTCATGGTTATCATCGTAAACTGGCTGATATTCGAGGGCATCCCGGGACAGAGTGGTGCAGAGTCGTTTCTCACAATGAATCCTCGTATCGCCTCGAACCCGCTCGCGGTAGCTAGGCTCTGCGCTCTGTGGAATTGTCACGCGTCGCGGGAGGCCCAGTTCGTCGCGTACATTCATAACATGCTCACGTTCCAGTTTGGAATATCTTTCCAGAACGGACTTCCCATAGCTACCCAGATTATCCAGCAGCAGAGGCTTCAGAACACCCTAATCCTTCTCGGCACTTCAACCATCTTCGCCATTATCATCGGTGTCGTTCTCGGGATCATCGCGTCGGCCAAACGCGGCAGCTTTCTAGACAGTCTCTCGGTTACCGCTTCTCTCGCGACGTTTTCCCTCCCCACCTTCTGGATCGGACTAGTCCTGATACTGATATTCGCAATCAACCTGCACTGGTTTCCGTCTGGAGGCGTCGAACCTTCATACTTCACTCAGCCTGGACTTGCCCCGGACCTTATCACCCAGTTCTTCGTTAGACTACAGTATCTATTCCTCCCGGCCCTGACCTTGACACTGTTCACATACGGCGGTTTCGTTCTCTTGACCCGGGCTACAATGATCGAGGCGTTGAACGAGGACTATATCGTCACGGCAAAGGCGAAGGGTCTGTCGCAGAGAGTGATACTCTTTCGTCACGCGTTCAAGAACGCCTCTCTTCCTGTGATTACTGCCAGCGCCTTGGCGTTTGGTGGAATACTTGCCGGCGCCATCATAACCGAGACGGTCTTTGCCTGGAATGGTCTGGGATTCTGGCTCTTCCAGGCGGTGACCGTGAAGGACTATCCAGTAATGCAGGCGATGTTCTATCTCATCGCTCTCACCGTCATCGCTGCCAACTTTATCGCGGATGTTCTTTACGGAATTGTAGACCCGCGTATCCGCTATGAATAGCAGACAGGGCGATGATTTGGTTGGGAGGCGCTAGGCGTGTCTGACGAGTCGTACATGAAATCGTACTGGCGTTTCCAGCTTCACCGCATCACCAGTCTGCTCAAGGCGTTGATGAAGAATAGGATGGCGGCGGTTGGAGTGATTATCCTCGTATTGTCAAGCTTCATCGCCGTCGCCGCGCCCGTACTGACCCCGTACCATGACGTTCAGAAGGTTGCGGGTCCCGACGCTCCTCCGGACTGGGTGACATACTTCCCCGATGGCTTCTATCTAAGCAAGAACCTGTTGGCCGTGAACGATCCGTCGTTCTCGACGCCCGCATCGTTACAAGCCCTAACCGTATCCGGGTCAAGACAGGATCTGTCGAGTCTTGCGGTGTCATTCGCTCGGCAGGGAGATCCGACGGTCCCGACCACTGGGAGTATGTTGCTAGCGCATATGGGCCCTGGTGTAGCAACGGGCTTGGTCAATCAAACGTTCCTCTATCCATACCATGGGCCGCCGGCCAGCTTCCTCGGAACCATCTCAGTCTTTCCGACTGGCGCCACATCTGCCAATCCTATTCATGTCACCGTGTACATCTATCAGCCTGGCGGGCTCAATTTCATCCTCTGGGATCAGAACCTGACTCAGAGCGGTAACTGGACCAAACCCCCTGAAGCTCTAAACACTGCGACGAACCTTGGGACGAATTCGCCGAGCTTTCCAGTTTCGAACATCATCTTCTCCTCCGACCAGTCCTACATTTACGGCGTCGAAGTNNGGAATCCAGTCGGTCAAGATTACGAACTTCCAGTTGCAGCTCTGGGGAACCTCCTGGGGTCTGCTCGGCACGGACAATGGTGGGAATGATCTATTGACGCGGGATCTGCAGGGTACGGCCCCGTCCATGGTGGTCGGGCTGGTATCAGCTCTGCTCGGTATCGGCGTCGGATTGATCGTTGGTCTTCTGGCGGGTCTGATGGGTGGCATCGTGGATCAAATCTTGATGCGTATCACGGACATTTTCCTGACCATTCCCTTCCTTCCGCTCGCGATAATTCTGGTCGTCATCCTCTCACCGGGTGAACTGACCATTATCACGATCATAGCGTTCTTCTCTTGGATGGGCTTTGCTAGAGTTATCCGTTCCCAGGTCTTGACGTTAAGGGAGAGGCCCTTCATCGAGGCCGCCCGGGCGGCTGGGGCGGGTAACGGTCGTATACTGTCGAGGCATCTATTTCCGAACCTGATCGGTTTGACTTACGTGAACCTGGCGTTGAGCGTTCCGGGCTCAATTCTCACCTACGCGGCTCTCGCGTTTCTCGGTCTCGGGCCGCCGAACATCGAGTCCTGGGGTAAGATTCTCAACGACAACTTCCTCGTCAGCGCCACGGCCGACTGGTGGTGGGTAATTCCGCCGGGCTTTGCTATCGCATTAGTCTCGCTCTCGTTCGTCCTGATAGGCTACGCGCTGGACGAGATGTTCAACCCGAAGCTCAGAAGACGAAGATAGACCGGGAAATAACGGGAAATCTGTCCGTAGGACCTTAACCGTTTCGAATGGCACTCGTGCCTATCGAGCAGTCGGGCTCCTAGACCATTGACGGGAAAGGGCAAGCCGTTTTAAGTAGCAGTACAGTCCCGGTTTTGATGCATCCACTGCTCCAGCTGTTTCTGATGCTCGTCGGTTTCCTAGTCGCCATGGTGGCCTCCGCTCTGACCGTAGCCTACGGCTCCTGGATTCCCTACGCTCTCTTCATGGGCGCCTTCTCTTCAGCTGTCTACATCAAGAGCAAGGACCGTAAGACCATCGGCGAGCCGGTCTCCCAGCAGCGGCGAGACCGTGCGATGCAAGAGTATGTCGAAGAGGCCAAGAAGAAACAGTAGACACGCTCATCTGACATCTGTCTGAGTCATCGTTCCCTCCTGTTCATTGCCTCCTCCAGCAAACTCGGAGAACTCCCTAGGAGTTGGGTGATCGTGGCTGTGGTAGTGCTAGCGTTTTCGCCCTTTCGCTTGGCGGGTCGACCTTGTGACTCTTCTCTCAACTAGGAACGCGGCGACAGCGATGATCAGTGCTGCGACGATTATGATCGGCATCACCGTCTCGGCCATTGTCGGGATGTCGAACGTGATGGTCGTAAAGTTGAGCTGCGAGGATGGGGGCGCAGTGATCTGTAGCGACGAGGTGGTGTAAGCCGTGTACACCTTTAGGAAGGTCTGCTCAGAGGTGAGGCCGACTCCGACGGACACGTTGAAGGGTGGGGTCGCGGGCCGAAAGTTCCAGACGCTGGATGTGGCGAACGGCGTGTAGCCTCCGGTCCAGTCGGTTGGTTTGATCCAGCTGAAGTCTAGGATGCTGAAGCTCTGTGTAGTCTGTTGAGGGATCAGCGGCTGGGTGAATTCGCCTGGCTCTGCAAAGTAGCGTGTGTTGCTNNTGTGGCGGGAATCTCTGGAATCCCTGGAGAATATAGGCTTGGCCGATGTTGTTGAGCTCGTTGCCGGAGACTATGATCGACTGGTTGTTCCTCGAGGTGAGGAAGGACATGTCGGCCTGGACTCTTCCGCCAGTGTTGGTTGTGACGCCTGAGACGGTCATCGTATAGTTCTCCTGTAACATCCAGAGGCCGGTGCTGTTGTTGATNNTGTGCGCCTTCGGGGCGGCTGACTGGAATCCGGTCTGGATCTGCTGGACGATCGGGCTCGACTGGTCGAGAGCGATGTTGAACAATGGCATCGAGGTTGTGAGATTCTCGACCACCGCGTAGTTCATTGTCAAGGAGACCGAGTTCTGGTTCACCGTTGCTGTTATGCCGGTAGCCCTGGCCGGGACGAGAAGTGGGGGAACTGTGAGAACCAGCAGTAGGACTGGTATGAGAATCATGCGGGGCATTTTTCGGGCCAAAGCCGGCAACTCTTTTCCGGACGGTCTAGGGTTTCGAAATGAAGTCCTATAAATCTACCCGCGCGAGAATCCCGCGATCCTACCGACATCCGAGGCCTCGAGTCGAGAGACTACGTCTGACCGAGACTCTTATCGCCACGGGGTCCTCGCGTCCAGAAAGCTCTTGGGTTCTTCCCCCAAAGCTTAATTGAAGCGGAACGGTTTTCAAATTCGAGAAGGACGAGAGCGACAGTCAGATGTCAGCGATTCTAGAGACGCAAGACCTGACGACCAACTATCGGACCCAGAGCGGCTGGGTCCGGGCGGCGGAGGGTGTGAACATCCGGATCGGTAAGGGTGAGGCTCTGGGCCTTGCCGGCGAGTCTGGCTGTGGAAAGACCACTGTCGCGTTGTCGATTCTCAAGATTCTTCCGCAGGGTGGGATGATACGGAATGGCAAGATAATCTTCGACGGTACTGATCTGGTGCCTTTGTCCGAGGGCCAGATGAGGAAGATTCGCTGGAAGGGTATCGCCATCGTCTTCCAGGGTGCGATGAACGCGATGAATCCGGTCTTCAAGGTGGGAGACCAGATCGTTGAGGCGATACGGACCCACGAGCCGGACACCGACAACAAGTCCGCGTGGGAGCGCGCCCGGAAGCTCTTCGAGCTCGTCGGGATCGATCCCGAACGCGTCGACAACTATCCGCACGAGTTCAGCGGCGG
>DAFH01000176.1 GCA_002495485.1 Candidatus Bathyarchaeota archaeon UBA185
TTCTCAACAATGAACGCGCACATCCCCTCCGTCTTCCCCTTCGGAAAAGCAAAGATCAGAGACACATCAGCAATGTTACCATTCGAAATCCAAGCCTTGCTACCATTCAAGAGATAGTAGCCGCCCTTGTCCTCAAACGTCGTCCGCAACGACGCAGGATCACTGCCCGCCGTCGGCTCGGTCAACCCGAAACACATGATCTTCTCCCCACGGGTAGCGGGAGGAAGATACCGCTGCTTCTGCTCCTCATTCCCCCACTTTTGGATCGTAACCTGGCCGAGGGACACGTGGCCCGAAAGGAACGTCCTGACACCAGTCCCCTCCCTCCCAACGCGCTCCAGTGCCAACGCATATGTCAGCACATCAGCACCCTGGCCGTCACCGTAGCTCCTAGAAATCGGCAGTCCCAGCAGTCCCGCCTTCTTGAAGATCGGAGCAACGTGGGGGTTCATACGTCTCGCCAGATAGGCCTCGTCCTCGAAGGGTCGTAGTTCTCTGCATGCGCGGTCAACCTCCTCCAAGACAAGCCTCTGCTCGTCGGATAGATCAAAATTCATCCGAGACAGATCTTCGAAGCCCGCATCAACAACAGCCTTCAAACGTTACTCTACTCCAGAGTTTTTCTCATTTCTATTTTTGTCAAAAGTTATATCATCGGGTTCTTACGCATTTGCCCCGAGGCAAACAATTGCCGATCCAAGTCGAGGAGGAGGACATCCCCTTCTTCGCAGAAGTAATTGCAGGCGGACGAATTACCATCCCCGAAGAGATCAGAAAAATATTCGGCGTCAAAGACGGCGACCACGTGATGTGCCGGGTCCGACTCGTCAAACGGGCGGAAGATGTAAAGTAGCATTCTGAATCATCGAATCAACAGCCCACATCTCGTTCAACGTTCTGACAATCTTAAATAGACTCGCGACCCCCGAGACTGATCTGGTCTCCCAGTTGACACTGGCAACCTCCGATCCCACAAAGGTCGTGGACGGATTCCGAGGCAAGTCCATTCTCGTAATAGGGGACCTGATAGTCGACCGATACGTGCATTCTCAGGGTCGAAAGCTCTCCCGCGAGGCGCCAGTGCCCGTAGCGGACTTTATCAGCGAAGAGCTCCTTCTCGGAGGTGCCTCAAACCTGACCAACAATCTCGTCGCGCTAGGTGCCAAGGTCAAGGTCTTGGGTGTGGTGGGAAGGGATGATGCTGGACGCTGGCTCGTTGAGGAACTCCAGAGGCGCGGCGTTGACACTTCAGGGGTTGTCGTCAATGATCGGCCCTCGAGTCTAAAGACTCGATTCATACTGAACCACCGACAGTATCTCCGGATCGACAAGGAGTATCGATCCGATGTCGAACCACACGTCACAAAGCAGTTCTTGGGTTCGCTGAAGGATTCTGTCAAAGGTGCGGATGGGATCGTATTCTCCGACTATGACAAGGGAGTCATAACACCCGAGCTGATCAGCAACGTAGTCGAGGAGTGCAGGGTCCAGAATAAGAAGGTGCTTGCCCAGCCAAAGGTTCGGCACTATCTCGACTACATCGGAGTCACCATGGTCAAGTCGAACGCTCGAGAAGGTAGCATAGCCACCGGTGTCTCTATGATTAACGACACCTCCCTCCGAAACATGGGACACAATCTCATGACCCGGCTCGAGTGCGACAGCCTCCTCTTGACCCGGAGCGAGCAGGGAATGATTCTTTTCGAGAAGAAGAACATAACCAGCTTCCCTCCCTTCAAGGGTCCCAAGCCGGGATTCAACGCGGTGGGGGTGCGAGACTGCATGACCGCAGTTCTCGCAATGTCACTCGCCTCGAACGCACCGGTCCGCGACGCCGTCCTCTTGGCCGGTCTTGCGGCAGCACAACAGGCCGAGAAGATAGGCACCGTGGTCGTCGATCTGAACGAACTTCGGTCCCAAGCTGGCACAACATCTGAGCTGGCAGAGCAGATAGTTCAGGTCCCGGTCCACTAGAGATGGAACAGGCACAGATACCAACTGGAATGCTACTCCAGAAAGCAGTCAAGATACGAACCGACATTCTCGAAATGGTCGCAGAGGCAAAATCCGGCCACCCGGGGGGAAGCCTCTCGGCAGTCGAGATTCTAGTCTCGCTTTTCTTCTACAAGATGCGGCACGACCCCAAACGTCCCGATTGGCCGGACAGAGACAGGTTCGTTCTATCGAAGGGACACGCGGCTCCCGCGTTGTTCGCGACACTAGCAGAAGCAGGATACTTTCCAGCCAGCGAACTCAAGACACTTCGGAAGATGAATAGCAGACTGCAAGGTCATCCCGACTTTAGAGTCCCAGGCGTCGAGTTCCCCGGAGGATCCCTCGGAATCGGGTTGTCCGCGGCGATAGGCATGGCACTCGCGGGCAAACTCGACAAGAAGGACTACCGGGTCTATGCGCTACTCGGCGACGGTGAAATGGACGAAGGCGAGACCTGGGAAGCCGCCATGGCCGCTCCAAAGTTCAAGCTCGACAATCTAACGGCCATCGTCGACCGCAACGGAATACAACAGGACGGTCTCACTGAGCAGATTATGCCCATCGAGCCCTTAGGCTACAAGTGGAAGGCCTTCAACTGGCACGTCTTGGAGGTTGACGGGTTCGATCTACGTCAAGTCATCGAGGCTTTGGAGAAGGCCGAGAACATGCGGAACAGGCCGACGGTGATCATCGCTCACACGGTGAAAGGCAAGGGAGTGTCTTTCATGGAGTGGGACCCAGCCTACCACGGCAAGGCCCCTGACAAGGATACAGTGAGGAAGCTCGTGGAGCACATGAGACAAGAATGACGAACACTCGCCGCAACGCAACGACTGTCCTTGGAGGCAGGATCTGATGTTGGTTCAGATGAGTTCGATGCGCGATGCCTATGCAGAAGCACTGGTCGAACTGGGCGCAAAGGATTCGAGGGTCGTCGTCCTCGGAGCCGATACATCCGTATCGATACGGACGAGTCTCTTCGCAGATCGGTACCCTGAGAGGTTCTTCAACGTCGGAATCGCAGAAGCAAACATGGTGGGAATCGCCGCGGGGCTCGCGCTCGCGGGAAAGATCCCGTATGTTAGCACGTATTCCGCGTTCGTTCCGGGCAAGTGTCTTGACCAGATTAGGAATGCTATCGCATATCCGAATCTGGACGTTAAGATCGTATCATCTCATGGAGGTCTAACAGTGGGCGCTGACGGCGCGTCTCATCAGACCGTTGAAGATGTCGCAGCGATCCGAGCGATTCCGCACCTGCGAGTCGTCGTGCCGGCAGACGCGAACTCTACCCGAGTCTTGGTGGATAGATCATGGACTACTCGCGGACCGTTCTATGTCAGACTGAGCAGAGCGAACGTGCCAGAGGTCTACCAATCATCTCCTGATCTCCAGATCGGAAAGGCTGGTCTCCTGAAGGAAGGCTCTGACGTCACGATCGTTGCTTGTGGGGTGATGGTGAACGAGGCCGTGGAAGCGGCCAAGTCACTCTCAAAAGATGGGGTCTCGGCTGAAGTGATAGACTCTCACACGCTGAAACCGTTCGATACGGATACGGTTCTCAAATCAGCAAAGAAAACGGGCAGAATAGTGACTGCGGAGGAACAGAACATTGTAGGGGGCCTCGGCAGTGCGGTCGCTGAAACGGTATCTGACTCACACCCCGTACCGGTGTCAAGAGTCGGCGTCCGTGATACTTTCGGTGAGTCCGGTGAATACAAAGAACTGATGACAAAGTACGGTCTCACTTCTCAAGAGATCGTCAGGGCTTCCAAGAGGCTCGTCGCCTCTCGGTGATGATCACATGAAGATATTCCTAGACACGGCAAACATACCGTCCATCAAGACTTTCGTCGACATGGGCGTCCTGGACGGAATAACAACGAACCCAACTCTCATCGCGAAAGAGAACCGGGAGTTCACCGAACTGGTCCACGAGATTCTGGGACTAGTTCCCGGGCCGGTCAACTTGGAGGTGGTTAGCCAAGAGTCCGCGGGAATGATAAGCGAGGGGCACGACCTTGCCGCCTTGGGACCCAACATTGTCGTAAAGTGTCCGATGACAGCCGAGGGGCTGAAGGCAGTGCGCAAGCTTCATAGAGACGGCATCAAAACCAATGTCACACTCATCTTTTCTCCAAACCAGGCCTTGCTCGCTGCCAAGGCCGGAGCCGACTACGCGAGCCCTTTCATCGGCCGGCTAGACGACGCAGGTCACGAGGGCATGAAGATCATCGAAGAGATTCTTTCCATCTACCGCAATTATGGCTTCGAGACGCGGGTTCTAGTCGCGAGCATCCGTCATCCCGTCCACGTCGTGCAGGCGGCGAAGCTGGGAGCACACGTCGCCACGATGCCTCCCGACGTGCTAGACAAGATGGTGAAGCATCCCTTGACGGACATTGGGCTGAAACGGTTCCTGGACGATTGGCAGAGAGCCGGTCTCAAACTTCCCCAGGGGAGGCCGTCCTCTCATATGAAGCCGAAGCCTCTCGTCCAGCGAGCATAGGCCGTTCCTTATCCACCGTACGAATATCATAGCGTCAATCTTTTGAGGAAGCTCTGACTCTTCTCACTGTTACCCTTTGGCGAAGTTTGTATTTGTCACCGGCGGAGTAATGTCCGGGATCGGTAAGGGGGTCGTTGCAGCATCCATCGGCAAGATTCTCCAAGTAAGAGGATTCAAGGTCACGGCCGTCAAGATAGACCCCTATCTCAACTACGATGCAGGGACAATGAACCCCTACGTTCACGGGGAGGTTTTCGTCACCGAGGACGGGGGCGAGACCGACATGGAT
>DAFH01000034.1 GCA_002495485.1 Candidatus Bathyarchaeota archaeon UBA185
TCATCGATACGGCCGAGATGTACGGAGCGGGACACAGCGAGGAGGTTGTTTCGATAGTCTTGGAGAGTTGGAGGGGGCCAGTGTTCGTGGCGTCGAAGGTCTCACCGTCCCACTTCGGGTATGAGGATCTTCTCCGATCAGCCAAGAAGAGTCTTGAGAGGCTGAAGATCAAACAAATGGACCTGTACCAGCTGCACTGGCCTAATTCTCGAGTCCCTATCGAGGAGACGATGCGAGCAATGGAGAAGCTTGTGAAGGATGGAACTGCCAGACACATCGGCGTGAGCAACTTCTCAGTCGAGCAGATCAAGGAGGCACAGGCCGCAATGTCCAGAGAGAGGATCGTCTCGAACCGGGTCGAGTATAGCCTCGTTAACCGCTCAATCGAAAAGGACGTGTTGCCCTACTGCCAGCGCGAGGGTCTCACGGTGATTGCATACAGCCCGCTCGGACAGGGGAAGATTCCAAGGGGCAGAGGAGGACCCTTCATGGTCCTGGACGAGATTGCTGTCAAGCATGGCAAGAGCCGGAGCCAGGTGGCTCTCAATTGGGTCCTGCGCAATGATGGGGTCATTACTATTCCCAAGGCGATCGACAGGGACCATGTTAGAGAGAACGCCGCTGTCGTCGGCTGGAGGCTTAGCTCGGAGGAGTTGGAACGTCTCGATGCTGCGTTTCCTGTATAGTCCAAGTCGCCTTGAGTTCTGTGAGCCTATTGTAGGATCTTCGAAGAACGAGTATCATTGCAACGTAGCAGATAGTGGCTCCCAGACCGTACCAGAACAGGTCGGAGTAGACCCCAGAGGTTTCGACGCCGCTGCTCTGAAGTAGCGAGACCCAGTCGAGGGTCTGGAGGAATCTTGTTCCAAGCCAGTAGCCGACAAAAGCGGATATTAGCAGTTCGACGAAGACATAGAACCATTTCCAGCCCTTCTGTACGAGGGTGGTGCCGGCGGCCGCTAGGATCAGCACCGCGAGTAGTCCCTGAAAGACCAGCATCGTCCAGAGAAAATCCAGCGCAAGGCCCCATCCTATTCCATAGGACGAGATGAATGTGCGCGTGCTTCCCGTCACAGGCAGGAGTGCCAGGATCCCTGCGCGGGCTGCAATGTAGAGTGGAACGGAGAGGAACAGGTTGGAGGCCGTGGCTAGGAGGTAGGCTGTCCAGTGTTCGCGGGCGTTGTACTGGCCGAGTAGTCTCCAGGACACGATAGTATCCGGATGGAACTGCAGTGGGGGCTGTGAAAAGACTGACGGTTCAGGAGACCGTCGAGTTCTTATCATTAGACATCTCGGGCGAGTCGCATGGCAGATTCCGACGGCATTCTCCGCGACATGGAAGAGGGCGGAGACGGGATGACAAAGTACAGCAACATGATACTAGAATTCATCAAGAAGGAGATATTCAAAGAACGCAAGAACGTCTCCGCAGAAGAGATCGTGACGCTCGTAGCCGCACTCACGGATCTTTCGGTTGGTCTTCTCGCCCGATTCCGCAAGGAACCGCTTGAAGAGTCGCGCGTGGCCGAGATTGGACGCGACATGTTCAAGAGCATGGTGGGAAAGCTCGGGTTCGACGTCGGCCAGCTCGCGCGCCCGTCTCTCTACACCTAGCCAGTTAGGCGCACTCGTCCGGCGCTGAGCACCAGGTTCCATTGATTTAAGCGGTTTCCTAGGAGAACCAAGATGTTCGGCGGGCACGAGACTCGTCCTGACGAGACATGTGGCGGAGTCAGCGACCGACCTTCGACAACTTCCCATTATTCTCTGTGCTTTTGCTAGCTCTGATAGTTGCTCTTGGCTGTCCCAGCTTCTTAGGACTCTCCGATGATCTCACGATCATCCTGCAACTGTTCAGGTTGCGGTAGAAGCATGTCGTCCAGAAATAGATAGGATATCCGGGGCTATATGTTTCTCCGAGCGACGCTCGAGGCAGTTGTACTTCTCTGCTCGAGAAAGCTAGACGGTTGGAGAACTGGGCATTTTCTCCGGTTCTGGGGACTGGAGGATTGCTTTCAGCTGAGCCTTAGAAACCTTCAGAATGACAGTATCTCCCATGCCCTTGACGTGTTCTATCACGATTGGGACCACCGTACCTCTCAGTATCTTCTTCATCCCGAATTCCTCGGCCACCTTCGGAAAGAGCTGAACATTAAGCGCCTTCACCTGCCAGCTGCCCGTATCGACCTCTAGGTCCTTCACTTCGCCAATCCGCCAGCCTTCTTCTCCTATCACATGTCGCCCGGACAGCTCGCTAGAGTTCAACGAATCTCCAGCCCTGACAAGCAGGGTGCTTCCACTTTACATTTTCCATCGATGGGTCTTGCTATCCGAAGCGGGCCGTCGACCGGAGTCCTCAAAGCCTAGAACATGGTCTATTCTATCGGTAGCCGTGGGGAAGCTCAAGTTCAGCAAGGAATACATTCAACGCCTGACCAAGCCCATCCCGAAGAGAGAGCCCGGACCGAAGGAGAGGACCATGGACGAGGTCCAGTCACAGCCGAGACATCCCACAGGGTTCGTCCAGTACTGCATGAATTGTGGGAAGAATCAGACGTTCAAGAGAGATGCGCTTGGCTGGAAGACCTGCACTGTCTGCCATGGCACCGCTCCGGACCGAAGCCAGAGCCCGATCTAGATTCAGTTCCGCGTCGCGCTGGTCTCTTGTCGCTTGAACGGCGCTTTTTTCGGTTCAAGAAGAATCCGAGTTCTGCGTTGCTTAAGTATCGCCGGCCGGAAAAGAGAAGGCGTCGAGCGCGGTTCGGGGTCGAAGCTGGCTTTTGTCTAAGGGGTTTGGCAAGTGGGTCTACCGGCTGACGTTGGCCCGTTGGTACTACAACTATGCTTGGGGCTGGATCATCGGCTACTTCCTAAGCACGTTCTCGATGATCGTGACAATCTACTATCTTATGGGCTTGCAGAACCTCTTCTCGTTTCCCTTCTTCCTTGGACTAACCGGTCTAGTCCTTGTCGGCGGGGGCTGGGTGCTGGGAAAGCTGCTAGTAAAACGCTTCAAAGTTCAGCCCATCGAGAATTATATTTCGAGCGAGATCAACCCTTTCACTAACGCTGCGTTGTCGGCGAAGGAGCGGGTCTACTGGAATGCGCTGGTTGTGCTGTTGAAGAGAGAGCATGCGCGCGCACCGGATCCTGAGGTCGCCAAGTGCGTGGACCAGATGAACATGTACATCAAAGGCCAGGTCCCGTTCAACTTCGACGAACTGGACAACTTCGAACTAGGAGAAACCCAGGAGCCGCAGACCTCAATGCCCAAGGAGGCCTCCAAATGGTCCCAGTCCGGAGAGATTGCGGAAAGCTCTGGCGAGACGCCCGTCTAGAACTGGACGATGGGCAGGCTCGGACAAGATACATTAGCACCAGGGCGACTCTGAAGATCGAGAAGCATCTCGATCTTGCACGTGTATCTCATCGACGGAACATATGAGCTGTTCCGCCACTTCTATGCAATTCCACATGGCACGAACGCTGCAGGTGAGGAGANNCTTCTATGCGATTCCGCAAGAGACGAATGCTGTAGGTGAGGAGATTGCGGCAACACGAGGGGTCCTCGCAAGCATGGTCTCTCTGCTCGAGTCGGGAGTGACACACATTGGTGTTGCGACCGACCACGTCATCGAGTCTTTCAGGAATGATCTCTGGCCGGACTACAAGACCAGTGAGGGCGTGGACCCTATACTGTTATCGCAGTTTCAGCTCTTGGAGGACTCTCTTTCCGCGTTGGGCGTGGTCGTCTGGCCCATGGTCGAGCTGGAGGCCGATGATGCTCTCGCTGGGGCAGCGAAGCAATTGGCTGACTTCCGACAAGTCCATCGGATCCTGATCTGTTCTCCCGACAAGGATCTGGCGCAGTGTGTGAGAAGAAACAAGGTCGTAATGCTTGATCGAAGGCGAAAGATCATCCTCAATGAGAAGGGCGTGATCAAGAAGTTCGGGGTTCCGCCTTCTTCCATTCCAGACTATCTCGCACTGGTTGGTGATTCTGCAGACGGTTATCCAGGTCTTTCGGGCTGGGGCGAAAAATCTGCGGGTACAGTCCTCGGCCGGTACGGTCATCTTGAGAAGATTCCGGCCGATGTCGAAAATTGGGCGGTGAAGCCGCGGAGAGCCGACAAGCTGGGAGCCACCTTACGTGACAATTTCAAGCTGGCATTGCTGTTCCGCGATCTCGCTACTCTTCGGACCGATGAGCCTGGTATCCGGTCGCCCGCTCAGCTTCTCTGGCACGGACCATCCTCATCCTTTGATGCCGTGCTCAAGCGGTTGGACGCGACCCGGCTTGCCGATCGGGTCGCGGTAATACGTCGCTAGTCACTTGCAGCCGTCTGCCCCTCTTCCATAGCGGACAAGTCCAAGGTGCTGGGCTCAGGGCTAGACGGGCGTCTTGGGTTATCAGCATATACCGAGCTATCTCGTAAGAGACCATAGTACGCGTATATCCACCTATATTGATTTATAGCGCGCAGTCTGTTTGTCTACAGTTGCGGCCATGGAGCTGTTGCGGAGTCCGAGGGTGGGACTCATCGCGGTTACGGCGATAATCGCGTTTGTCATCCTTCTTCTCTTCATCCTCAGCATTGTGCCCTGGGGTACGGGCCGAGGATGCTGGGCCCAATGCTAGCTGGGCACTATCCGTAGAATCTCTTGAAAACCCGACTGATCGCCAGCGTAATCCAAGAATCAGGCTCTTTCTCTCTCGCCATCATACGGAGTCGTAGACGCCAGAGTCCAGTCTTCTGCTGTCGCGAAGAGAACCACTCAAGGGCTTGAGCGACCGGTGGATGGCTGGGGTTCAAGCCGATCTGGGAGAGGGAATCGAGTGCCGATAGAAGATCGGTGAACCAAAATGGGAAGGAGAAACTAGTCCAGAAGCTAGGGGCCCGCCTGTCGGGATAGGCGTCAGGCTTGAAAAACCGGTTTGCCAGAAGCTCACCCGCAGCATACGCGTCTCTGGATCTGCGATACGACGGGTGGGCGGCGAAAGCGCGGAGAACCATACCCGTGACTAGCTGGGAGGACGGCTTCGCCCGGTTGGCTTCCACGGTGCCAGATCTAAAGATCTCGGGGCTGAACTTGAGCCCCACTGTTCTCAGGGGAATGGCCCATCCACCGTCGTCTTGGCGCACTGAGAGCAGCCAGTTGAAGCCACGCGCGATTCGCCGGTCGGCCGCGTATCCGCCCTTGACGAGCAGTTCCATGATTGCACCTGAATAGTACGGCAGATGCTGGTTTCCCGCGATGCCTCGAAAGTCGCCCTCGTCGGTCTGATGAGAGAACATGAACTCGGCAGCTTTCGCAAACGCCGGATGGTTCTTGTCGAGTCCATACTTCTCGACGAGTTCTCTCAAAATGCGGAATGTCTCTATCTGGTTGTAGTCTTCGGGAGAGCGGATATGCCTCTGACGGCCGTGGTAGGTCCAGGCTCCATTCTCCCGCTGTAGGCCAAGCAGCCTCTTCGTTTGGGGCAGTTCCCAGAGTTCCTTTACAGACCCAGGCTCTTCACTGAGCAGGTCACGGCTCGTGAAATATCGGAGTGCCCGGTTCTTGGATCCTCTAAGCTTGGGAATAGGATCAGACGTCAGCCGACGCTTCCATGTCATAGTCGAAAGACCCAGTCCACGGTTTGACCTCCAGCCGTATTCCTCTGAGCATAGCTTCGCGAACTGTCATTGTCAGTCTGATGCGATTGGAGCTCGGAAGATTCGTGTTTCATAATCGTTTCAGCCAAGAGGGCTGACTGTATCAGGACTGTTTCACCGAACGTATTTCCCCAATTTGTTACATAGGCTATGCCAAGGAGGTTGAAAAGAAAAATGGCTCAGAAAACAGCTCTCGAATACCCGAACCTTCCCTCGATACTCGCCATAGTAGGCGGAGGCATCATACTGTTCGTCGCCCTACTACTCCTAGCCGTCTCAGTCGTCATTCTACCACATCTCAACTACACCAACGTCACACCGCCACAAGGCTACACCGGCACCATCCCTGGCCTCGTGTCAGGAATCGTCGGCGCACTAGCCTCGTTCGGCATAGTCTGCGGCGTAATAGTCCTGATCTCCGCCATAGCGCTTCGCCTCATGCCTCGTCACCGACAGACCTGGGGAGTGCTGATACTGGTCTTCAGCATCCTAAGCTTCTTCGGCTTCGGAGGCGCAGTCGCGGGAGCGGTTCTCGGACTAGTGGGCGGCATAATGATTCTACGCTGGAAGCCGCCCACGCCGCACGAGCAGTCCCTTAGAGGGGAGATATGAATGAAACCAGATAGAAAGACTGCAATGGTCGCGGGGGTCCTGTTCATCCTCGCGACCGCGTTTTCTCTGGCAAGCACAAGCCTAACTGGTCCCATACTGGGTGCGTCCGACTATCTTGTCAGCGCCGGTTCGAACACAAACCAGATGATTGTGGGAGTGCTTCTCCTGATCGCCGCAGCTGGTTCAATAGTACTAATCCCCGCGACCCTGTATCCCGTCCTGAAACGGCACAGCGAATCTATAGCGCTCGGATATCTTGGTCTCAGGACCCTCGAAGCAGTTACTACCGTCATAGACGGGATCGCTCTACTACTGCTAGTATCCTCAGGCCAACAGTACGTCAAGGCAGCAGCCTCTCTAGGTCCCACATTTCAGGCATCAGGCACTCTGTGGCTCGCGATGCACAATTGGATCTTCGGACTCAATCCGATCATCTTCGGAGCAGGAGGCCTATTACTCTACTATCTCCTCTACCAACATCGACTCGTTCCTCGCTGGCTATCCCTCTGGGGCGCTATTGGAATCGTACTCGTCATAGTCTTCGGCACGCTGCAACTCTTCGGCTCGGGCCCAGTCTATCTCGCGGTTCCAATAGCAGTCCAGGAAATGGCTATGGCCGCATGGTTCATAGTCAAAGGGTTCAATCCATCATCGACTCCAACCGCGTCCGCCAGCTAGGGCACGCAACGTGACCAATATGAACGAAACGAGGGTGGGAGAGGAATAAGGTGGAGAAGCTCAAGATCCTGCTGATAATGCTCGCGTCCGCAGCAGGCGGTCTGGCAGTCTCCATCTACATCCTCGCCCTGGCCCTCGCGCCCAACGAGTCGGCATTGACGGTGCTCAGTCAGCTCCTCACGAACGGTTTTCCTGCTACGTTCCCATTCCTTGCTCTGTTTTCTTTCTTCCTTTTTCTCAGCACTGTACTCGCGAGCATGATTGGCGTGTTCTACTTTCTCGTGCTTCCCGAGATGAAGACCCACTATGCTTTTGGCGGTAACGGGAAGGAGAAGGCATCGATGGTTATGAGAGCTCTCAAGCCGGATGAGAGAGCAGTCGTGTACGTTCTAGATGCTCATGGCGGGAGCTACTTGCAGAAGTACGTTGTGAGAGAGTCTGGATTGTCGCGGTTGAAGACCCATAGGGTGGTCGCGGCGTTGTCCGAGCGGGGGATCGTTGTCGTGGAGAAGTATGAGAACACGAACCGTGTGTCGCTCGTAAAATGGTTCCATGATGGCATGCATC
>DAFH01000182.1 GCA_002495485.1 Candidatus Bathyarchaeota archaeon UBA185
TCCATCATGAAGGCGATCGTGCCGGTTGGAGCGATGACGGAGATCTGTGCGTTCTTGAAGCCGAACCGTTCTCCAAGCGACAGCGCCTGGTCCCAGGACTGGACCGCGGCCTCGACTAGCTCCCTCGGTACGTTGTCTTTGGGAATCTTGGAGGCGTGGGACCGGTGCATCCCAATGACATTGAGGAAGGGCTTCTCGTTGCTCGAGTATCCCCGGAAGGGTCCCAGCCTCTTCGCGATGAGCGACGACGTCGCGTATGCGTGGCCCGACATCAGAGCGGATATCGCCGCGGAATAGTTCCGGCCTCGGTCGCTGTCGTAGGGCATTCCGAGCGACATGAGCAGCGCACCAAGGTTGGCATAGCCCATTCCGAGCGGGCGATAATCGTGACTGTTCTTCTCGATCGCCAATGTCGGATAGCTGGCATTGTCGACGAGTATTTCCTGTGCGGTGATGACTATCTCCACCGCGTGCTTGAATGACTCGACGTCGAACTCACCATCTGTTCTTCGGAACTTCATCAGGTTCAACGATGCGAGGTTGCAGGCCGAGTCGTCTAGGAACATATACTCGGAGCATGGGTTTGACGCGTTGATCCGGTCAGTGTTCGAGCATGGATTCCATTCGTTTACTGTTGTGTCGAACTGTATTCCCGGGTCGCCGCATATGTGGGCCGCCTCGGCCATCTGCCGCATCAGGTCCGACGCCTTGTAGGTGTCCGCTACCTTCTTGTTGGTGATATAATGCGTCTGCCAGTCCTTGTCGTCTGTGACTGCGTGCATGAAATCGTCCGTGACCCTGACGCTGTGGTTCGCGTTCTGGAAGAAGACCGATCCGTAGGCTTCGCCGTCGACGCTGCCGTCGTAGCCCGCGTCGATGAGTGCCCAGGCCTTCTTCTCCTCATTCGCCTTGGACCAGATGAACTCGACAACGTCGGGATGGTCAACGTTGAGAATGACCATCTTCGCTGCCCGCCGGGTCCGACCGCCGGATTTGATGACCCCGGCGAATGCGTCGAAACCCTTCATGAACGAGACGGGTCCGCTCGCCTTTCCCCCAGTCGAGAGATGCTCCTTGGACGAGCGTAGATTCGAAAGGTTGGAGCCCGTTCCCGAACCGTACTTGAACAGCATCCCCTCCGTCACTGCCAAGTTCATTATCGACCGCATGTCGTCCTGGACCGAGTTGATGAAGCAGGCAGAGCACTGTGGACGTTCTTCGACGCCGACATTGAACCAGACGGGGCTGTTGAACGCGGCCATCTGGTAGAGGAGAACATGAGTAAGCTCCGCCTCGAACGTAGCGGCCTCTTCCTCGTCCTGGAAGTATCGGCCCTTGACGCCCCACCGGGTAATTGTCTTGGCAACTCGGTCGATAAGTTGCCGGACGCTTGATTCTCGCTCGCTGGTTCCCAGCCGGCCTCGGAAGTATTTCGAGGCTACAATGTTTGTAGCGGTCTGGGACCAGACTGACGGCGACTCGACGTTCTTCTGTTCGAATATTACCTGACCTTTATGATCGGTGATCGTCGCGTCCCGCAGTTCCCACTTGACCGTGTCGTATGGGTGGACGCCTGGTTTAGTGTACCGCCTCTGATAGCGGTAGTCCCCTTGGGGAACCTTCGGTATTTGGTGTGTTTCCATTGCTTGATCTACCTTCTCGCTCCGTTTTCTTTCAGAAAACCGAGTAAGCACTGCCAATCCATGCGTGGCTGTTTTAAACAAATCTGTACTGGTTTGTATAAAAACTTGGAGTGCAAATCTGCACGCCTCATCGGACCGTCTGACTCGTCGAATGCAATGGTTCTGAAGACAGACGGAGACAGCTATTCTTTCAGACTGACCAGTACGCCGTCTCGGAGTGGGACTATAACTGTTGACATTCCGCGAGCCTCCGTGACCATTCTGTTGAACTTGATCATTGCCTGAGTGTCCTTCGACTTGCCACCCTTCGCCACGTCTCCGCCCCAGAGCGCGTTGTCCGCGACGAATAGTCCTCCCTTTCGGAGGAGTGGAACGGACATCTTGAACGCGTCGGGATACACATCCTTGTCCGAGTCTAGGAAGATCATGTCGTATTCATCTTTGAGAGTCGGCAGAACGTCCAGGGCGCTTCCCTCGATTACTTTCACCGACTGCTCCAGGCCGGCTTCGGCGAGGTTCTTCCGGGCGATCTTCACCCGTTCAGGGTTCATGTCGATCGTTGTAACTGTTCCTTTCACTGGAGCTATTGCGCGGGCGAGCCAGATTCCTGAGTATCCGATAGCAGTGCCAATCTCTAGGACCTTCTTGCTCTGACTGGCTCTCGCGAGGTTGTAGATGAATCTCCNNTCGTATCCGCATATTCCTCCATCTTCTCAAGTAGGCGGTCGCGAGGTGGGGCTATTCTGTAGAGATAATCGTCGATGTAGTCGTAGGTTATCGACAAGCACTGGTCGGGCTGGTGCTTCTCGGTGTTCTACATAATCCTTAGCGGTTATAGAACATACTGTGTGATGTTGAAAGAGTCGCTGCGGGTCTTGTCGGGAATTGATCCGATTGGGAGCAGGTCGTACATCTGATAAGTCACGGTGAATCTGAGCTTATGGACAGCCG
>DAFH01000126.1:0-202 GCA_002495485.1 Candidatus Bathyarchaeota archaeon UBA185
CAAGGAAGCTTAGAGAAGTACTAATGAAAAGAAACCTAGTACTATTAGGGCTCGGAGCACTCGGTTCTAACTTGGGAAGTGTGCTCATCTCTAGCTTTATGGTATTCTATCTTCACACGTACCTCGGAGAAGCAGCTACAGTCGCGGGACTTGTAGCCGCACTTGTTGTAATCCTTCCCATATTGACTTCGCTCTGGGGAGG
>DAFH01000126.1:222-4849 GCA_002495485.1 Candidatus Bathyarchaeota archaeon UBA185
ATCGGCTCATTCATGGCCGGGGTGGCCGTAGGCCCAGCATCTACAGTTGCTTTTGCCGCTGCAAAGGATCTGAGTCATGTCGAAAGAGAGTTTGAGAGCCTGACGATCGGATGGGTGAACTGTATTTCCTTGACAGGCTCCGTGTGGCCTCCCCTCATCTTCTCCTATTTTGCCAGGTCTAGTTACTCTGTCGCATGGTTGGCCGGGGCAGGACTAAGCCTGCTATTCCTCATTCCGCTGTTCTTCCTGACCGAGGGAAGCTTAGAGTCGCCGCGTACTCACTCTAGCCGTTTGAAGAGGCTCTGCATGAACCGTATCGGTATCGGCTGGCCGCTTCTGCTGGCTTCGTAGTAGGACCCGCAGTTGTCGCACTTCCAAACCTCCATGTCACGTATCTGGGCTGGTGCTCCGGCCTCGAAATCCTCCCTGACAATGTAGCGTCCTTCGAAATCGAGTTGCAGTTCACACTTTGGACATTTCAAAACAGCGTAAAGCCTCTAGTTTTTGTGGTGCTCGGCTAAGAATCTGTCAGCATCAATGGCCGCCTTACAGCCATCAGCGGCTGCGGTAATGGCCTGTCGGTATCGATAGTCCCTAACGTCGCCCGCGGCGAAAACTCCAGGAACGTTAGTCTCTGTCTCGTGCTTTGTCACGATGTAGCCTTTCGGGTCGAGGTCGATTGCTCCCTTGAAGACGTGGGTGTTGGGTGTATAACCTATGGCGACGAACACGCCGCTCGCACTCAGGGTGGTCTCCTTTCCTGTCTTGACATTCTCCAATCGGACGCCCGTGACTTTCTGATCGCCGAGAATCTCTTTGACTTTTGAGTCCCATAGGAATTGTATCTTCGGATTGCTCGCCGCTCTGTCCTGCATGATCTGACTCGCCCTCAGTTTGTCTCTCCGATGTATGACCGTAACTTTGCTTGTAATGTTCGCCAAGAAGGAGGCCTCTTCCATCGCGGTGTCTCCGCCTCCGACAACGACCACTTCCTTGTCCTTGAAGAAGAAGCCGTCGCAAGTCGCGCAAGCCGAGACCCCTTTGCCCTTGAACCTCGCCTCAGACGGAATTTCCAGCCACTTCGCATTGGCGCCAGTAGCGACGATCACGGCTCTCCCCTGATACGCGTGCATTCCTGCCGTCACAGTGAACGGTCTCGACCTGAAGTCTACCTTCGAGACGTCATCATAGACAATCTCGGGTCCAAACCTCTCCGCTTGCTTGCGCAGGTTTTCCATCAGCTCCGGACCCAGGATGCCTTGAGGGAAACCCGGAAAGTTCTCTACGTCAGATGTAATCATCAACTGTCCACCTGGAATCGACCCCGCCAGCAGAAGGGTCTTCCTACCCGCTCTGCAAGCGTAGATGGCCGCAGTGTAGCCGGCGGCACCAGAGCCGACGATGATCACGTCATGCAGGTCCATTACGATCTAAGGTCGCGACCGGCGATTTATGACTATTCTCGGAAAACGGCGTCAAGCCAGACCTTGGAAGCCTTAATTATCGAAAATTCCGAATTTGAGTTTGGAGGAGCGAATTGTTCGACTACCATGGTTTGAAGATAAGCTGGCTTGGCCACGACTCGTTCCTGATCAAGGACGGGAAGACGGTCATCATTGATCCGTTCAAGATAAGTCCCATCAAGGACAAGGCCGATATTCTGCTAATTTCTCACGAACACTTCGACCATCTCTCACCCGACGATGTTAAGAAAGTGGTCAACGAGAACACGACCATAGTGACCATTCCCGCGGTCAAGAAAGAATTGTCCAGTCTCAAAGTCAAAGAGATCAAAACCGCAAAACCGGGAGAGAAAGTGGAAGTCGGGGACGTCACGATAGAGATGGTTCCAGCCTATAACCTGAACAAGTTCCGCGAACCGGGCAAGGTCTTCCATCCCAAAGAGGACGGTAAACTCGGATTCATCGTAGGAATGAAGGGGTTGAGAGTCTATCACGCTGGAGACACCGACGCCATTCCGGAGATGAAAGGTCTCAAGCCCGACGTTGCCCTGTTGCCAGTCAGCGGGACGTACGTGATGACTACAGAAGAGGCGGCGCTGGCGGCGAGAATGGTAGAGCCCAGGCTCGCGATTCCAATGCACTACGGAAAGATAGTTGGATCTGAAAAGGATGCGCACAAGTTCAAGGAACTTGCGGTGTGCGAGGTTCAGATCTTAGAGCCCGAGTAGCTGGGACAAGGAACCGCTGAAAGTAACCGTCACTCCAGAATGGCTTCGAAGACGGCTATCTGCTAAGAATCTCGCAATTCTCGACGCCAGGTCAAGAGGCGCCTATCGAAGATCACATATTCGCGGCGCCATACATGCTGACCTCTTCCACTACTTCATCCCTGGAACCGACCGAAAGGGTCTCCTTGACTTCCAACACGACCTCGCTCGACGTCTCGGAAGGATGGGTCTCACTGGAAAGGAGACGATAGTCGTCTACGAGTCGGGATTCGGGATGCGAGCAGCGCGCGTGGCTTGGATGCTTGAATATTCAGGGTCCTCAAAGGTGTTCCTCCTTGAAGGAGGATTCCGAGCTTGGAGCAAGTCCCGGTTTCCAACAGAAAGCACCGTCCCGCGATCGGTTCAACAGGAGTTCAGACTCAGACCGAGACCCGAACTTCTCGCCACGGCCGACGAAGTCCGTTCCTCTCGAAGAGACTTGATCCTCGACGTCCGTAGTGAAGAAGAGTTCACTGGGAGAGAAAAGCGAGACTGTGACAGTCGCAAGGGAAGAATTCCCCGGGCTCGTTGGCTTGAGTGGACAAACTTCGTCCAGGATGGGCAACGTTTCAAGTCACGGTCTGCCCTGGAGCGGGACTTGAGAAGAAGCGGGGTCCGCAAGGATAGTACCGTTGTTACTTACTGTCATCGCGGAGCCCGAGCCGCGGCTGCTTTCTATGCCCTGCGTTCGGCCGGTTATGGGCGGGTCAAGAACTACATCGGCTCTTGGCATGAATGGTCCGCTAGAAAGAGCCTCCCGGTAGAGAAGTGAGGCATCAGTTAAGCGAGAACAGATCTCTGTGGTTCCGCAACTCCTCAATCAAATCGTCCAGAGTGGAATACTTCCCTTCCGGAAGCTTCTCTAGCACTGTCGAAATTTTTCGGACCTCGCCAGCGTCCTGGAAGACTTTCCATCCCTGATCCTTGATGAGGCTCTTCGTTGTGGTTGGAAATCGCGCATCCTCGCTGAGTATTTCCCGGATCGAGTCTGTTCCAACCCCGCTAGTTATCTTGGGAAAGAATCCTTTCTGGACGAACGATTTGACTCGGCCCGCGTCTCTGTACATTCGGACCCCGTGGAAGGCTAGAATGCTCTTCTCGAACTTCGGCTCCTGGGCTCGTCTAGTAATCTCTCTGAGTTCGTGGTCGTCAAATTCGTAGACGTTCTCGTCTCCTTTACCGAATAGTCGACTGTACAGCACAGGACTCTCGTACCGAGGCTCGTCGCTCGAGAGATCGACGGAATGGATTGCTCCGGACTCTTTCATAATGTCGAAAACCTCCTCAGAAGGTTTCATGTCTCTGAACTCGACCGCAACAACTGTGCTGTCCGCATTGAAACTTTCAAGAAACTCCGTCAGCCTCTTGGCGAGATCGTCAGCCCGAATTGGCGACCTTGCTCCGATGAGAACGGTCATTACCTCGGCTTCGAGGGTTCTGCAAAAGTCTTCCATCCTCTCGAGAAGCGCGCGGGACCCGGGAAGGAGTTTGAGCCCGTAGTGATCAACAATGATTCTCGGGCATCGCACCGAGAAGCGAAAGTCTGGTGGAGTTCTCTTCCTCCAGTCCGACGCCGAGAAGTTCCTCGGTAGTTCATAGTAGCTGCTGTTCAATTCGACGAAATCGAAGGCACGCGAGTAGGCTTCGAGACTGTCGACTCCGGGGACCTGGAAATAGGCCCATCCTCCAGCTCCGATAAGGAGTTGAGACATATCTTCAAGAATCCACTCCTTCCACATTAGTAAGCGTAGAGGTGGGTGATGACGGGCCACTTCCTGCTGGGAACCTCCGGCTGGTCCTATGCGGAATGGGTCGGGGTGTTCTATCCGAACTCAAGCGACAGCAAACTCGCCTTCTACAGCAAAATATTCCCAACGGCGGAGATCGACTCCACATTCTACGCTTNNCGAAAGAGGGGATGGTGATAGGGTGGGACAGATACTCGCCCCGCGGTTTCGTATTCAACGCGAAACTCCCTCAGACGATAACGCATGAGAGGCTTGAGGCGCTCGGAAGACCTCTAGAAGAGGAACTGGACAGGTTTGCCAGCCTCATGCAGCCACTCAACAACAGCGGGAAACTGGGCTGTCTGCTAATTCAGCTACCTCCCAAGTACAAGTACGATCTTGGGCATCTCGAGGAATTCTTGTCGGTCCTTCCTCACGGATTCAAGTACGCGATCGAATTCCGCCACAAGTCTTGGTTGCGAAGCGAGACCTGGCCGGCATTGTCAAAGTACAACGTCGCCTACACNNACGAGCCGCTGCTGCCTCCCGACATTCATGTGACGGCCGACTTCGCCTACATGCGGTGGCACGGACGCGGACAGAGACCATGGTATGACTATCACTACTCTGAGAGAGAGCTGGTCGACTGGGTCCCGAAGGTGAAGGAGGT
>DAFH01000126.1:4865-5560 GCA_002495485.1 Candidatus Bathyarchaeota archaeon UBA185
CAACAACCACTTCCACGGGTACGCGGTCGAGAACGGGCTCAGTATACTCAAGATGCTTGACAAACTAACCCCAGCCCAAGAAGAAGCTCTCAGACGCGCTAGGACCCATCTCAAGCAAGGGCAGGAGAAGCCAGTTGGTTTGGGCGAGTTTACAAGAGGAGGCGAGGACAGGGCAAAGCTGGTAGACCTTCTGGGAACCCTGATGGGCGAGACACGCCTCGCCAGATCGTTCACGATCCCAGACGAAGACGTAAAGGTCAAGGAGGCGAATTCGAAGGTCATCAGCGCACAGATTCGAGACTACACTCTCAACATGGACAAGGCATCGAAGACGATCACGCACGATTGCGGCGACTGGGAACGGGCGATCGAGACAAGGCAGCTCTGCAAACACATCGGAAAAGTCCTGCTCACGATAGCCGAGAAGACTGCCCTGGAGTGGGTAACGGCAATTCACGAAGACCTCGACTCTTGGAAGTTCCAACAGCCGAAGAAGTAGCGGGTCCAATTCTGTCACCCAACAATCAGCTGCTCGAGATTCGAGACCAAGTCGTTACGTGTAGGCGATGTCCTCGGCTCGTTCGGTACCGCGAAGAAGTCGCTCGGAAAAAGAGAAAAGAGTTCCTAGGCTGGGAGTACTGGGGAAGGCCGGTTCCAGGCTTCGGGGATCCGGAAGCTTCGTTGCTGATCGTGCG
>DAFH01000126.1:5567-5727 GCA_002495485.1 Candidatus Bathyarchaeota archaeon UBA185
CTGGCAAATCAGCCAATTTCGAAGAACAGAGAAGACGGATTACTACTGAAAGGTGCCTATGTGACAGCCGCTGTCAAGTGTGCCCCTCCAGACAACAAGCCCGCCCGGGATGAGACCCTAAACTGCTCCGCGTATCTAGCCTCAGAGATCGAGGCGCTCA
>DAFH01000048.1:0-19240 GCA_002495485.1 Candidatus Bathyarchaeota archaeon UBA185
TATGGGGTGCCACTTCGGGTAGTTTTTCACCGAGTATTCAACGAGATCTATTGCGAGCGAGAGAGAAGGCTCCGGAGGATAGATGTAGGTATTCCGCGCAATGTACTCCTTCAAGATATCATTCTGTGTAGTCCCTCTGAGCACGTTCTGCTGTACGCCATGGTCCATTCCGACTGCAGCGTAGAGCGAAAGAAGTATTGGAGCCGTCGAGTTTATCGTCATACTTGTGCTGACACGTCCAAGATCTATTCCATCGAACAGCCGCCGCATGTCGTCGATACTGCTGATTGCCACTCCAACCCGTCCAACTTCGCCCTCCGAGCGGGGATGGTCGGAGTCGAGACCGAGCTGGGTAGGAAGATCGAAGGCAGTGCTCAGTCCAGTTTCACCGTGCGAGATCAGATACTTGAAACGCCGGTTCGTCTCCCTCGCGGAGCCGAACCCGGTGTACTGACGCATCGTCCAGAGCCGGTCCCGGTACATTGACGGATAGATTCCCCTAGTGTAAGGGAACTCGCCGGGTTTTCCGACAGTCCGGGTCCATTCAGCCGAGACGTCTCGAGCAGAGTAGACGGTCTTTACTGGAATTCCGGAGTCGGTGGTTTTCTCGTCAGGCATTTGGGGTCCCGTCTAGTTTTCCAATGATCTTGACTAGTCTCCCCGCGGCGGTCTCAGGGTCCAGTTCTTTCTTCGAGACTTGGCCGAGAATCAGACGCCAAGACTTTTCGCCTTTTAGACGATTAGCGGCTTCATCGCAAAAGTCCGAGAACGCGGCCTCCATGAGCTCCGCCTCCAAACGCTGTCTCATCCTTCCCTCTCTGAGACCGCGTTCTTCCAAGAACTTCCCGAACTTTTCTAGTGCGTCAACCAGAGCTACAACACCCGTACCCTTGGGCGCAACTGTCTTGAGCACCGGCGGCCTCCATCCATTCTTCTCCTCGACCCCGCTCGCTATGTTGAAAATGGTCTTTGCCGGATTCGTAATGTCGGCCTTGTTCACGACGAAGATGTCGCCGATCTCGTTGAACCCTGCCTTGAACGCTTGTATCTCGTCCCCCAATTGCGGCATCAGCACCACAACCGTCGCGTCGACCGCCGTCGCGACCTGAACCTCTGTCTGACCGGCGCCAACAGTCTCAACGATGACCACGTCCA
The DNA here is from genome assembly GCA_002495485.1 of Candidatus Bathyarchaeota archaeon UBA185. Lineage (GTDB taxonomy): Archaea > Thermoproteota > Bathyarchaeia > 40CM-2-53-6 > 40CM-2-53-6 > 40CM-2-53-6. The sequence continues at coordinate 1,156 of DAFH01000048.1, forward strand.
TTCCGGCCGCATCGAGCAGTCGTATAGTATTCCTGGCTGCCCGTGCGAGACCGCCCACGTCTCCTCTCGAGGCCATGCTACGAATGTACACCTCTCTCTCGAGACTATGATCCATCATTCGCAGTCTGTCGCCCAGAAGTGCACCACCGGTCAACGGGCTTGAAGGATCAATAGCGAGCACTCCAACCTTGCGGCCTCTCTTCCGATATTCCTCAATCGCCTTGTTGACGAGCGTGCTCTTGCCTGTGCCTGTAGGGCCCGTGATGCCGATGGTGAACGCATTACCTGTCCGTGGGTAGATCTCCTGAATCAGCTTGCGACGAGCAGGCCCGCCGCCTTCGATGATCGAGATGGCTTTGCCGAGTGCCCTGTGGTCGCCCTTCAAGACTCTCGACGCAAGCTCTCCTACCAAAGCGCGGTCTCTGCAGAAAGGAGTGGGAGCGTATTTCAACGTTCATGGATCCGGGCTCGAAGTAGAATAATGATGAAATAGGAAAAATCGGGACAGACTGGCGTCCTGTGACGATTTTGGCAAAGGGCTATTGGAAGAAGATTCTGGGCGAGATCAGGGAACAGCAGAAGTCCAAACCGTCAACTTTCAACGCAAAATATCTCGCCAGCTTGAAACGAGAAAAGTCTCAGTGGGAACGGAAGACTCTGAAGAACTGGACCCGGACCAGTCCCGAACGGAAAAAGGAATTCCGGAACCCGTCCAACATTCCCATCGAACGGATCTACACTCCCGAGGACATTGCCCATCACGACGAAGCTGGGGAGGCTGGTTTTCCGGGAGAGTATCCGTTCCTCCGCGGAGTCTACCCGACAATGTACCGAGGCCGTCCGTGGACCATGCGCATGTTTTCAGGCTTCGGAACGCCCGAGGACACGAACAAACGGCTACACTACCTCTTGGAACACGGGGAGACGGGGTTGAGCATCGCGTTTGACATGCCCACGTTGTATGGATATGATCCGGATCATCCGCGCGCCGAGGGAGAGGTGGGCCGTTGCGGCGTATCTGTTGGTTCATTGAAAGACATGGAGATCATTCTAGAAGGCATTCCGCTGGAGAAGGTGAGCACAAGCATGACGATCAATGCTCCCGCGTCTGTGCTGACCGCGATGTACGTCGGGGTGGCCGAGAGACAGGGGTTGAAACCGAAGGAGCTTCGTGGAACTGTTCAAGCGGATATTCTGAAGGAGTATATTGCACAGAAGGAATGGGCGTTTCCCCCGGAAGCGCATCTTCGGATTATTCGTGACATGATGGTCTATTGTAGCAAGGAAATGCCGCAGTGGAACTACATCAGCATTAGCGGATACCATATTCGCGAGGCAGGATCGAGTGCGGTCCAGGAGTTGGCGTTCACGTTAGCTGACGGGTTCTCGTATGTTGACCTCGGGATCGAGGCGGGTTTGAAGGTGGACGATTTCGCGCCGCGACTGTCTTTCTTCTGGAACTGTGGAATGGACTTCTTCGAAGAGATTGCAAAGTTCAGGGCCGCCAGAAGAATCNNCTTCGAAGAGATTGCAAAGTTCAGAGCCGCCCGGAGAATCTGGGCCCGAGTGATGAAGGACAAGTACAAGGCGAAAGACCTGAGGTCGTTGCTACTCCGGACACATGCCCAGAATTCTGGAGCCTCTCTCACGTGGCAGCAGCCGTTGAACAATATCGTGAGGACGACTATCGAAGCGTTGGCAACGGTCTTGGGCGGGACCCAGTCGCTACACACCAACTCGTACGACGAGGCGTGAGCACTACCATCTGAACAGGCCGCGATGGTTGCGCTTAGGACTCAGCAGATAATCGCCGACGAGACTGGAGTTGGCGATACTATTGACCCGCTCGGCGGCTCGTACTATCTGGAGTGGTTGACTGATCAGATGGAGGAGAAGGCGTTCGAATACTTCGACAAGATAGAGCGCGTGGGTGGATTGTTGAACGCTATCAAGACGGGATTCTTGCAACGTGAGATTGCCGAGACGGCCTACCGGTACCAGCAGGAGCTTGAACGCCAAGAGCGGATTGTTGTCGGTGTGAACAGATATCAGATTGACGAGAAGCAACCGATTGACACGTTGAAGATCAATGAGGAGGCACAGAGACGCCAAGTTGAGAGGATAGCCATGGTCCGTGAGACGAGGGACAGGGCCAAAGTGGAGGACGCACTGGACGGCCTGAGAAAGGCCTTCGAAGACGAGAAGGCGAATTCAATGTATCCGATGGTCAAGGCGGTCAGAGCGTATGCGACTCTCGGCGAGATCATGGATGCGGGCCGGAAAGTGTTTGGTGACTACAAGGAGCCCCCAATTCTCTAGCTTCTGATCGTGTGAGCTGTCTAAGATTCTGCGATTGGTGCTAAGCTCTTGAGAAAGCAGGCTCCAAGATTTCAGAGAAACCCGAAGCCCTGGAAGACGCTCGGGTCTCGAAAGATCGTCGACCTGGGCGAGGTGAAACTCCATCGGGACAAGATAGTCTCGAAGAGTGGTTTCCACACCCACCATCTTCGTCTATCACTGCACGATTTCTCGATCGTTGTTCCGGTTCTAGATCACGACCGGCTCGTGTTCATCTGGAACTATCGTCATCCGATACAGGGCTGGGAGCTGGAGCTGCCGGCGGGGTTGATCGATGATGGGGAGTCCCCGCAGACCGGTGCACGGAGGGAGCTGAAAGAGGAGACCGGATACTGGGCGAAATCGTGGAAGAGGCTGGGGTGGCTACACACTCTACCGGGAATTTCTGCACAGCGGGCGCACGTCTTCCTCGCGTCAGGTTTGAGGAAGGGAAAGGTGAACCGCGAACCCTACGAGTACATGAAGATCAAGATTCTGCCGGTCAAGGAAGCGTACAGGCTTCTACGATCCGGCAAGATGATTCATTCTCCGACAGTTTCAGCACTCGGCTTGGCCGAGAAGAATCTACTTGGATGAGACCAAGAGAGCGTTTCTGTGTCGCGATGGATTTCTTTCAGTCAATTTGGTTGGTAACGGGTTTGGTGACGGCGGAATGGTAACATGCAGAGTTTAGATGGTCGCTCCGCAAGTGAGACATTTCGGCGATCCCATCGTCAGACGGCTGCCGCAGTAGGGGCAGCTGACGAGGGCCTTGCCGGCCTGGGGAGCGGAGATTGATGGACTGTTTGAAGTGGTTGTCTGCGATGCTGGGTTTGGCTGTCCGACGGTTTGTAGAGTGGGAGCGTTCAGTGATATCGTTGGTGGCGGTGCTGGGGTGTAGCTTGGAATGTTTGTGGCGGGCGGCTGGCCGTATCCGGCGGGCGACGGGTAGGCCATCGGGTAGGAGGGATTGTATGGCATGGTTCCTTTTCCGAAGAATGCTTTCACATGGTTCCTTGTGAGGTAGTAGAGCATTAGGGTCCAGAAGATGAATCCGACAATTCCGCCGGTGACTAGACCAATCAAGAATGCGCCGATTGTTCCTAGCAGTGAGAGTACGCTGAATATCATTCCGAGGGTCCAGGCCCAACCTCTGCCGTGGAGGAATCCGATGCCAGTTGCCAGCCAGATTATGCTGAAGAACAGCGCGATGCCGCCGATGACGAGACCTATGCTACCCACTAGCGCTCCAATTGTCGGTATGGTTGATGCAAGAGCTGACAGTCCGACAATTGCGAGACTGCCCAAGAGTCCAATGACCCCGATCAGAATCTGAAGAACCGCTAGTATGGTTACCCCCGCGGGTCTCGAACGTCTCAGCATCATGTGCTGGCCCCGACCCGGACCGTTGTGTTAAGCGAACTGTTACTGGCCTCGTACGAAGCTGGTGAGAATCAGAGCAGCGGCAGCATAGAATGATCTTTCAGGAAGAATATTTCTTTGGAAAGAAGGGAAATCTTACAGGCTCGCGCCGCAGCTTGGGCAACGAGTCGCGCCGGCCGGAATGCTTGCCCCGCAGTTCTTGCAGGTCATTCCCATCTGACCCATTGGTGGCGTGGCGCCTGCGTAGCCCGTCCCACCCATGGGCATCGAACCCATCTGCTGGCCGGGCATCATGCTCGGAGCCATTGACGGCTTGAATACGAGGGCGAGAATTCCGCCAATGAGACCGAGGAGGAATCCTATGAAGAGCCCTCCGGCGGCGACAATCCAGCTGAGTATTGAAAGGATGAGGACTATCACGCCCCACATCGTGTGTGATTGTGGGTTCGAATACATCATCACTCCGCCTACTATCATGATGATCCCGAAGATTACCCCTACGAGACCTAGAGCAAGTAGCGTAGCGCTCGCGGCTCCGGTACCGGCAACGCTGAGTGATGAGATTATGGAGCCCAGAAAGGCGATAAAGGCTCCTCCGATAATGACGAAGATTCCTCCAATCAACGAGAGGACCATTGCTGCCGTCGGTTTCTCTCCTGCCAATTTCAGTCAGAGACCTCCTCGTCCGTACAATATTTAACACATTCGATACTGTCGCAGTTTTAGCCGATTTTTCGCGTTTTCAGATAATTTCGTGCGTTTTACTATTATCGGAGCGTAGGTTCCGCCGGTTTCGTTAGTCCAGCGGCGAGTTGACCTTGAGAGAACTCTACCGGCCACCCGAGAACCCTCTTTCTCAGCGAGAGGAGATAAGCGAGGAAAGTCAGTCCCAGAACACTCGTTCCTATTCTTCCAAGAATCTCGAGCAAGGGATCCCAGAAGACTGCCCAGAATCCAAACGCGCCCGTCATAAGAGCCAGCCTCTGCAGATCGCTGAATCCCCTGACTGCCCATCGAGCCAGCAGCCTCTCATAGCCCAGTATCATAAGAGCGCCGACAATCATGGTTCCGATTGCGATTGGAATTAGGGCGCTGTTGAATAGGAAGAGGAATCCTGCAGGCACAGAGACACCGACGGGAACCAGCAACTTCCAAGATACGCGCAGGTTTCTCTGGGACGGGACAATGTTGGGCACTCGCTTGGCAATCCATCCTAGGACGACTACCGCAACCATGCAGCCTGCGATGGACAACGCAGACGAGTTGTAGGGGAAGGCGAAGAAACCGAGAATTACGGAGAGGACTAGCAGTCCGTGGAAGAGAATTCGAGATCTCTGCGAGAGCCAGACCTTTGATCGAGCCTGTGGGAAAGTCAGTTCCACCAGAAAAATCGGGATTGCAATGCTAAAGACAGCGTGAAAGATGGTCAGCCATTCTGCCCAGACCCAGTTGACTCCCAGCCATCTTCCGTAGATTGCTAGGTTGCCGAGATACTTCCAAGATGGATTGAAGAAGCTGCGCACCATTATTCCTTCTTCGATTATCCCATAGGCTGCGCCAAGAATCAGTATTGACCGCCATCCTTTGTTCCATCTTCTAGCATAGTCTCTAACCAGTAGCGCTCCACTGCCGTAGAGTGAGCCGAGCAGGAAGAGAACTCCCGGATTCAGGAATGCTAGTGGTGGAGTTGATCCTGAGAGCCCTTCGCCGGCTAGAGGCGAGAGGAAGAATAGCAGCAGTATTGGTTTTCGATAGCCATTGCTGAGAAAACCGAGCCGCAACGCTGTGCCGAAGATTCGACGATTGATGAAGAAAAAGGGAGTTTGGTACTACGCGCTAGCCTAGCGCGTTCCCAGTTCCGTTAAACCACTAGGGCTGGTTTACTTCTTGCTCCAGAGACCGATGACGTTGCCGTGGGGGTCTCCGATGGTTCCCCAGTAGCCCATTCCGCCGCCGATGGATTTCCTCTTCCTGAGGATGCGTCCACCGAGGCTCTTGGCCTTCTGCTGGGTCGCCGGTATTGTGTCAACTGAGACGTAGAAGGTGGTGGTTCCCGGCTTGGTCTTTTTGCCGAGCATGAAGCCGCCGCCGAGGCCTTTCTTGGAGGTTTTGAACATCATGTAGTTGTCGCCTGCCATTTCGAATTTCCAGCCGAAGAGTTTGGAGTAGAACTTCTTGGTCGCCATTAAGTCCTTTGATGTCAGCTCTATGTGGTTGATTTCCTTTCCCATAATAGCCACGTATAGCCAAATATTCAGTTTTTAAAACTACACTATAAGTCTCAGAAACGGCGTTTTGATGTATCGAGTACTCAGGCCGCCGTCACTCGTTCTAGGAAGAGCCGCTTGAACCGCGCACCGACGTGTGAGCACACCATAACGGGATCACCCGAGAGCTTGTCCTCGGACAACCAGCTACGTCGGTCAGCAATTGTCATGCCAGTAGTATACTCACCCCTAGACTCGACGCAGACCCGATAGCTAGAAAACTCGTAAAGAGCTGGCCAGATAGCTGACGCGACAGCCATCGGGTCATGGAGCGTGAATCGTCCATGCAGTCGCATATTTTTCTTGAGTGTGCGAGCCGCAAACGCGGCAAACTTCCCTTTCTCCTTCCTGATACGTGCATAGTCGCTTCTTTCGAGTTCCAGTTGTGGAATCGTTGTGACATCGAGGCCCACTGTCTTCAGTGGAACTTTCGCTCCGAATACGAGTTTTGCAGCCTCAGGGTCCGAGTAAATGTTGAACTCGGCCACCGGAGTCTCGTTTCCAACACCGTATTGGGTAATCCCGTAGGCACCACCCATCACGATGATCTCCTCGATCCTATTCTTTGACTCGGGGAAATGGGTTAGGAGGGAGGCGAGGTTCGTGAGTGGGCCGGTGCAGATTATGGTCACCTCGCGTCTCTTCGCGGACGAAAGCGTCTCGTTCATCGCCTTCAGCGCGGTCTTGCTGAACGGATCCTGTTGCGGCATTGGTAGATGCGAATCGCCTAGACCGTCCCTTCCGTGAAATTCATAGGCTCGAATCGGGTCTCTTGCAAGAGGCCTCGCCGCGCCTTTAGCAACCCAGACTTCGGGTCTACCAACGAGCTCAACGACTCTAAGGGCGTTTACGGTTGCCTGTCTTACCGGGACGTTGCCGGAGACTGATGTAATGCCTATGACTTCTATCTCTGGAGATCTGAGGCCAAGAACCAATGCGAGAGCATCATCGATACCTCCGTCCATGTCGATGATGACACGGCGGGGTCTCTTCGACTCGAGACCCCCTGCCTAGAAGAGTCTGACTATCTTCTTGGTCGGAAGAATATCAGCGAGGTACCAGAACTTGAGATACTGCAGACCGGTCCTATACTGGAGCTCGGTGAAAGAGTTGACCGCGTCTTCTGCGATGACCGTCTCATAGCCTCTGAAGAACGCGTCTGCCGTAGTGTGTCTAACGCAACAGTCAGTATGCAAACCCGACAGTATCAGAGTGTTCGCGCCCCTTCCGTCGTGGCTCCGCTTGAGTTCGCGTTCCAGTTTCGTGTTGAAGAAGCTGCTGTAGGTTGTTTTTGGAATCTGGGCATCTCTCTTGCGAGGCCTGAGATCGCTTATCACTCGCGCGCCTTTGCTTCCGCGCATCGCATGCTCGCCCCACCGCTCGNNTCTCGAAATCCTTACGGGTGTGCGAGTCGTTTGCGTAGAGCACCGGGACGCCAGCGCTGTGAGCTGCGTCGATGAGATTGCCACTGCGTGGAATCATAGGAACCGCCCGGTCGCATTTGATCTTGCCATACACGAAGTCGTTCAACATATCGACTATCAGGACGGCATATCGCCGATCCTTGTCGTATACATGCGGCGCCACGGATGTTTTTAGATCATAGACACTGATTGGTTCAACCGGACCTCTCCCATGAATCCGAGCCAAGAATAATCCTAAGCTGACCGGCCCCGAGTATCATTTTAATCATTCCTAAATGGCGTCCTCCCAAACGGGCAGCGAAGAAATGCAAGAAGAAACTGATGTCGCTATAGTAGGAGCCGGAATTGCGGGACTGGCACTGGCGTTTGAACTCCAGAAGAGGGGCATCTCTACGCTGCTGCTTGACCGGCGAAAGGCTCCGGAGTCTACTCCTCGCTANNAATAACCTTCCAGCCTAACGGTCTTGAGGCGCTCGATAAGATCGGCATACTCGACCGTGTACTGCAGATGGGTTCGCCCGAGAGGATTCTCGAGATCAAAGACTGGGACCGCAACCTCCTTCTGGAGGTGGACTATTCTGTGTTGGACCATCCGCAGAGCTACATCATCACGGTGAACGCGGCTGAGGTCGAACAGATTCTCGGCTTCAAGGCAGAGAATTTGGGCGCTAGGACTTTGTGGAATGCAGATTTTGAAGAGATTCTATGGAAGGACGGAGTGGCGCAGGGTGTGGGCGCCAGTGTCGAGGGCGAAAGAGCTGACATCCGCGCCTCAGTAGTTGTTGGGGCCGACGGACCGCAATCCAGAATTCGGGCTAGCATTGGTTCTACCACAGAGACTAGAAAGTACAATGAGTCGTTCCTTGTGGGACTGGTGGGACGCGTCTCCGAGTTGGGCGACAGGGCCCGACAGTACCAGGCTCCTGGAAAGATGCTCGGCATAATGCCCGTGGGTCCGAACGCGAGCTACTTCTTCTACTGCGTCGGAGAACGACGTTTCGACGAACTGAAGAGAGAAGGAGTCGGACAGTTCAGAGGCGAAGTGACAGAGGCGGCGCCAGAGCTCGGGGAAGCTTTCGCAACGGTCGAAGCTTGGACGAGAATGGCGTATTTTACTCCGAGCTTCATCAAGGTCGACAGATGGGTCGGCAATGGAGTCGCTCTACTCGGCGACTCGGCCCACACTTTCCACCCTCATTCCGGCCAAGGCGTGAACGTGTCGCTACAGGACGCATTGGTGCTGGCCGATGTGATATTGGATGCACTCAAGGCTGGAGACACTTCCGCGGGGAAATTGGCCTCGTACCAGACAAGTCGGAAGATGTTTGCCGACGTGATTGGTCAGCACGCTCACTATACAGCAACCTACGCGCTCAGCAACAACTGGCTGATAAAGCGGCTGAACCGGCGCGCGCTGAAGAAGATGCAGAAGAATCGGAAACTGATGAAGCGAGCCTTGGAGATAACCGCGGGTGTATTCACGAAGAAGCCTGGGTTGATAGAACAGGCGAGAATAGGCGGAATTCTTCCGTAGGGAAACGAGGCCGGCTTCGGACGACCGATACCCACTTCTCGGCACAAAACCCGTCCTAGACGGGCACACCCTTTTGAGACAGAGTGGCCCTACCTAAAATCGAGTCTTGGATCGGGGTTTCTCTTGCCTTCAATCCTCGAAGAGTATAGGGAAATTCCCGCGCAGGCTCGTCTCCTAATCTATCTCAGCTTCATCCCTAGTATTGTAATCGGTTTCATCTATACTGATCTCTCCTACTTCCTTCCAAAGGTCCAAGGCCTCTCGAACCTATGGATGGGGGTAACCATCGGCGTCATGGCCGGGACACTAGTAGCAACGAGCCTGCCGCTCGGAATTGTTGCAGACAGATACGGAAGGAGGAAGATGCTCATTCTCGGCAACACAGCGGCAAGTCTAAGCCTGATAGGTTTCGCCCTTACTTCCAACTTAGTTCTCATACTCTTAGTCGCCATTATCGAAGGAATCGGCGAAGCCTCGTTCGCCGTTTCTGTGAACGCGATGCTTGCTGACAAGGCAGGCAACCAGTACAGAACTGTCGCTTTCTCCTTGTCCGCATTCGTGGGCTGGATCGCGTGGGCGCTAGGTGGTTTCGCAGTCTCGTCAGTCGTAGCCCTTCAAGCATTCGGACTGAGCGTCGCACAGGCACACATTACACTCTTCCTAATCATCGGCCTGCTGGGCCTCTCCATAACACCACTCGTCCTCAAAATCGAGGAGACTCAGACAGATGCCTTGAGGATACAGAAGGCGACGCGGGGAATTCTTCCAAGGAAATCTGCGCGAGTCCTGATCAAGTACACCATATGCAGTATCATTGTGGCTCTTGGCGCTGGACTCTTTGTTCCCTTGATGGCAAACTGGTTCTCGCACGCCTACGATGTCACCGACACCATCAGCGGACCCGTTCTGGGATTCTCAAGCATCCTGACGGCAGTTGCTGTATTCCTGTCCCCTAGACTCGCGAAAAAGTTCGGGATGGTGAGAGCCATCGTGCTGAGCCAGGGACTCTCGACGATCTTCATGGTGTTGGTGCCAAGCTCTCCAAACTTCGGGACCGCGGCCTCAATCTACACGGTTCGAGTGTTTCTGATGAATCTCTCAAACCCGCTCTCACAGTCGATGATCATGGGCCTTGTCGCGCCCGAAGAGAGGGGAATGGCGTCCGGTATCAGCGCAGCCCTGTGGAGACTGCCCAACGCACTGAGCACGACTGTGGCTGCATACTGGATAGGGCTAGGTCTTCTCGCGCTGCCATTCTATGTTGCAACGGTCCTCTATGTGTCAGCGATCAGCACCTTCTGGGTCTTCTTCAAGAACACGAGACTTCCTGAGGAAGTGGTGAAGCCTGTCCAGCCGCAGGCTACGTCAACTCAGGACGAACCGACCATCGTGACGGGAAAATGATACCTGCTAGACTTCCCCGTTATGGCTGGTTAGAGTGAAACCTCTCGTCCGTTGACGAACAGTTTGTCGGTCACAGGCATTGCCTTCACAATTGTTGCATGCATCGGACAAGTTCTGTGAGCAACCCTAGTCACCTCTGCAACCTTCTCGACCGGAGCGTCGCTTGTGACCCTCGTCTCAACAACCATGTCCATGAAATGAGGACTCTTCCCGTCTATCTCGTACTGTCCCTTTCGGTCCCAGTGGCCTCGAACAGAAGTTTCCAATGAACTGAAACCAACACCTCGCAAAGCTGCCTGTCTCGTGAACATCACATTTTCGCAGAAGCCAATCGACGCTGCAAAGAAGTCCAAGGGGGTTGGGCCCTTGTCCGTCCCGCCGCTGGGTATTGGCTCGTCGGCCGCTATCACGAAGTCTCGGACCTTGACTTCCTGGTATTGTTGGCCGAGGAGTTTCGCGTCGGCCCTCACTGTGGCGATCGTCTGATTTGGTTCCTTTACAGCGGCAACCTTCGCCCACAATTCTTCAACTATTGACTTAAAGCCCGAACTGACAAGTTCCATGATGAGCCACGGAAATGCTGTGGCTAATTTAGAGCTTGAAAAGCTGGCCGGCTAAGTCATAGCGGGACGCTGTGGCCATTCACGACGAGCTTGAAGACCATCTCAGTTGCTCTTGCCAGAGTCGCGTGAACCGGGCATCGCCTGTGGGTCTGTCTTGCGACCTCCACCACCTTCTCGACCGGGTCCTTCGTAGAGACTTTGGTTTCGATGGTAATCGATCTGAAGCGCGGTGAGGCCCCGTCGATCTCGAACAATCCGCGCCTGTCCCAGGTACCGGTTACAACGGTTTCGAGGGCATCAACGGACAATCCTGCAAGGCTTGCATTTCTAGCAAAGATCACATTTTCACAGAATCCAACGCTGGTGACGAAGTAGTCAGTTGGCGTAGGACCCTTGCCGGTGCCCCAAACACTCTCAGGCTCGTCTTGGACGACCGTGAAGCCCCGGGTCTTCGCTTCAGAGTTTTGATCCTTGATGAGCCGGACCTCGGCCTTGTTGGTGAACAAGTCTTCACTTCTACTTCCCGACGCGAACCGCTTCTTCATCTCCGCGAACTTCTCAGCCAGATCCGGAGATACGATTGTCATGGGCCTGGCTCGAACCTGGCCGGAGATGAAAGAGTTTGCTAGAACCTTCGAGTCGATTTAGTGATCGGAGCTAGGCTGAGAGCGAGGCTGATTCTAGCTTCTCCCACGGAAAGGCCTTGTGATGCTTGTAGTATTCGACGAGTCCACCTTCCCGCATCAAGCCGCGAAGGAACTCAGGAACCTTCAGGGCCGGATGAACCGTGCCATCTCGGGTCTTGACGGACCAGTCTTGAAGGTTGACCTCGATCTCGTCGAATTGTTTAATCTGCTTCGAGATTCCGGGCACTTCAAGGGCCGGTAGACCGATCGCGAAGCAGTTGCGGTAGAAGATTCGTGCGAAGCTCTCTGCAACCACGGCGGCCACGTTCGAATACTTGATTGCCACTGGCGCCTGCTCCCTGCTGGAGCCTCCTCCGAAATTCTTCCCGGCGACGAACAGGTCTCCCGGTTTGACTTTCTTGTAGAATTCCGGATCGAATCCGTACATGGCATACTTGGCCATCTCGACCGGATCGTTGGTTCGGGCCTTGAACCGGAATGGGATGATGATGTCGGTGTTCACATCGTCTGGCCAGACCCATGCCCGGCCTCTTAGTAGAACGGTTGACGCTGTCATAGGTATCTCCTAGGATCAGCAATCTTTCCTTCGATGGCAGATGCGGCCGCTGTGGCGGGNNGATAGATCTTCGCCGTGATTGCGCCCATTCGTCCGACATAGTTACGGGGCGATGAGGATATGCAGACCTCGTTGTCGCCGAGGACTCCGAGATGCGTGCCAACGCACGCGCCGCATGTTGCGTTGGTGAATACAGCCCCGGACTGGAGAAAGATTTCCGCCAGTCCCCCCTTGATTGCCTGTTCGTAGACGTCTTTTGATGCTGGTGTTACGATGCAGCGGGTCCCGGATTTGACCTTGTGACCCTTCAGGATCTTGGCGGCCACCGCTAGATCCTCGTAGCGACCGTTGGTCGACGATCCGATGAACGCCTCGTCAATCGGAGTGCCTTCAACTTCTTCGACGGCTTTGACCTTGTCCACGTTGCCGGGCTCGGCGACTTCAGGCTCAAGTTTGTCCAGTTCAATATCAAACTCGTCTCTGTAGTGGGCCTTTGGGCCTGCGTGAATCGCGTACATGGACTTCCGATTTACGGACCTGAAATACTCCTGTGTCACCGGGTCGACTTCGAAGATCGACAGCTTGCAACCGCATTCCATCGAGTTGTTGCTGATGCAGGCGCGGGACGCCATCGAGAGATCTTTGATCGCGGCTCCCTTCCATTCGATGGATCGATAGTTACCCCCGTCCTCACCCACCAGTCCGATGAAATGTGAGATGATGTCGCGGGCGTAGACGCCTTTCTTGAACTGTCCCGTCACGTTGACCTTGAGAGATTCCGGGACTCTGACCCAGAGCTTTCCGGATGCCCAGACCGCGGCCATCTCCGAACTTCCGATTCCCGTTGCAAAAGCGCCAGCGGCTCCTCCCTGACACGTATGGGAGTCGGCTCCGAACAGTATCATTCCAGGCACGATGTGGTTTTCGAGGAGATGCTGGTGTGAGATGCTACCTTCGACCAGTCGTACGCCGTGCTTCTTGGCGAACTCGCGCATCAGATGATGGAGATTGGCAACCTTCTCGTCCGCGGCTGGAAACGTGTGATCGATGACGAGATGGATTCGTGACGGGTCCCACACCTTCTCGACCCCCATCTCTCCAAACACCTTGATTGCCAGCGGCCCCGTGCTGTCTTGGGCCATGGCGAGATCAGCCGGGACAACTGTAATGTCGCCAGGGTGGTGGACCTTTTCGCCTCCTTCTGCTCGAAGACTAATGATTTTCTCCGCAAAAGTCAGAGAATTAGCGTTCAGTATGTCTTGACGCAATGATCTGTCGAGGGTCCGAAAACTCAGCCGTTATTAAAACGTAAACCCGAACTCCGGTCAAAGAGATTGGACAAACAAGAGATTCGGCAACAAGTCTGGGCTCGCCTCGAAAAGGAAATCTAGCAAGGTTTCCGCGTCCCGTTTATGGCAGAATTCCAAACTTCGTCGGAGCGGAACAGACGGCCTCGCGATGGCGGAAATTCCCGAGTTTTTCGGCGCGAGGACTGTCAAGGTGAATCCTGACTCTCCTCAGAGGAAAGTTCGTGAGATCGCGCTAGTCGAGAAGAAGACCCTATTGATGCCCGCCCCGAGACTACGGTCAGGATTCTTGCTGTTGAAACCAGCCAAGGTCGAGGCAAGGAAAGAATGGCCTCGTCGATAAAGGGCGCATTCAAGTTCGGCGCTAAAGTGGGTCTTGACGAACTGCCCCGTCCTGACATTCTTGTGGTGGGGTCTGTGGCTGTGGGACGTGACGGGTCTCGGATCGGTAAGGGTGAGGGCTACAGCGAGATAGAGTACGCTGTTCTGAGAGAGTTAGGGCTTGTAGCGGAACAAGTTCCTATCTGCACGACAGTCCATCCTCTGCAGGTCGTGGACGATCTTCCTCAGGACGACTACGATGTGGCTGTAGATTATGTCGTTACTCCAGAAGAGGTGATCGCAACGCATCGCAAACGGAAACGCCCCGAGGGAATCTTGTGGGGTAGAGTCAGCAAGGAGATGCTCGAAGAAATGCCTCTTTTGGCAGAGCTCAAGAAGAGACGTGAGGAAAGAGGTAAGATCTCCTAGGGAAGCTTGCTAGGCTTTACTCCTATGACGATTCTCTCTCTTCTTTTGCCTACGCTATGAAGCTCGCCGAATCCCGCCTCGTGCAGCCCAGTTTGAATGAGTTCGACGGGAACGATCGGGGGACCTATGGGCAGGAGTGTATTCTCTGTTTTCTCTCTTATCGCCACTCTGCCTCCTGGCTTCAAGAGTCTTCGAAACTCCTCTAGAACCGTCTTTTTGTCGGCGATCTCGTGGTAGACGAGGTGGAGGAAAACCATGTCGAAGCTGTCGTTTGGTAGGGGGATTCTTGTCCCATCACTCTCGACGAGCTGCACATTTACTCCCGATCTTCTGGCATAGCCCTCGGCTTTCTTCAACATCTCAGATTGGACATCCACCGCTACCACTCTCTGTGCTACCTTTGCAAAGGGAACCGTGTAGAATCCGGGACCGCAACCAAAGTCGATTACGGCCCAGTCAGGCTCGATTCCTAGGAGTTTGATGAACCTTTGAGGAGAACGGTCGAGAAGCCGTTTGAGCGGATTTTTCAGCTCAAATGCTCTTTGGGCAGAAAGGCGCGAATGCGCGCCCTGGTCGGGCTCTAAGTCTGGAACCCCCTCGCGACTATGGATTTAAGATCCCGCGAATATGATCAGGTTTGGTAGAACGGTCAGATTGCCAGAGAAGAAGCGCCTCCCTCCGTGGGAGGAAGCACGGCTACTGTTCAAGATGCAGGAGCAGGCTCGCAACAGGAAGATTCTCGAACAGGACATGAAGCATCGTCGAGCCCGTGCAAAACGTGTGGGTCCCAACACGATAGATGAGCTGGAGGAGAACAGAAAGCGGATGGAGGAAATGCGGAAGCGGCTGGACGAAGAAGAGGCTGCATTGGCCGCAAAGAAGAAGGCGTCTATCGACCGTTCTTCTTGACAGGCGATAGTGTTCCGCCGCAGACTATGCACTTCATTGACTCACGATAGGTCAAAACGAGCTGGCCGCAATCGTTGCAGACCTTGGCCTGGACCTCGAGAGCACCGTTACGTCCGGGAAACCGCGTTAGTTAGGCCTTCGTGATGATCGTGGTGGTTGGAAGGTCTTACGCGTTCAAGGCTTCGATCCGCCGGGCGCGGGTTACAACATGGACAACTCTATTCTGACTGCGCTGGGAACAGGGTCCGATCTATCTAACTATGTCCGGAGCTTCCGTGCTGAATTTTCCCAGTTTCTTAAGGACAAGCAGAGCTTGAAGGGTTATCCACTTGCTCGGCTTCCCCGCCTCTTCCAGCTGAATCGCCCTCTCCGGCCCCCATCCCTCGGTGATGAGCTCTCGCTCTTCAGGGCGCGAATTTGTCTCTTCTCCATGCATCGGATTTGGATGACGCCATCCTCTGTACACTCCCTCCAGAGGCCATTTGCCATCGGGCAGCCTTTTCTCAAGGAGGAGAGAAACCGCCTCGTTCAACCGCTGATCCTTCTTGACACCAAGCTCAGTCAGCACCCTCAATCCGTGCAGAAAATCGTACGAGTAGTGCAGAGGATAGTGTAGCCGGAGAAAGTCCAGCAGTATGACGGAATCGTCTCTGTCCGACTTGAAGACCCGGTGTTTTAGGAGAAACTCGGATCCTCGTCTTGCTGATTCCTCCCATCCTCTCCTCGCGTCGTGCGACATCATCTCCGACAATGCCCACAACGGCTGTACGCTGGACATGAATGAGCCGTGCTTTCCGGGCGGAGCGCAGTTCCATCCGCCGTCAGGCAATTGCTTGGCGATTAGCCAGTCTAGTGATTTGAGGATACGGTCGTCCTCGGAGTATCCCATCCGGGCGAGGGCTCGAACGGTGTTTCCTGTCAAACAGATGTGCGGTTCGAACCTAGGATGGCCCTTCGGGCGCATCGAGATGCCGCCGCTCTCGACACAGTGAAGCTCTAGGAAGTGCTCGACGGCCTTCGCTATCCGCGCGTCCTTCGATGAAACCCCCAGGTCGGCGAGCACGAGGAGCTGCCATGAGCTTGCAGAGAACTTCGGCATGTAGCAGTTTCTCGGATTGTCCCAGTAGGTCTCCTCCTTCTGCTTCTCCAGAATCTTCGCGGCCCATCCTTTCAACCCGATCAGCTCCCTTGTTTTCCTGACGACCGGGTCGTTCTCCTCTTGGTCAAGTAACGCGACAAGTGCTCCGTAACGGGCCGAGGGCTCGTTCTCTTCGAGAAGCCAATCGATTACTGGCTTGGACGCGGCTACTCGCTGAACCTCAACCTGTTGCTGCAAAAGGTGGGCGCCAATCCGGTGCAGGGCCGTACTTACGAATAAACTTGTATTCTTGGAATCAACAGTTCGAATAGCCCTTATCTATCCAGACAGACCCAGCCCATTTCACAGGTCAAACATTGGCCCAGAAAAGAGGAGCCGAAAAATCTGCCAAGCGAATACGCGTGCTGGTCGCAAAACCAGGACTTGACGGCCACGACCGCGGCGCCTTGATCCTCTGTCGAGCCTTCCGGGACGCGGGCATGGAGGTCATCTACTCAGGCTTCCTCGCAACCCCCGAGCAGGTCGCGCAGATGGCCATCGACGAAGANNGTTGATGTCGTAGCCATGAGCCTCCTCAACGGAGCCCACATGACGGCTTTTCCAAAGGTTGCAAAGCTCGTCCGGGAGAAGGGAGGCGACGACATTCTCCTCGTGGGCGGTGGAATAATTCCTGACGATGACAAACCTCGTCTCGAGAAGCTTGGAATTAGCGGGAACTACGGGCCGGGAACTCCTTTGAGGACGATTATTGAACACGTCGAGAAGATCGTCAGAGAACGCGATTCTTCACGCTCTCGAAAGAGCTAGGAAACAAGTCGCAGTCAGGCGGAGTCGTGGGGCGACGAGTCGCGACCGTGGCAAAGAGAATCGGTTGAGGACCGGGGTCAACAGACCCCGTAAAAGGGACGCCTCCTCCCTCATCTCTTATACGGCGCTTGAACAATTCTAATCTCGCTGAGAGTTGAAACTCGATAGGACACTTCTGGAAAATGCGCTCAGATCCTATCTCGCCGAGGACATCGGATATGGAGATATCACTAGCAATGCACTTGTCGATGCCAATCGGACAGCTGAGGGGACAGTCGTCTGCAAGACAAAAGCGGTGATCGCTGGGACCGAGGAAGCCCTTCTCCTACTGGAGCTTGCGGGTTGTGTAGGCAAATCGTATGCCCATGACGGAGAAACTGTCAAGCGAGGCGCTAGAATACTCTCGGCCCGCGGCCCTGCGCGAAGTCTGCTAGCAGTTGAACGAACCCTCTTGAATTTGCTCTCNNAGAGTAAAGGCAGAGTCAGGGTGGCGTGTACCAGAAAGACACTTCCGGGGCTAAGATATTTCGAAAAAAAGGCCGTCCAAGTCGCTGGCGGAGACACGCATCGTCTCAGACTCGACGATGCCCTGCTGATAAAGGATAATCATCTTGCGCTAACCGGTTCAATAGACAAGTCAGTTCGAAGGGCCAAATCTGGTGTGAGCTTCACCAAGAAGATCGAAGTCGAGGCTACAACTCCAGACCATGCAGTCGAAGCTGCCCAAGCAGGCGCTGACATTGTACTGCTCGACAACATGACACCCCGCGATGTGAAAAGATCTGTCAACGTGCTTGAGACAAAGGGTCTGCGACACAGAATCCTCGTCGAAGCGTCGGGCGGAATAACAAGAGAAAATATTGCAAGTTACACGAACACTGGAGTGGACATCATCTCCGTTGGCGCAATAACACACTCGGCGAAAGCCGTCGATATGAGCATGGAAATACGCCGTTCTATAAAGCAAGGATAACCAGTAATCCCATGTTATGAGCGGACTAATCTCACGGGATTGTCATTCACGGGCGAGACAGACCAACTCATCAAGAGAGCACAAGAGATTCGCGACCGCGAACATCGGCTAAAGCCCGAATTCCG
>DAFH01000048.1:19251-23395 GCA_002495485.1 Candidatus Bathyarchaeota archaeon UBA185
TGGAAGCCGTCTGCAAAGGGCTTCGCTGGCTGGAACGACTGGTGGGCCCTCAGAATAGAGGGCATGCAACTCCCTCGAGTCTTTGGAGAGATCGAGAGGAGAGAGGATATTCTGGCCTCTCGGATTTTCAGACGCTCAAAGACCTTGGTCTCTGATAGGCTCTGGCCGATTCTGGACCCGATAGTTGAACGTCACGAGACTCTTCTGACGAAGGGAAAGACACTGTCCCGTCTCGAATTTAACCTCATGAAAACGATCAAGGCCGAAGGTTCAATCCGGACAGACCACCTAAGAAATAAGTTGAAGCTAGAGCACAGAAAGAACAACTACAGGTTCCATCGGTCGCTGGCCAATCTCGAAATCTACGGACTGATTGCTGGTGCCGAGGACGCTCATCCCGAAAGACATCTGCACGCCAACATTTGGCAAACATGGGAAAAGAGAGTCAATAGGCAAGCTATTTCGTCCGGTTTCTCATACTCTGAAGCCTTATCCAAATTCCTCGAAAAATGCATTGACGCTTGCATTCTCGCGCGAGAAGACCAGATCTCGAGATGGTTCGAGTGGGAAGAAAGTCTGAAACCTACGGCGGAAGCTCTCCTGAATGACGGCGCGGTTCTCCGCGCAGGCTCCTATCTCATTTCATCTAAGAACAGAGGTGCTTAGTGTAGTGTGCCATGCTGAGGCGGGCGACCTTCGCTTCACCCATGATGCAGCAAGGTACGGTCAGCTCCGACTCGAAGGTCTGTGCTTCTATGGTTTGTCGGACCTAATCGTCATAATCGCCCGAGCTTTACAGGCTGGACATTCTTCAATATTTCACGTCCCTGCGATATTTCCATCTTCGTACTTCTCCAATGATCAACGCTCCAAACGGGATTGCAAATGGAGCCGCGAAAATGATCCAGATAATGTACCAGAGATTGTAGGCGAACGCCAGTACCATTGACCCAAACATGGCTAACAGACTGAAGGCGAAGAGAGCGCAGACGAGGAGAGTATTCGTTGCTGCCTATCTCCTAGAACGCCTGTAAAGATATGCCAAAGTCGCCACGATCGACCCAGCCGCCAAGAGCGCCAGACCTCCTATGTAGGGCCAGAGAGCGAGACCCTTTGGCCCTTCTGCCGACACTCTTCCGATCGACGCTATGTTGGACGCTACGGCCGTTTCTCTAACGTTCATGTTGATTCCTCCCTGCGATGAAGGTAGGTAGGTGGTAGTATCGATTCGGAGTACTATGCCTGTTGCTGGATCGTACCACCGCTGCATCGTCGAGCCAGGCCAGGTCAGGCTGACCGTCCAGCAACTGACATTCTGTCCAAGAACCTGTATCGTCTCGGGTCCTTGGATGACTGCTGTGGTTCCGAAGTAAGCGTCGACTGTCGAACCTACGCTGACACCGGTCTCTATCCAGAAAGGATTCTTGAGTCCCGTAACGCCTGTTGACGATTCCGTTATGTTTCTTGTGTCAGTGTTGACGTTCCAAACATCTTTGACCGGAAAGACGTTTACTTGGCCGTTCGTCACGTTGTAGCTGTAGGACGTTATTCGAAGCTCTGCCAGTCCCTTGGAAAGAGCGGTTATGTTCCAGATCATCGACTCAGTCTTGCTACTACCATTCCAGGCGAAGAGCTGGTCATACTTGACATAGCTGGAAGTGCCGATCCATGAAGAAGCGGCCGAGACTTCAGTAACGAAAGCGAGTAAAACTATGACCGCCAACACGCCGATCTTGAACGTTTCCTTTCTCTTATCATCAATACGCGCCTTCTAGCTTATCAGAGAGACGTCCACAGTGTGGCACATGGGACTGAAAGGCCTACCTCGGATGACCTATGGCGGAAAAAAGCGTAGGTCCTCTGCCGAATCCTAACTGATACAACGTTTTTTGAGCGGGGAGACTTTGAAGATGTGACGTTTCGCACATGGCCCTATTCAAAGAACCCCTGATCCTCGACATCCTAGCAAAGTATCGGTCGATTGCTGCGATGACCTACTCCCAATCCATGCTGGCTTGGGATATGGAGATCAACATGCCCGAGGCAGGCGCTACGGCCAGAGGCAAGGCCCAGGCAGAACTCGAGCTCCTTCGTCAGAAGATGACCCTCGACCTCGCAGGTCTCGTCGAGAAGGCTGAGAAGCAAAAGACCCTCAACGACACAGAAAGGGGAGTCGTCAGAATCGTCAGGAGAGAGCTCGACTTCTACCAGAAAGTTCCAGGAAGACTGCTCGAGGAGCTTCAGAAAGAAACCAGTGAAGCTGCAATTCCTTGGAGACACGCGAGAGAAAAGTCGGATTTCAAGATTTTTGAGCCGCACCTTGAGAAGATAACCCAGCTGAAACGAAAACAGGCCGAATACCTCGACCCTTCAACTCACCCCTACAACCCGTTACTGGACCTCGCGGAAGAAGGCCTGACCGTTGCCGACCTCGACACGATCTTCACCGAACTGATCCCTCAGCTGAAGATAATTNNTCCGACAAGCACCGCTTGGAAGAAGTCGATTATGACGTTCCGGCGATGAAGCACGTGAACGAGAGACTTGTGGCTCTTCTAGACATGCCCGGAGCCAGATTCCGGCAGGACGTTTCGACGCATCCCTTTACCATCAGAATCGCCGGAGACGATGTGAGAATAACGACGAGATACGAGCCGAAAAACTTCAAGGCCTCAATGTTCGGACTCATCCATGAATGTGGCCACGCCCTCTACGAGCTGCAAGTAGACCATGAACTGGACTTCTCGCCCACGGGCGGTGGTGCCTCCGCTGGATTGCACGAGTCCCAGTCCCGGTTCTGGGAGAACATCGTGGGAAGAAGCAGACCCTTCACTTCGATGATCTATCCGCTCCTCAAGAACAATCTCAGCATCATAGACGGCTTCGGCGAAGACCAAGTCTACGCATACTTCAACACCGTAAGACCTAGCCTGATACGGGTCGAGGCTGACGAACTGACTTACAACTTGCACATTGCAATGAGATACGAACTCGAGAAGAAAATGCTCGGAGGGACAGTCAAAGTCTCAGAACTCCCCTCCGTGTGGGACGACATGATCGAAGACTATCTTGGCAAGCGGCCCCCGAATAACGCGAAGGGAGTCCTTCAGGACATTCACTGGAGCTGGGGGCAATACGCCACATTTCCGGGCTATTCGCTTGGAAACGTAGTCGCCGGGATGCTCTGGACAACTCTCACCAAGAAGGGACTGCTCCCAATCAAGGGGGAAGAGGGCATCAAACCATTGAAGAAGTGGCTTNNGAAGGAGTTGCTCAACCGAGTCTTTGGAAAGGGTTACGACCCCTCTGGACTGATAGACTATCTACAGAACAAGTATCTCGCGATGAACTAGGACTGAGAGCGGGATTATCAGGCTAGGTCTAGCATCCGCTGGATCGACAAGCGCGCCTGGTCCGCCGTCTCCGACGGGACCTTGACTTCGTATACCATGTCCCGAAGGGACCGGTAGACCTTCTCCAACGTGATCTTCTTCATGTACTCGCAGACCGCATCGTCCTTTACCGGCAGGAACGTCTTGTTGGGATTCTCCTTTCTCATCCGATGAAGAATGCCGGTCTCTGTCGCCACGAGAAACTTGTCCGCGTTTGACTGCCGCGCGTGACGGACCATACCCTCTGTTGAGTAGATCTCCAACACTGGTAGATCGAAGTCTCCCTTTTCTGAGAAGTATAGGAACTGTGTGACGCAACCGCATTCAGGATGGACCAGGAATTCAGCTTCGGGATTCTCCTTCAGCTTCCGGTTCACGACATCAGGAGTTATTCCAGCGTGGACGTGACACTCGCCGGGCCAGACTTCCATCTTGCGTCCAGTCTTCTCCATAACATACGCGCCGAGGAACATGTCAGGCAGGAATAGAATCTCACGATCTCTAGGAATACTGTTGACCACCTGGACAGCGTTGCCCGATGTGCAGGCGTAGTCGCTCTCAGCCTTGACCTCGGCTGTGGTGTTGACATAGGATACGACGACCGCCTTGGGGTGTTCCTTCTTCCAAGCTCGAAGCTTGTCGGTATCTATCGTCCCGGCGAGCGAACATCCGGCTTCCAAGTCTGGCAGGAGAACGGTCTTTTGTGGAGAAATGATAGACGCCGTCTCGGCCATGAAATGAACACCGCAGAA
>DAFH01000048.1:23424-28868 GCA_002495485.1 Candidatus Bathyarchaeota archaeon UBA185
CCGCGTTCCTCTCGCGTTTCAGCCGCAGAATCTCGACTGCCAGCTCGTCTCTGCTACCGAACTGCGCTGCGGCCGGCAACGCTCTTCAACCAGAGAGGGGCGAAAACTTCGGTTAAAACGTTCCTTTTAGAGCGCCTAACTGACCGTCTGACAGAGACTGACGATTTGCGGAAGGCCGCGACTGGATGTGTAAGCGGGATCCTGATCCGTCGTCGGGGGGTCTTGGTTGAGCAGAGACGTGCTGCCGATGAGGAGGACCCTGGCGCAATCTTTTGCCCGGCGGCCACGTTGAGGCAGGCGAGACGCTAATTGGGGCGCTGAAGAGAGAGATGCGAGAAGAGCTTGGAATACGCGTAGAGAAAACTGAGCCGGTTCATGTACGTTATCATACGGGTTCGAACGGTGAGAGGCAGCGAATACACTACTTCCACGTCATGGATTGGGAAGGACGGATCGTGTCGATAGAGGTTGCCAGAGTCTACTGGGAGTCAAAGACCAAGTCTTAGCGACGCGACCGAGAGGAAGATCGTCTCCGATCTTCTAGATCGACATTCGCGCTCTTAGTACATTGGCGACTGGAGCCGAGCGATCTGCGAAGATACCCGGTCGATGTACTCTTTCAACCGTGACAGCATAGTCTTCGCGGTTATCACTCCGAGGACCTTGTGGTCTTTTATCACGAGAACCCTCCGTATTCCCTTCTGGGTCATGACCTGCGCTACATGGTCTAGGCCATCGTTTGCGTTGACCGCGACGAGGTCGCTACTCATTATGTCGGCTAGCATGATCCTCCGCGGGTCCTTTCCTTCAGCGACAACTTTCGCCAAATAGTCCCATTCTGTGACAATCCCTTCCGGATCCCCTGTTGGGGTTGAGACAATTGCAAACCCGTGGCTCTTGCTCTTCATCTCCCGAGCTGCATCAAGCGCCATCGTATTCCTTGAGAAGGATAGAAAGTCCTTCTCCACTATGTCCTTAGCAACCATGACCATGCTCTGAGAGATCGAGAACTGGATAATTAATCGTTAGCGAGGAGGAAGTCGGACCCTTGACCCGTAATCAGGCTACCTGTTCACGGACCTCTACTTTCTGCACATCGACAACGGCAGGGCCATGACCTCTAAGAGCAGATGGAATGACGGCAACAAGGCTTACTCCCGCCATAATCCAGAAAATGATGTGCATCGGTCCAATGAACAGTTCCACGCTTGGTCCTGAGCTGAGCGGTAGGCCGGCGAAAACAGCTTGCAGAACCGCCGATGGTATCCTGGTGGCAAGTACTGCGAACGAGATTGATAGACTGAGGAGAGATCCCGTAGTCACAAGAGTTGCTGACATGCCGGAGGCTATTCCCCTCTCCGTCACAGGGGCGGAGCTCATGATGGAACTCATGTTCGGAGCTACGAACATCCCTCCCCCGATCCCCACAAGAACCATCAGTAGAGCCAGAATCGCATAGGAGACATTGCCCGGGATCAGAGCGAGACCGATAAATCCGGCCGTCGATACGAATAGCCCGCCAGTCGTGAAACCCCTGGCTCCGTACCTATCCGAGAGATAGCCAGCGAGAGGTCCCACGATAACGAAGGCCACAGCGAACGGGATCAGTCTAATTCCAGCGGTAAATGCGTCATACAGGAGTGCCCCCTGGAAGTAAATTGTCAGCACCAAGGACACGCCGCTCCTCGCGATCGAAGAGAGCAGGTTGCTGACTATGCCCGCCGTGAAGGGCCGGATTCTGAACAGTTTCAGATCCATCAAGGGATAGCGAACCTTCAACTCTACAAGTCCGAAGGCCAGAATCATCAAAAGCCCCACGCCCATCAATGTAACATACAGTGAGGAGTACCCAGACAACGCTCCTAGGGTCAGACCTGCTAGAAACGCTGTCAGGCCGCCGGCGAACAGAACGTTGCCGGGCAGATCTATCTTCCCATGACCCACCGTGCCCAGTTCGTGAAGCTTGGTGTAGGCCCAGATGGTTGCGAATACTCCGATCGGGATGTTGATCCAGAAAATCCAGCGCCANNTTGATTGCCAACCCAGTGACTCCGTCAAGATCCCTCCGAGTACGAGGCCTATGACTGAGCCGCTAATGCCTGCGACGAGGTTGATGCCGATGGCTCGTCCCCGCTCAGTCACCGGAAAAGCGTCGGTCAGAATCGCGGCGTTGTTGGCCCAAATCAGGGCCGCGCCGATTCCCTGAACGAGACGAAAGAAGACGAGCATCGAACCGCTGGTGGAGAGACTGCAGAGACCCGAGCCTATCGTGAAGATTGCGAAGCCGACATTGTATAGTCGCACTTTACCGTACATGTCGGCCAACCGGCCGAACGTCAACAGCAACACGGCAGTCATGAGAATGTAGCCCATCAGGACCCAGAGAGCCTCGAACGCGGTCGCGTTGAGGCTTCGAGTGATCGTCGGCAGCGCGATTAGTACGATGTTGCTGTCCAGCTGGGACATGAAGGCGCCGATGGTCGTGTTNNGTCGACGGGTAGTGCTAGTAGACCCTTTCTCTCTGACTATGAAGTGATCGAATCAGCGTTCGTGTTTAGGGTGCCCTCTTCGCTCCGATGTAGTAGTGTTCCTTCGCAACCTCTTGAAAGACGACTATCGTCTGATCTCTAGGCGCCTTTGCTATGGTCTCGACCGCGTCGGTGATCGCACGGGCTAGATCGTCTTTCTGTTGCTGACTCCGACCGGCATACATCAACACCTTGACTATGGGCATGAACTGTCAAAGTCGCAGCATCGGAGAGTTGTTGAAGAAAGTTATCCCGAGGGTACGGCTCGACGGTCTATCTCTGGTCTGCCTTGATCTTCTGAACGATTCTGGAGACTGCGACAACGGCAACGATCCCGCCGATGATTAGGCCGTCCTGATCGTTTAGTAACAGGGACAGTATTGCGGTCGTGCCTCCCGCTAGTGAGTCCCTAAAGAGTCCCCGGTTTCTCGGTGAAGAATCGAGGATGTCAGCCGCAAGCACCAGGACCAGGGCGAGGAAGTAGGCTGGCTGTTGCGAGATTGCGGACGTTAGGACGAAGAATATTGGCCAGGCTGCAAACTGGCTGAGCGGGACCAGCAGCGAGCGTAGCTCTGTCAGCCTGAACGAGAGATCGCTCATGCATGGTATAGGCGAGTCTGGTATAGAAAAGGCGACCCAACTATTTCTACTGCATTCCAGTTTTATCTTTCCTAGTAGGTCTCAGTCAGAGACAAGAGCCTGTCAAAATGGGTGGAGACTAGCGCTCCAGGTTCCACTTGGAACTGCTGTACTTGTTGTCATACAGCTCCTTCACGCTGGACAACTCATCCTTTGTCAGCTGGCCCTCGGCGAGGCGGACATTGTAAGAGTTCTCGATTCCACGAACTATCGCATCTCTGACGTCGTGAGTCGTAACTTCCTTCCGAAGCTCGTCCCGAACGGTCGTCACTCTCTTCTGAACGCTTGACACGTGTCGGTCGGCCAGCTTGACCTTGGGCACGTTCAACACCTTGCCGAGAATCGACAAGTCACTCGCGACCAAGATGCAGCCGTGATGGAATACTGTTCCCCATCTGACGCTCCCAGCGGCACCGGAGACTTTCTTACCGTCCACCTGGATATCGTTGATGGGCTGAAACTCTGCGTTCACTCCTAGAGTCTTCAATCCTTTAACGGCCCCTTCTGAGAGCCTGCGAAAGATGGACTGTAGATCGTTGTCCGGAACGAGCGGGTGTCCTTTCTTGAGTGAGATGGCGTAGTTTAGGTTTCCACCGTCGTGGTATACGGCTCCTCCTCCGGTGAAGCGGCGCACGACCTCGGTGCCTGTCTCTTTGCAGGCGTCAAAGTTGACCTCCAGCTCCGCGGACTGAAAACATCCCAGCACTATCGTGTTGGAATTGTGCCAGAACCGTACGGTGTTGGGAGCCTTTCCCTCTCCCACTGATCTTGGAATTGCCTCTTCGACGCTCATGTTCATGAAAGGATCGTCCCGGTACTCGACATCGACCAGCCTCCATGTTTCTCCAGTCATGGATCACTGCTCCTAGCTGCAAGTATGGCTTTGACAAAATCGTCTGGCGCGACGCCGAGACCATGAGCGTTGGTTCCTCGGAAGAAACGCTCAACCAGGATCNNTCTCGCTCTCGTCCAGTCTGACATCTTGAAGCATCTTCTCCAGCTTTGACAGGCTCTCCTCCGGAATCAGGAAGAAGTCTCCCGAGAGACGCACAGACTCGATCCGTCCGTCCCTCTCTGTCAAACGAACCCGGACCATTTTGCCTCCAGGAGCCTTGTAGTCCGCGCTAAGCAATAGTGCGCTACTCATACCCGTCTTGCAGACTATGATTGCGGGCTGTGAGTTTTAAACTCGTGGAAGAAATCGAAGGGCAGACGTTTAGCTCGAACTGAAACGCTTCATCTGGTTCCTGACGATTCTCATACCAGTCTCATGGCTCTGTCCAAAGAGACTCTTCAAAGTTTGACTCCCGTCCATCCGCTGTGTCGGTAGCGCATCTATCGTCTTCTTCATCTGCGCGAAGAGTCTCCTGTAGTATTCTTGTTTTGGTCTTCTCTCGTCCGACAATTGCCAGTAGAATCTCGTACAGATCGTTTCTCGGTCACCGCCGTCGCCGTTGTCGACGACCGCCTGCGCTTCAAATGCGAAGTCTCTATTTTTCTTTCTCAGTGCGAAGTAGAGTGTGAATGCGATGTTCGAGGGTGGGGAGAAGGCGAGGTAGCCGCTCTCGTGACGGTTGACCCTCCAGCGAGGATTGGTCCGATGCCCACCACTGCATGAGGAGAAGGTTCTGTAGCCNNCGAGGAGAATGTCTTGTAGCCTTTCTGGTTAAGGGCTGAGACTATGTCTCTGATTGCGGGATCTATCCGGCCGAAATCGTTCTCAGACTCCAAGACTTTCCAGTTGGACCGCTCTAGCTCGCCCAGCCTTCGGCTGTGGGCGCGAGGCAGAAACTCGCCGTTCATCGCTGATCTACTCTACCAGTGGGACCCAGCGGAACGTGGAGTCGTCGAAGATATACTTCTCACCGGAACTGAAGCCCTGAAAACTCTGCCATCTATCAGACTTGCTGTCGAAGATCGTCTCTATCTTCTCGAGGGGCTTGTCCATGTTTTCGGGTCGAAGCATCTGGCCGACGATCGCGGTCAGGTGTCCGATCTGGTCCAGCGCCGAAGATAGCTCCTTCTCCTCTATCACTCCTGACTTGAAGACCAGACGCGAATCCGGGGCTACGAACGTGAGGTTGAAGGCGGCGCCTGCTNNTGCCCCTCCGATGTGATACCTGTTTGAACAGTTCTTTCAGGTCCCGCCAGCTCTCCCGGAGGACATCGTTGAAGATCGTGCTACTGTATGGAAATTGGAAGATTACATTCACACGCGTTGCCAAGTCCTGATCGGGCAGCTCGGTGTATGTTGGATGCTCGACCCGGAAGTTCTTG
>DAFH01000048.1:29007-53977 GCA_002495485.1 Candidatus Bathyarchaeota archaeon UBA185
ACCTCGGCGCCGAGGTGATCAAGATCGAAAAACCGGGTGGCGGAGACGAGACCCGGACGTGGGGTCCACCCTTCACCGATGGGTTAAGCTACTATTTCCTGAGTCTCAACCGTGGAAAGAAGAGCGTCACGCTCGACATTACGACCCCAGCGGCGCAGAGGATAATCCGGCAACTTGTCCAAGACTCTGACATTGTTGTGGAGAGCTTTCGTCCCGGCTCGCTAGCCAAGTACGAGCTGGACTATCCGAGTCTGAGACGTGTAAACAAGGCGCTCGTCTACTGCTCAATCTCAGGATTCGGCCAGACGGGACCCTACCGGGACAGGCCCGGATACGACGTCACGGCGTTTGCGATGAGCGGCATCATGAGCACGACAGGCGAAGAAGGCAGACCCCCGATTCGAGTGAATGTTCCAGTGGCAGACATAGCCGCGGGCCACTACGCATCGACTGCAATTCTCGCCTGTCTCTCACGACGGCTCGTCACGGGCCGAGGCGAATACATCGACATAGGACTCTACGACTCGATCGTCTCCTGGCTGACGTATCTGGCCAGCTACTACTTCGCTACTGGAAGACAGCCGCTCCGAATTGGTTCCGCCCACCCGAGCATCGTCCCATACCAAGCCTTCGATTGCAAAGACAAACCGCTCATCGTAGCAGTTGGCAATGATCAACAGTGGCAGGCTCTCTGCCGCGCACTTCGTCTGGAAGAATTGTCTCGTCGAAGGGAATTCAGCACAAACCCTCTACGAGTACGCAACAGACAACAACTAATTCCAATTCTGTCAAGGCGTCTGAGAGGCCAGAAAGCGTCCTACTGGAACCGTATTCTCAACAAGAACCGAGTCCCTGCTGCGCCAATGTACAGTATAGCCGACGTGATCAAGGACCCCCAGATTAAACATCGCGGCCTGTTTCAGGAGGAGGCGAAGAGCGGGACGCGTGTTTTGGCTTCTCCAATCAGATTCAACAAGCATCAGAGACCTCTCCCAAATCCCGCGCCGAGACTGGGACAGGACACGAGATCGATTCTTCGAAAGCTTGGATACTCTGAGAGAGCGATTGCCAAAATCGCCAACTAACTGGTCCCCTAGTTGCTACGCGCTGTCTCGGCCAAAGAGTGCTTTTGCCGGAGTTCTGAACGATGCCAGTCCAACCCCTCGGAGCCGCCTCCCGATCTTGGCCACGACTCCCGGCGCGTCGGTGTCGTACTTGCAGACTAGGCATTGAACCAGCAGGGATAGGCTCTCGATCTTGATGACGTCACGGTCGAGGTTTGCCGCCCTGACGATCTTCCGCGCATAATCCCTGTCTATTCCGATCGCGATGACGCGATCAAAGAGGAGTCTCTTCCACGATAGAAACTGGTCACGGGCCTGGTCCGCTAGCTCGACCGTGATCTTCTCTCCATCAAGCTCTGTAACGCTCACGTCTATGGGAAAATAGTCCGCTAGCGCGTTATCCGAGAGGATTTCTCTGGAGGACTTTGCGACCCCGTCTGAGAGTTGGGCTCTCATTCTGTGCAGTGGATAGAGCGCATCCTTCCGGACTGGCTCCATAATTCCGAGGTCGATGTAGACGCCGAATCCTACACGACCTGAACCGGTGATGAATCCCTTGTGGACATCCCAGCGTTCGATTCGCGAGATCTCGACCGGGGCCACGCCGTATTTTTCGACGAGAAGGTTGAGAAACGCTTCAGCGTCGTCTCCTCTCGCCCGGACTTGGAGCCACTGCTGGGGGGCGGAGATCTCCCACTTGACCCGCAGACCCTTGGCCTCCTTGGCGAGAATATTCCATACGGGTCCGGGTCCGCGTCTTAGTACTGGTTCCGGAATCTTTTCTGCCAGGGTGGCTGTCTGCCAGCCCTCAGCCAAGACGTTTCTTCCCTTAGAGGGCTAGAACCTTCCATCTGCGAAAGCGATAGGACCCTCGGACAGTTCCGATTCGAGCTTTCGCGAATGGTCCTCGAGCATCTGTATCGTCCGGCTGTTATCGTCGCTGACTAGCTGACCGTTACAGCCGCTGCACCTGAACGCGGATTCCATCGCGTCTTCAAAAGTCACCCGGATACCGGGGCAGCCTTTGCATACGAAGAAGCTGTGACCTTTCTCAAACTCTAGCTTGGTCCGCATCTGTTCGAGAGCCTTCTTCTTACGGCTCCTAACGAACGCGTCCAGCTGGTCTGGCTGAAGCTTCCAGTGATAGATGAACCAGCCAGTCTTCTCGTCCCTCGACCGTATACACGTGACAAGCGCGTGGTCGTAGAGCTTGTAGAGGACCTTGCGGGCCGTGTTTAACCGGACATTGGCCTGGGTCGCAATAACGTCATCCGTCGTGGTTCCCGCGTTCGCGAGCGCCTTTACAATGTTGAGTGCTTCTTCTCCGCCGAAGAAGCTTGCCAGTCGTGCCAGATCATCGTGATGGTTCCCCATTCGGCTGTAATAACCTCGGACACTGTATTATGCGCGTTTCTACGATTTAATGTATCTCCCTAATCCCATGCTTCTCCTGCCATGGCAAGAATCATCATTCTCCGGATAGGCCATAGAGTCTTTAGAGATATGAGAGTCACCACCCACGTCTGCCTCACAGCACGAGCATTCGGAGCCGATGGAGTCATCATTGCCGACCGCGAAGACAAAGTTGTGGAATCCACAATACGAGACGTGACCAGCAGATTCGGTGGACCCTTCCAAGTCCAGACGGGTATCGCGTGGAAGAAGGCGGTCAAGGACTGGAAAAACTCCGGAGGCAAGATAGTCCATCTCACGGCGTACGGTCTTCCCCTACCGAAGGTCTTGCCAGAGATCCAAGACTTGACGTATGACATGATGATCATCGTCGGGTCTGAGAAGATGCCTGGCGAGGTCTTCAAGATCGCCGACTGGAACGTATCCGTCACGAACCAGCCGATGAGCGAGGTGGCCGCGCTCGCAGTTTTCCTAGACTGGTACATGGATCATCAAGAGTTCGCCCACGAGTTCTCCGACGCCCAGGTCAGGATCGTCCCGTCAAAGAGTGGAAAAGAGGTTCAGCAGGTCGCCAGTTGAACTGTGGTCGCGCTGGAGGACATGGTATATTTCTCCGAGTATTCCGCGGGCGATGACGAGTATCGTCCCCAGTTCCAGATCGAGCCTCCTCCTGACAGCTCGTAGGAGACGAATCCGACGACGACCATGATCGCACTCCACAGGAGATGTTTGACCTGGTCGGAGATTACGGTGGCGACTAGGCCGACAGCGATGCGGGAAAAGACGAACGAGTAGAGTCCCCGAAGCCAGCACTACGAGTCCACCGATTATGCAGAGGATCTTTGCTGACTCGAAGCCGAGCTGCATCATCGCGCGTTTCATCAGCCACTTGCCTACGCGGTTCAACCAGTAGACACCGAGAATTTCGTGGGTGAATTTTCGCGATATGATTCAAAGCAATTGATCGAAGCCACGGCTGGAACAGGATATTGTCCGTAGTTATCGAGAGCATTGCTTTAGGTTGCGCCGTGACTCTTTAGGAGGCTGACAACGCGGGCGTCTCCTTTTTCGATCGCGAACGTAAACGGCGTCTTCCCCTTCGCATTCTTCGCATTCGGGTCCGCCCCGTTCTGTAGAAGAAGATTCACTAGTTCGAGGTTTCCTGCTGATGCTGCGTGCATCAATGGCGTGAATCCGCCCTCATAGCTGTGGTTCACATTGGCGCCGTGCTTGACCAATAGCCTGGCCACTTCGGTGTGGTTCTGGGAAGCTGCTCCTGTCAGAGCCGTGAACCCCGTCTCGTTCTTTGCGACGGCGTTCGGCTCGGCCCCCTTTTCGATCAGATACTCCGTGGACCCCTTCAGGCCCAGATACGACGCTAGAGCGAGCGCCGTGAAACCGTCCGGCGAATAAGATCTGACCAGTGAAGGATCGCGATCTACCAAGCTTTTGAGCTGGACTAGGTCGCCGAGAGCTGCGGCTTCAAAGACGTCGAGACCGGACTTTCTGGCGGCGATCTCTCGAGCGACTACTGTGTTTCCTCGGTACAAGGCGAGAAAGACTGCCGTTACTCCACTCTTGTCTTTGGTGTCCGCCAGAGATGGTTGCTCTTTGAGTACATGCAGAATTCTTGGAGTCTCGTTCTTCTTCAGCGCGTCTATGAAATCGTCCGGCTGCAAAGCTTGCATTTTCTGGGAAGGGTTTCTAACCTTCGTCCGATTCGTCCTTGTGCCGGACGAGTGCCACATCGCCGAGCGTGACTCCCGGTGAGGGTGCTGGTCGACGCGGTGGGGCAGGAATGTCAAGCTCGTCCCGCGGAACAAGAAGGCGAACTCTGAGAATGTGTTCGAGCTCCTTTGCTAGACGCATGGTGGGCAGCATCTTTCCGATCTCGATCTTCTGAATGACCGTCACCTTCTCCTTCGCTTTGAAGGCGAGGTCCTGTTGTGAGAGGCCTAGCTTGGCCCGGGCTTCTTTGATCGCGGATGGATACTCCTCGATCAGATCGGACTCCTCAACTGCCTTCGGAAGTTTCTCGATCGGAGCATGCGTGTGGGACGGGTAGGATACGTGTGAGGGTGCTACGGGAGCACGATGCACCGGTTTGTCCGGAAAGCCTGGAAGCTGTGTTCCGATGCTTGAACATTGCTGGCAGACGATGAGCCGTGCGCCTTCGACGAGTGTTCTTGAGGGTTTGCCGACGATCTCGCGTCCACATATCTCACAGAACAAGGCTTCAGAGTACCTCTAGGCGAGAACGTTAGAAATAGGCTCATTGGATGCTTATGTAGGTATCGGATTTACAATGCCTTTAGAGCTCGTAAAGCCACGACTTCACGAGCTACGCAGGATACGCGTCGTCGCCAACTACCAGTTCGGCAGAGGCGCCTCGAAAGCCTTCCCGGAAACCATCAAGATCACACGAAGCCCAAACACGCACCGCATACGACACATATTCCGAGACGACCAACTGCTCGCGACCTACCGTCCTAAAGATGGACTGCTGGCACTGTCGATCCCAGGCGGACAGGCATTGCTGAAAATTTTCAGACCGCCCAGACTCAGAGTCACCGTTGTCCCTGGAGTGGAGGAATTCATCAAGAAAGGTGGAAACGTCTTCTGCAAACACGTGCACAACGTTGATCCTGAACTTCGCCCGGCGGAGGAGGTTCTCGTGGTGGACGAGAAGGACAGGCTACTGGCCGTGGGGAGGAGCTTCTTCAACGCGGAGGAGATGCTGAGCTTCAAGGTCGGCATCGGCGTAAAGATTAGGCACGGCGTGGAAGGCTGATAGGCTTAACAGTCGGCGACGGTGGCCGGTGAGTCATAATGCAACGACGGATGAGCCCGCGAGAAGCCAATAGAATGATGGCACGCATGGGCATGCAGGTCGAACAGGTCGAGGACGTGACCCGAGTGGTGATCGAGTCACCCTTGAAAAAGATCATCATCGACGAACCAGAGGTCGCCATCGTCACAGTCCAAGGCCAGAAAGTCTACCAAGTCGGCGGCGGAAGATCTCGAGAAGAAGCCGCGGGCAGCATGACCCCACAGGAGGACGCGAAACTTGTCGCGACGCAGGCAAGGGTCTCTGTCGAGGAGGCAGCTGGCGCTCTGAAGCAGTCGAACGGAGATCTTGCCCAAGCGATCATTCTACTAAAACAGAAGAAACCCTAGCAGTCGCTGGGCAGTTGACGATCCAGGCGACTCTCTGCTTCATCGTGCGAGAACAGGGTCTTACTTCTCAAAAAGTCCGAGGGACTCTTCGGCCAGGGAAAGTGGAACGCACTGGGTGGAAAAATACTTCCAGGCGAAGAGGCTGGAGATTGTGCAATCAGAGAAGTTTTTGAAGAGACACAGCTCAGGATCAGGAATCCCCAAGAACTAGGCACGGTCTACTTCTTCAAGAACGATGATCGAGTGAGTCCGCAATGGACGGTTCACGTCTTCCTTTCGCAAGACTTTGAAGGAACCCCGGCGGATGGTCGCGAGGGCATCACTAGCTGGTTCGACATTGACGCTCTTCCTTTCAAAGAGATGTGGGAGGACGACCCGTACTGGTACCGTCTAGCTATTGAGGGCCGGAGGTTTGAGGGATGGTTCTACTACTCGGGAGACTTTGAGAAGCTCCAGGATTACAGAATAGTCGAAGAAAACACTGTAGCGGCCAGACTCTAAGAGAATCCCGACGGCTTATGCTTTAAGACCATAGATAACGCCCCGAATGAATGCAGAAAGTTGAAGCTCGTAGAGTGCGTTCCAAACTTTAGCGAAGGACGAAGACAGGATGCGATTCGATCGATCGCGGACGCGATCAGATCCACACCCGGAGTGACGCTGCTAGATGTCGAGTCCAACCCTGACCATAACCGATCCGTGATCAGTTTCGTCGGGGAACCTGGACCCGTCAAGGAGGCGGCCTTGGCTGCGGCGGCGAGAGCGATCGACTTGATAGATTTGAACAACCACAAGGGCGAGCACCCTCGCATGGGCGCGGTCGACGTTGTACCATTCGTGCCTCTGTCCGGCTCGACGATGGAAGACTGTGTTGCATTAGCTAGAGACTTTGGCCGCGAGCTGGGAGCGCGATACCGTGTGCCAGTGTTCCTCTACGAGGAGGCGGCCACCGTTCCAGATCGGCGGAATCTTGCTGACGTGAGGGCTGGAGAGTTTGAGGGTCTCAGAGACAAGATTGGGAAGGACCCTGCAAAGAAACCGGACTTTGGCCCCGAGATGATCCATCCAACCGCCGGAGCTACAGCTGTTGGCGCGCGGGAGATCCTCATCGCCTACAATGTTGACTTGGGAACCAGCGATCTCGCGATTGCGAAGAAGATAGCGCACGAGCTCCGATCAAAGGACGGCGGACTAGCCTTTGTTAAGGCGCTGGGGTTCGAGCTGAAACAGCGCAGACTGGTCCAGGTCTCGATGAACATGACAGACTATCACAGGAGCCAGCTGTTCAAGGCCTACGAGCTGGTCAAGCTGTTCGCCGACCGCTACGGGGTCCCGGTGGTTGGTAGCGAGATCGTCGGACTCACGCCGATGGATGCCTTGGTGGATTCTGCGGAGTTCTACCTGCGACTGGAGAATTTCAACCGCGACCAGATTCTCGAAAAGAGACTCTTCGCGCCGAGCCCGACAGGCCTCACTGACATGAGCCTCACCACGTTCAGCGAACAGGTCGCCTCGAAAAAGGCAGTTCCCGGAGGCGGCAGCGTCGCCGCATACATGGGTGCACTGGCAGCGGGACTACTATGCATGGTCAGCCGGATCACGCTGGGGAAGAAGGAGGTCCCGGCAGGAGCCGAACGTCTCGAGGAAGCGGTAAAGAGAGGCGAAGAGCTCCGTGCCAGGTTGCTCAAACTGGTGGCTGATGACGCTGAAGCCTTCAACGCGGTGATGAAGGCGTTCAAGATTCCAAAAGAACAAGCCGAGACACGGAAGAGGGCTATCCAGGAAGCGACGACGAAAGCTGCGGAAGCGCCTCTAGCTACCCTCGATAGTTCGGTTCAGACTCTGCGGCTTTCGGAGGAGGTTGCGAAGTATGGCTCGAAGAACGCCCTTTCTGATGTGTCTACTTCGATCGCTGCCGCGAAAGCCGCTGCAGAGGGTGCAGCGAGCAATGTGCTCGTCAATCTCGATGCGCTCGACGACCGGCAGTTTGCTGAGAAGACAGTCCGGCGAGTTGGAGAATTGAGAAATGAAGCATCGCTACTTGAGCAACGAGTCCGGGGCGTGATCGCGTCCCGTTTGCAGAAAACGGGCTAGTTGTCCAACTGGACCAGCCCCGTCCTCTTGTCTGCCCAGATCATCAATGGCGCGACGAGCATCGTCAGCTCTCTCCCCTCACGGGTCAGGCGGTACTCGACCCGCGGCGGAATCTCCGGGAAAGCCTCACGCTTGACAAGACCCGAATGCTGAAGGTCCTTGAGAACATCGGTCAGGGTCTTGGCGCTTATCCCCTTCAAACCCTGGACGAGCTCATTGAAACGCAGCGTTCCCTCATTTCCGAGCTGGGCGAGAACGCACAGAGTCCATTTCTTACCGATGATATCGATGAGCCCTTCGCATGGACAGGGGCAGATGCAGCAGGGTTCTCCTTCCTTTTGTCTGACCATTCCGTAACCCAGTTACGAAATGGGAACTTTCTAGGCTAAATACTTCACTTTGGTAACTGACTTCCAGGGGTGAAGTGAAGCATGGACGGTTGCGAATGCCCGTGTGGCTGTGGATGCTGCGGTCCCGGATTCTGAGTGAACGGCTAGATTCGACACGCCCCATAATATTAGCCCAGTTTTTTGTTGTTCGTGAAGGACTTCGTGGAAGTCTTAAACCGGAGATTCACTTGTCGTCCCGGCTGCTGCTATGCAACATACACGTCTAGGCTCGACCGGACTACAAGTCTCGAGAATATGTCTTGGAACAATGTCCTTCGGCAATCTGGAAGAGTGGATGGTTGAGATCGACAAGGCCCGGCCGATCATAAAGAGAGCACTTGACCTTGGCGTGAACTTCTTCGACACGGCCAACGTGTATTCAAACGGAAGATCCGAGGAGATCGTCGGAGAACTTCTGAAAGACCGGGACGACGTTGTCATCGCTACGAAAGTGAGGTTGAGTACCGGACAAGGTCCGAACAAAGAGGGACTCTCAAGATACCACATAATGAGCCAGGCCAGGAAGTCCCTCAAACGGCTCAAGACAGACAGGATCGACCTCTACCAGATTCACCGCTGGGACTATGCGACGCCCATAGAAGAGACACTCTCAGCGCTAAACGATCTCGTTCGGCAGGGCACAGTAAACTACATCGGCGCGTCGAGCATGTGGGCCTGGCAGTTCGCCAAAGCCCTCTTCACAAGCGACCGGCTAGGCTTGGCAAGGTTCGTCTCGATGCAGAACCACTACAACCTATGCTACCGAGAAGAGGAGCGCGAGATGATCCCGCTCTGCAAAGATCAGGGAATCGGCCTCATCCCATGGAGTCCATTGGCGAGAGGATTCCTCACAGGGAGATACAAACGGGGACAGACGCCCGACTCGGCGCGTTATCGCACTGACAAGTACTTCGCCGAGCGCTTCTTCAGGCCCGAAGACTTCGACGTAGTGGAGAGAGCCGAGGAGGTTGCCAAAGAAAAGGGAGCAACGACCGCCCAGATCGCTCTCGCCTGGCTACTTCACAAAGGAGTCAACGCACCAATAATTGGCGCAACAAAGGTTGAGCAGATAGAAGAAGCCGTCGCCGCGACCGACATCAAACTCTCTGACGATGACATGAAGAGGCTTGAAGAGCCATACAAGACGCACAGAATACTAGGCCACTCATAGCCGCCGAAGGAGCAACTAGGAAGTAGATCGGTCAGGGTTTGTAAGCCCGGAGGTGCGCCGGGTCCCAGCCGACAACCTCCGGCATGTCGCGGCGTCTGAGCTTCTTGCCGCCATATTCCGTACGGAGACGTTTCATTATTGCACTGTGAACATCGTCAGGGACATCCCACATGACGGAAGACTTCCTCGACTCGAAGCTGTTGATCTCATCATCCGCGTCAACCTCCGTCCAATAATCACCGGCTGGAACAACGAACTTGGGACGAATCAGTCTCCGGAGTCCAAGCTCTGCATCGTTGAACCGATCCAAAGGATAGCCCATCTCTGCTCTAAGCTCTAGATACCTTTGTCTGGCGCTGAAACCCTCAATGTCCCCGGCCTCCGAGATCAAAACGTTCTTCGTGACCCGGCCCACTTCACGGACGACCCATACCCAGTCCTTCACCAAGTGGAGGACATGAATCATGAGCGAGCCGTCGAAAGACCCGTCTCTAAACGGAAGATAGTGGCCGTCAGCGCGGACAAGATCTCTAACGCCTTTCGCTTGCGCCTGTTTCATCATGGATAAAGAGACGTCGACTCCGACGACAGCGAATCCGCTTTCGTTGAAGTACTGTGCGAACCTACCAGTCCCGACTCCCACGTCGAGGATGCTCTGGCAATTTCTGAAGCCTTCTTTCATTGCGTTGAGAATCTTCTCCATGACCGGCACGGGGATGCCTGACCATCTTGTAGCGTCGTAGATGTGTGCGACCCGATCAAAAGAGACTGTCATAGTCATGGACCTGGTTTCTTATGGCTGGGCAACGAATTAGGCGAAGGCCGACCGATTTTGTAGTTTTCCATAATGATCCAGATACTTACGCGTGCGGCCAATCATTGTCGAACTTTCAATACCAGTCGATACCCTATGGCTGTCCAGTGTATGTCGTGGGTCTACGAAGCTCAGAGGAAGAGGAAGAAGGTGGATGAGAATCGTAAGAGACGTACTGTCTCTTGGACTCAGCGCTTCGGCCTCGATAGGATCTATCATCCTTCTGAACGATAGATGGCTCTGGTCAGAGGCCCCATCACACGCATTCGGACTTTTGGCGTTCGTTGTCGCAGATGCTCTGCTGGCTATAGCAATGCTGGGTAACTTCAGGGCCGCAATCTTGGGAGCGGTATTCACTTCGCTCGTCCAGTTCGGAGCAATGCTCCTGGATTTGTTTGGCGGCCACCCTGAAGGTGTTCCCTCAGCAGCTTTTCGAACATATCTGGTTAGCGACCCGTCATATTTGATGCTCCTCTTCATTCAGATTGCGATAGCTACTGTAGCGATTAGCAAGCTGACAACGCTATGGCTCCACCGTCACACTAATTGGGCTGAATTCGTGCACCGCACCGGCCTTAAGGGTCAGTAGAGATCAGAGCGTCTGGTTCACTGCGGATAGCTTATTAAGCTACTATCCTTGTAGTACTACGTCCGTAGTAGATTAGGCTTTGAACACCTCGAAACGATTACTCCCCATAGTCTCTACCCTGATCCTCCTTGTGCTTGTCGCGCTCACAGCTCCGCCCGCCCTTCACCTAGGAAAAACGGTGCATGCGGCCAGCAGAACGATCACGCTGATTGGTAACTACTCCGGTTGGAACTACTCGCAACCCTCGGGCTCGAATCCAACGATTACGGCTACGCAGGGNNAGGGCGACACTATCACTATGAAGCTCTCCAGCGGAGATGGCGCACCACACCAGTTCCTTGTCGATCTAGATCGCGACACAACGAACCCTGACTCGTCCGACTGCCCCACCACAGACCCATGCTCATCCATGTTCTCATCAACCCCAACCACATACACTTTCACAGTCCCGTCAACCACCGCAGCGGGCACCTACCATTACATCTGCGTCGTTCACTATCCCGCAATGACTGGAAACTTCATAGTCCAAGCCGCTCCAACACCCAACTTCGGCATCACGTCAGACCCCACCTCGCTAGCTCTTGTTCAAGCCTCATCGAGCACGTCGACAATTACGCTGACGAGTCAGAACGGCTTCAGCGGGACAGTCAGCCTAACCGCCGGCGCCTCTCCAACTGGCCTAACCGTTTCGCTGAAACCATCCAGCGTCTCGATCTCGCCTGGAACACCCCAGACAGCTANNGATCGTACACTGTAATGGTCAATGGGACAAGCGGGTCCATCATTAACCCGACAACCCTATCCGTCACGATCAACGCACCACCCTCTCAAGACTTCAGCCTCTCATTAGCCTCGACCTCAGTGAACGTAGCTCAGGGCTCAACAGGAACCACAACAGTTACTCTGACGAGCCTGAACGGCTTCTCCGGAACCGTCACTTTGGCGGGAACGGTCTCGTCGGCCGGGCCGACGGTCTCATTCAGTCCTACATCTGTCACGGTGACAGCCGGAAGTCCTGGAACATCGACAATGACTGTCTCAGCACTTGGCGGGCTCTACAGCTCTGTTGCTGACGGGAACTATTCGGTCAACGTAACTGCAACCAGTGGATCCCTCTCACACTCGAAGACGACCCAAGTAACGGTTGGTTCCTCCAACTCCTCACCATCAGCATCCTTGAGCATTCCACCCACCGTGTTGGTTGGAATTGTCGTTGTCGTTATTGCGGCCGTTGCTGCCGTCATCTTTCTTGCAAGAAGAAAAACCGCAAAATAGCCTGTAGGACGCACGGGAATGAGGCTTGAAAGGCCAAAACGAAATAATCTACTCAAGACTGCGAGACCTTTCTCGCTCCAACTATCAGCCAGTCTGGGATTTCCAGGCCCTCGCTCTCGAGTGCTGTTCGGTGAAGTTTCCAGTAGGACTGTCTTATGTCCCAGTCTCTCAGCATCCGTCTAGCTGCTAAGGAACGGATTACCAGCCCACTTCTCAGCTTAACCATCCGGCATTCCTTGAATCCGGCGCCTTTGAGCGCTTCTAGGACCTGCCTCGGAGTCGGCGAGAACCACTCTTCTGGTGGAGTCTTGGTCCATCGAGGCTCACTATCGGCCTCGATTAGTCGCCTTTGTCTTTGATTTCGCGGTTCAGGTGATAAGAAAGAGTGTATGGTTCTTCCATCGGGTTTGATCACACGATTGCAATCGGCGAAAAAGTCGGTCATGCTCTTCGAGTCCAGTTCTGGAAGAAACTCGCTCGAGATGACCGCATCGTATTTCGAATCCGGTTGGGTCTCAAGCCAAGCATTGTAATCGCTGACCACCACTCTGATTCCAACCTTTTTTCCTCGCCCGGCGAGCGCGGATAACAGCTCGGTATGACTCTTTGAATATGGCCCCATGAACCTGTCCACACCGATGACTTGCAGTCGGGGAGCCATCTCTACGAGCGGGATAGTGAGCTGTCCCTTGCCGCATCCGATCTCAACTATGAGTCCTTGAATCGGGAGGATTCGGCAGAACCGCTGTGAGAGTCTTTCGTATTGGTGAGCCCAAGCCATTTCGAGTTCTCCCGGGTCCGAAATCGCGATCATTCACAGACCAGCCGAGCTCCCTGCCTGATGTTTCGGGCGCCTAACTTTCTTTCTCTCACGTAGGCCAAGTGGCCAGCATCTGCTAAACCTATACGTCACAGGCGAGCAGTCTCAGTTCAATGATCCATGCTGACCGGACGACATCCTCTGAAGAGGGATACATTACGCCCCGGTCGCCCTTCGACTTTTCCAAGTCCCTAGACTTCCTCGGAGAGTTCCCTCCAATGCGAGAGGATCACAAGATCGAGGATCAGTCGCTGACCCGCGCTGTCAGCTTTGGAGGACAAGCCGTTGTCTTCAAGATCCGATCGACAGGACTCATCAAGAATCCACGGCTAAAGTACACACTCTATTCTGAGAGACCGCTGACCGCTGGAATCCGAGATGCCGTGCTTGATCGCATCGGATTCTTCCTGAGCCTCTCTGACGATCTAGAGCCCTTCTACCGTGTTGGTTATGGAGACGTGGATTTTGCGCCGGTTTTACAGAAGTACTATGGGCTTCACCATGTCAAGTTCATCACTCCGTTCGAATGCGCGAGCTGGGCGATACTGTCCCAGCGATATCCGATGGGGGCTGCACAGAAGGTCAAGCAGACGATTATGGAGAAATTTGGTACAGGCTTAGAGTTTGAGCACCGAGTCTACCGGGCCTTCCCAGAGGCGTCTCGACTAGCCCGAGCGACCGTGGACCAGCTGATGCCTCTAGTGAAGAACAAGAGAAAAGTCGATTTCTTGCTGGGAGTCGCGAGCGCGTTCAGCGAGATTGATGAACGGTTTCTTCGTACGGCAAAGTATGACGAGGTTGAGAGTTGGCTTAGCAAGATCAACGGTATCGGTGAATGGTCGTCGAAGCTCATCATGATCCGTGGTTTGGGACGGATGGAGAAATTGGCGATCGAGAAACGGCTGTTGAAGGCGGCCTCGACCATCTATGGGCATGGTACGCCTCTCCCGCAGGCGAGGTTCGACCAGATAGCCGAGAAGTATGGTCCGTGGAAGGGCTACTGGGCCTACTACCTACGAGCATCCAGCAGCATGTCCAGCGTAAAGTAAAGTCGAAATGAAGCTCATTTTCATCTACGGACCGCCGGCCTCTGGCAAACTTACAGTTGCAAGAGAACTCGCGAAACTGACCGGCCTTAGGCTCTTCCACAACCACGTTTCGATCGAATTCGTCCAGTCGCTCTTCGAGTTTGGAAGCGGACCCTTCTGGCGCCTCACTGAAAAGTATCGAACAGAAATGATAGACGAAGCGGCAAGAGAAGAGACCAGCACCATCTTCACGTTTGTCTACAGTAGGGCGAGCGATGACCCATTCGTAAAATGAGTCATCAGAAAGGTGCAAGCGCATGGAGGCAATGTATGCTTCGTGCGCCTACGATGTGACAGAGACGAGCTCGAAACACGCGTCACGAACAAGAAGCGCAAGCCCCTCGGAAAAATAGCGACCAAGAGATTACTCAGCGATGTGTCCAGCAGATCCGATCCCGATTCGGAAATACCATTTCAGCCGAGTCTTACGATCAATACCACGAGTCAATCCCCTAGAAAGGCTGCGATGGCGATAGCTCAGGCACTACGGTCTCCGAACATTGAAGGAACGGGAGGCCAAAACTGCGACCCACTAAGTTGAAAAGGTTCCGGCACCATAGTCATCCCTAGCTGCTTCTCCGTGACCCTCTCGCGTTTGACAGTAACGGTAGTCGTTCTCCTGTGCACTTTCGCATGGACCGGCTACGTACGGACTGAGCCAAGCGCGAATCCCCTGAGCCAGTCAGCGGCGACTCCGAACATTCCTGTTCANNCCAAGACCCGATCAACCTGATCTTCATCGGATACGCGCCTTCCTGGTGGGTCGCCTCAAACACGGTTGGCTGGAGCGACACGGCCTATTGTTCCGGACCTAAGACGGTCAACGGCAATCCCTACAACAGCACCCTCGAACGCCCCGACCCGACGGGAATTCCGTGCATTGGACCACGGGACCACATCCGCATCTGGGATATGGGGTACAGTCCAGTCTTCGGAGAATGGAGTGTAGCTTCTGCCCATCATGAACGTACAGAGGGACCTATTCCGCACCACGTGATCGACAGCTGGGAGCGAGCCGAGGCCGATGTTCGTTCAGCCTTTCTTGGTGGAAAGGCCACGCTTTCGGTTTCAAACTTCACACTAGCAAACGCAGGCTACTACCAAGGCGTTCTCAATGAGGGAAACGCGACCATGATCCAACTCAGTCCACCCTCGTCAAACTACCCAGTTGTCTTCGAAGAGAGCGGATTGGGTAATCAGACTTCGTGGTCAGTAACAGTGAACGGAAGGACTGCTGGCTCTCTGCAGCCCGACATCGTGCTCACGGAGCCAAACGGCACATACCGGTTTACCGTTAACATTCCATCAGGATTCAACGCAACACCCTCCTCAGGGGCGATCATGGTCAGCGGTGGAATAACCATCGAGAACATTCGCTTCAGAACACCGTGGTCAACGAGTAGTTCCAATGTCAATTCAGGCGGCCGGACTCTTTCGATAGACTTCACTGGCAATGCTACGGTGTCTGCATCGACGGTTCAGCTGTCACCCG
Organism: Candidatus Bathyarchaeota archaeon UBA185; assembly: GCA_002495485.1. Lineage (GTDB taxonomy): Archaea > Thermoproteota > Bathyarchaeia > 40CM-2-53-6 > 40CM-2-53-6 > 40CM-2-53-6. Next base: position 44,394 of record DAFH01000048.1, read on the forward strand.
GCCCTAGCACGAACTTGAACTTCAGGGCTATCGAACTCGGGGCAATTGGAACTGTCAATGTCACCATTCCCAAATCGGTTACCGCCCGAGAGGCGTTGGCCTCGGTCTATGTTGACGGGGTACGTGACAGCAACATGATGCAAACGAGTGACACGAACAACTACTATGTCTATTTCCTGCTACTCTATGGAACCCACTCAATCCAGATCCAACTGGTTCAAACTGCGATACCCTATGTCGAGTATACTGCAGGCGGGGCACTCGCCGCTGGCGTTCTAGCAGTCATGATGCTGACGTTCAGATCCAAGAAGAAACGAACACAGTCAAGTACAGCCAACATCGTCGAGACAAACCGACCGGTTGCATAACCCTTAACAATCAAACAACAAGACTGCCCCGTTTGTTCAGTCCTTGCCTTTCGCACGTGTCCGAGCACATTACGTTGCTGCTGGCCTCCTGCTCATCGCGCTCGTCTCGACTCTCGGCCCCGCAGGACATGCCGCAACCTTGCCTACCGCATCGCTGCAGCACAATGCACTCATATTCACCGTCAACCCTGACAAGACTGTAGGAATCAACTGGAACTCGACAACATACTCCTCTGTCCTCCAAAACCAGAGTGCATCCTTCCCAACGGGAGACGCAATCCATTCCTCCTCAAGCTTCTCGCCGCAGTCCAACGGAATAGTCGAGACGACGAGCTTCCAGTATACAGTGCCTCAGCAGGCGTACGTTTCAAATCCCTTCTTGAGTGATGTCAACTCGATCAATCTAACTGCCTCCCAGACGGGAACATCCTCAGAAGGCTCCCTAACGTTCTATGCGACCCTGCCGGTTGAACAGGCGGCGTTCATTTTCTCGACAAGCCCTAACGAGATCAACGCTAATGTAACGGCCCAAATCGCTTTTTCTTCGACTTACAACGGGACACCGTTAGCCCTGTTTGCCAACCAGACAGCATTCGGGAATGAGTGGTCCCAGACCTTTGGAAACCCCACTTGGACAGACAACACAGTGTCTCAAATCCAGAACTCGACCTACCATATCCTGTTTGTAAAGAACTTCAATGGAACAATGACCTCCACCTCCAGCTCCGCGAACATCTTCGTAGAATTCATCGCTATTCCTGGAGGCTCAGCCACGAGCTTCCTGGCGGCTCTTGAAAACATCCTGAACCCAATCGTCAAGATGCCGACGGCCTTCGATTATCTAATTCAGTCCCTTCAGAACCTTGTTACAGGAGAGACAATGTCTCTGACTTACAACGGCACCACAAGGCTGGTTAGTTTCAAGTCAACGATAACTTTCGCCAGCAACCTAGACGCGCAACTGAACAGCATCAAGGACCAGTATTTTCAGATGATTCTGAACAAGACAGCGCCGAATTCGCCTCAGGATACCTTCCTGAACTCCACATCAATAACGGTCAGTAAGATGTCGATGCAGAGCAGTGCTGACCTTAACGCAGGAACATACAGTTCTTCACTCGTTGGGACAGTGATTACTCCACCGGTCGTAGAGAGCAGCAATACCAACTTCACCATCCCAGGCTTATTCACGACATTGAATTCGACAACGTCGTCAAACTCCAAGATGAACATCACACTCGTAGGAGGTTCAGACCCCAGCAACCAAGTCAAAGTCATCGTTCCAGCGGGAATCCCAGACCCGACAAGCACAACCTCCAACTCGGCAACTTGGATGAATGTGAAAAACGCTTCAGAACTCCAAGACGTCCGTTTTGAAATTCAACCACTGCCAACGCCATTCTCACTCCTCGGCTTCCTTACATCAACTACCGGCTTTGTCCTAGAAGCGATTCTTGCAGCGGCAGTGATTGCGGGAGTTGCGCTATACGCTCGAAAAAGACGCTCAAGAATATCCACGTCCATGACACAATCTGGACCCACTACCTCACCCGGATTCGGCCCAAGCCCAGCGTCGCCTGCCCAATGGCAACCGGAACACTGATCATTAGCCTTTTTGTGCATCGTAATCCACGCAATTCGCATTTCTCTCTGACCCCGCGACTGGAATTTCAGACGCGTAGCCTTCCAGAAACTTACTACGTTGCAGACGTGGGCTGTGCTTTCGCAAACGCATGCTTGAGTAGCAAGGTCTTGCCCCACCCGTGGTGAGCGAAATCCTCGGTCGAGGGTAGTTTTTCGATTTCGAACCATTTCGCCTCTGAGATTATTGGACCCTTCGAGATGTTCATTGTAGGCGGGAAGGCGAGATAGTCAAAAATTAGATGCCAAGTCTCGTTGTTTCCGACGAACGATTCTATCTCAACCGTCTTCAGAGTCGCCTCGTCGATTCCTACATGTTCCCTAAGAATTCGCCGCGCAGCCTGCTCCGGGTGTTCCAAGTGACGGAGCTCGTCATTGGGCAGGAACCACCCCTGCTGTCCATCATGACCTAAACCGTACTTGACGAGCAGTGCCGAAGTGTGATGGAGAACTGCAATATGCGCAACTAGGGTGTGCTTGTCACGTTCCAAAGCAGACAATTGTTGACAGAAACGCTGTAAATAGTTTAGTTGTCACACGGAAAGAGACCAGCAGATTGCGCAATACTTCCAAATCTCAGAATACGAATAGCATAGTCGTCCGCAAGGCAACCCGGGCTGACGGGAAAGCGATCGTTGACCTGATCGCTGGCCTTGCAAAGTTCGAACGGCTGAAGCCTCCAGACGCAAATGCCCGAGCTAGACTCGTTAGGGACATTTTCGACAGAAAACTGGTCAACGTATTTGTCGCCGCGGTCGGGGGAAAACTGGCTGGCTATGCCCTCTACTTCTACACCTACTCGTCGTTTCTCGGCAAATCCACACTGTTCTTAGAGGACATTTTCGTCCAGCAAGAAGAACGAAGGAGAGGAGTTGGCAAAGCGCTCTTCCTACGATGTGTTAGAGAGGCCAATCGCCACGGATGTGGGAGAATGAAGTGGGAAGTGCTGACATGGAATAGAAAAGCGATGGACTTCTATGAGAAGCTGGGCGCGGAGAGGGTCGACGACCTTCGGCTGTTTTGCCTCAACGAGAAATCGCTACGCAGCCTATCGCAACAAGCCCGCTAATTCTGCAGAAGGAAAAAACTGGAGCGGCCGAAGACCGTTTCTCGGCAAGTGACCAGCTGACTGGGGCAGCAGTGATTCCTGAAGAGGGTCGTCAGTCGATGATGTTGTGAGAGATTACGGTTTCTTCAACGCTTTCAACGTCGCCGAAAAGAGTCGTCGGACTATCTCCAGTCGCTGCGCGTCTCCGATAGATCCTGGCAACTTGCAGAAACATGTCTGATAATTTCTCAGACTTTGGCCGGATGTCCTTACCCAACCTTCTGGACAGAATCTCGGCGCAGTGGTTGACGACCATTCGCCTACCATTTCCCAGAATCTCCTTCAGCGCGTTGTCAAGCTCGTCGATCCCAACGGGAAGCTCCTTGAGGCTTACGTTGTGTCTTCTCCTCGCGTAGTAGAGAATCAGCTCGGCCGTAGCACCCCCGAGGCTCTGAAATGCCTCGTCGACAGAATCTCTCAGCTGCTTCGCTAGGTCAGGCGGAAGGTGCACGAGACGAAACAGGTTCCGGTCGGACATCGACGGCCTCTCATTCTCGCTGTTCGCTTTACAAGTGGCGTAACCGGGCTAGTCCACTCGAAGTTGCACGCGAGATGCGATTAAGACAAGGCACCCGGCGCCGGGTTCTAGAAGAGGAATGGAATTAGCCGTTTAGTCTTCTTCATGTAGGCGACGTAGTCAGTCCCGAGCTCCGTAATCAACGCCTTCTCTTCGACATGAATCCTGTAGCCATACGCCACTCCAAAAACAACTGCCAACAACAGGGTCGCTCCCCAAGTCTCGAGGCTGAGAGCTAGGCCGAGAAGGCTCAGAATTGCCCCCGTATAGGACGGGTGACGGACGAGCCTGTATGGCCCCTTGTCGACGACCTGGTGATCCGCCTGGACTCTTACGGCCAGCGAGAAGAAACGGCCGAGAACAGCGATAGCCCACTGCCTCACCGCTATTCCCGCAAGAACCATGGCTATTCCAAGGTAGAACACCCAATCGGGCAGGGGAGTGATGCCCGCACGGGAGAATGCGAAGGCAACGGCAATCGAAATGAGGACGGTGAGGATTATGAGCAGGCCCGAGCCCTCGGTCGCGAGTTGTCCTAACGCGGACTGAACCTCGAAGTCTAGGAATTATCCACGCGCCTAAGAACTCACTGAGAAACCATGCATAGAAGACCCAGTAGAAGACTGTGGTCTCGACTGCAGATAGTAGCATATCAGCGCGAGTCTAGGACCTATTGTTTGAGTTCTCGTATGAGCTGCTTGGCAATAGTCAAGCGCTGAATGTCGTTCGTACCCTCGTACGTCTTGATTATCTGCGAATCCCTCAGAAAACGTTCAACCGGATACTCGGTGGTAACACCGATGCCTCCGTGAATCATCATCGCGAGCAACGCCAGCCGCTCCGCAGCCTCTGTCGACGTCACCTTCGCGATAGACGCCGCCTTGACAAACTCCTTCCCCTGATCCTTCAGTGACGCAGCCCAGTAAGTCAACAAGCGCGCAGTGTGCAATCCTATGGCCATGTCGGCTAGCTTGTANNGGGTAGTCGGTGGTTACTCCCATGCCTCCATGAATCATCATGGCCAATAGAGCTAGTTTCTCAGCCGTCTCGGTCGACGTTATCTTGGCGATCGAGGCAGCTTTGACGAACTCTTTCCCTTGATCCTTCAAAGAAGCCGCCCAGTAGGTCAGCAGGCGAGAAGTATGCAATCCCATGGCCATTTCGGCCAGTTTGTACTGGACCTGCTGGAAGTCGATGAGACGCTTGTCGAAGGTCGTTCTCGCCTGAGCGTAGCTAATGGCCGCCTCATAGGCAGCCTGTGCAATCCCCACTCCCTGGGCCGAGACATCGACTCGGCCTCGATCATAGGTTTTGACGCCGATGTAGAATCCGTCGCCCTCCTTCCCTACAATATTGTCCTCCGGGACCTTGACGTGGTCTAGAATGAGTTCTGAGGGCTGCGAACCACGAAGTCCCGTGGTCTCGATATGGCTCCCGACGTGGAAGCCTTCTGTACCCTTTTCGACTATGAATGCGCTGAGACCCTTGTGCCGTTCTTTACTGCTCGGCGGAGGGCTCGTCCGTGCAAATACCAGGTAGAGGTCCGCGATCTCCCCGTTTGTGATGAACGTCTTTCGTCCGTTGATCTCCCAGTGGGTCCCGTGAAGTTTCGCGGTGGACTTGATTCCCGCCACGTCAGAACCGGCACCAGGCTCGGTCATCGCGTGAGCACCGACTTTCTCGCCGGCCACCATGGGAGTGAGGAATCGTTTCTTCTGTTCTTCCGAGCCCCACTCGTTCAAGGGCTCGGAAACGAGATGGCTCGCAACGAAGACAGTTGAACAGGCAGCGGAGACTCGGGCGATCTCTTCGAGCGCGATGACCATTGAGAGAAGGTCGCCGCCGAGACCGCCATATTCCTCCTTGTAGGTGATGGCGGTAAGACCGACTCCGGCGATTCGTCTAAGAAGATCTCTTGGTATCTTGTTGCTCCGGTCGATCTCAAACGCAACTGGACGAATCTCTTTCTCGGCAAAATCCCGGACGGTCTGTCTAAGACTCTCGTGATCTGGAGTAAGCTTCACTTCATAATCGGCGGAACGAGGTATCATAGTGCCCGTCAAACTGGTATCAGCACGGGCTCGTGGGGCTGATCATTCCTTTAAACTTTGGAACATCTTTCGTCCCGCTAGGGAGATTAGAACGGCCGAATTCATCCAAGTCTCCGCCACGGTCAACAGCAAGAGAATTGCGAACAAGATTGCGGTTAGGCTTCTCGGTGAAAGAGTAGCCAGTTGCGTTCAACTGGTGGGTCCCATCGAGAGCAGTTATTGGTGGAAAGGGAAGATTGAACATGATAAGGAGTGGCTGTGCCTGATTAAGGGCAGGTCTAGAGATTATCCGAGGATAGAGGCCGCTATCAAGAAGATACACCCGTATGAAGTTGCCGAGATTCTTGCCCTCCCTGTCCTATATGGCAACAACGAATACTTACGATGGATCAGAAGCGAAACAGACCGGAGGTCGAGAGCAAAGCGAGGATTACATTCTTAGTTTGGTTTGAAGGGACACTTATCTCGGAATTCAAGACCGTTGAGGCAACTAGTCGTTCGCTCTGCACGCCGTAGAGACCTCCTCGCCTGTGCCCGCGTATTCGTGCGTTCGGCAAGGGATTTGAACCGTCGAGTTGGGAAACCGCCGCTCCAGTCCCGCGCGAGGGACCTTATTCCGTTCATGCGACACGCGCTTGAAACAGACCCTAGAGGATTTCAGGTCGCGGTCTCAGAGGGGAAGATTGTCTGCTACGCCATCACTATCCTGCGGGAGAAGACCCATTTTCTCGCACAGTTCTTTGCTCTTCCCCGAGCACAGAGCCTCGGCATTGGGCGGAAGGTTCTCGCCCGCGCTTTCGAGGAGCCTAAGCCGCCGCGAGGTGCAATCCGCTGCCTAGTTGCCTCACCAGACTTGCGAGCACAGGTGCTGTACCTAAAATTCGGTATGCAGCCGCGTACAGTCATTTATCACTTCGTCGGAAAACCTAGTCCTGCAGGAACCACTAGCGCTTTTACACTTCGACAGATCGGTCTGCCAGGTCAATCTACGAAAAGGTCTCGACAGATCGCCGCCAGGTTCGATCGCAAACTCCGGGAGGCTCGCAGAGACCTTGACCAGCGCTTCTTCCTAACAGCCGTCGCTGGCTCACGGTTCTTCGAGGCCCGACGGGATGGAAAGACCGTAGGATATGTTGTGATCCGGGGAAATGCCANNGAGCGATTGGCCCAGCAGGCGTTGTTGACTCGTCTCTGAGCGGAGACCTCCTCACTGTTGCAATTGATAGAGCACACGATCTCCAACTGGAGAAAGTCTTCATCTGGCTCCCTGGCGTTAACGAGGGAGCCGTTCGAGCGGCGTTCGCAGCCGGCCTCAAAGTGGACTTTGCGACAGTGTGGATGGCAGCCCGGCCAATTGGGAATCTAGAGAGCTACATTCCATCCGGCGGTGTCCTCTTCTAGAGGAGAACCAACGAGATCCTCATGCCATCAGGATAAAGGTCCGATCCGGGCGGTGGACAGCTGTGGTGGGGCGGGTGGGATTTGAACCCACGATNNAGTCCAGAGATCTTAGACCATGCTGGACCACCGCCCCAGGCGGAGGTTAGCCCGTGTTCTAGGCTGGACATAAAGCCATTCAGTTCGAGATGCTCTCTGGTTGAGCGCTAGTCTAGATCACGAACTTGGGCGTCAAACTGATCCGAGGCAGAGCCGTGCCGGGCCGTACCTACTTTGTCTTCCGTTCTCGGACCTCTTTCAAGGGTCCGAAGTATTGGCGGATCAGCTTCTCGAAGAAGATGCTGAAGCCTCCAGTCCGGCCGTAGTATAGCTTGTCAACCTCGGTCCTTACCAGTTCCTCGGCTTCGTCGGTCAGGGAGATCATTATTTTGCCCATAATATCCCTAGACTTCTCAAGATAGCCCGAATAGCCGTTTTATGGTTATCCCCTGCTTATCAGCAATCTATCGGCAAAGAATAAGAGACGGGCGGCTGCAGACAGCCGATTCCTCAACTTTGGACCGAGAACGAAGCCCTCCGGGACCTTGGTCGCACGGTTTTCTGGTGTCCAGCCGGCACCACGCTAGTCTCGCGTGGAACAAACCCGCCTAACGGGTCCGGATTTCTGTCCTTCTTTGCCTCACTGTCTAAACTAAGTTTTGTGGGTTGTGATATTTTCTTGTCTATTCGTGAGATTAGTACGTTGGATCTGAAGCTACTCATTTTCATGTCAAAGGCATTGACCGGAACCGAGCCATATCTGAAAAGATTGAAAAGCACAAGAAAAAGGCCCCCTTGCTTCGAACCTGCTTGAGTNNAGTACCATCAGTCCCGATGAGTATTTTGATAGTGTCCATCGGATAGTCTCTCTCCTCGATGAAGAGAACGTGACCATTCTGAGGACTATGAAGGAGCATGGCCCGAGAAATCTGCTTGAGATTGCGCGCAAGGCCAAGCTGCCCTATACGACCGTCTACAATCGCGTGACGAAGCTTGAGAGTCAGGGGGTTCTCAAGACTTGGATCTATCCGAACTATTCGAAGATCGGGTTAAGCCGCGCTGTTGTGGTGGTAACTCCGCATCCGGGCAAAGAGGTGTTTGCTAGAGAGGCGCTGAAGGTTCCGGGGTTCTGGCTGAAGATCGCCCGGTGCCTCGGCGACACTAATGGATACTATTCGCAGCACGCTGTACCGACTGCGAACCGTCAGGACTTCGAACTCTATCTGGAACAGCTACGAGAGCGCGGTGTGATCAAGAAGTACCGCATCTCTTGGCTCGGCGAGGCCGGATTCCCGCTAACAAACTTCGACTATTACAGACCCAAAGATCGTTCGTGGAAGTTTGACTGGAGAGAATGGCTTGAGAAACTGACGACGAGTCGAACTAAGGCCGAATCGTCCAAGCAGCCCACTCCTCAGCCCGACTCCTTTGACAAGAGAGATCTCGTGATACTGAAGGAACTTACCAAGGATGCGCGGACGACTCTTGCAGATCTTTCCAAGCTGTTGTCGCTTACGCTACCGGCGACGAAGTATCGTTTCGATAAGCTCGTCGCGCGTGGGCTCGTCCAAGAGTATGTTATTGATCTACTTCCTTTCGCTCCACAAATTTCGAAACTCGTTGATGTGCGCTTGGACTTCAAGAATGACAGTTCTATGCGAACGGTTGAAAACGCAATGCCGGATCTTCCAATCGTCCAGAGCTACGCGGTTATTGCCGGCCTTAACTCTATGACTGTTCGACTCTATCTTCCCCAGGTCGAAGTGAGCAATCTGTTCGTGTTCCTGTCGTTGCTGGTGTCGAGAGGAGTACTCACCAACTACTCCTACCTCATCATCGACCCCATGACGATCCAGTCACAAGAGTTCGCATACAAAGAGTACAAGGACGAGACAGGATGGAACTATAACAGCCGAGAATACTTGAAGACCGTCGACAATCTCATGCCGAAATGGACCAAGACGGAGATCGAACCAAACAACCAGACATTACCGCTACTGTCCATGCAACTCTAGAAACGTATACTCACGCGGTTCTTCTCTCGTGGAACCGCGTCCTGCATGCGTAAGCATCTCAATTTAAAAGCCGCGAGAACGAATCACTAGCGATTCTCTTGCAACGGGTCGAAGCCGGACAGATGGCACTGGTGGTTGCCAGCTACGAAATGCAGTATCCTGATCCGATTGTGATGAGGCCCGGTGATCAGTTGAAGGTCTTGAAGAGAGATGCCGAGTGGCCTGGTTGGGTGTTCTGTCAGCACAAAGACGGCAAGCAGGGATGGATCCCAGAGAACGCCTTGATGATCGAGGGAGAAAACGCAGTCGCTCAGGTGAGCTATGACGCGCGCGAGGTTTCGGTAATGGAGGGCGAGATTGTCAGAATAGAGAAGCTTGAGACTGGCTGGGCCTGGGTTACAAACATGACCAACGAAACGGGCTGGCTGCCACTGAAGAATCTGAAGA
>DAFH01000201.1 GCA_002495485.1 Candidatus Bathyarchaeota archaeon UBA185
GCAGGCTACAGCCACGTAGAACTCACAAAGAGCCCAGTCGGCACCCGCGTAGTAATCTACGCGGCCAAACCCGGAATGGTCATCGGCCGAAGAGGCCAGAGCATCAAAGACCTAACCAAACTACTCGAGACAAAGTTCGGAATCGAAAACCCGCAATTGTCCGTGGCGACGATCGAAATACCAGAACAAGACCCGAAGGTAGTCGCCTCGCAAGTCGCACAGGCCCTACAGCGCGGAGTACACTTCCGACGGGCAGCATACTGGGGAATACAGAGGGTCATGGAATCACAAGCCCTCGGAGTAGAGATCATCATCAGAGGAAAACTCACAACCGAACGCGCAAGATACGAAAAATTCCGGGCAGGATACCTACCAAGAGTCGGCGACCCGGTACTCAAGAGCGTCAAGGTCGCAGTCGCAGACGTCCAGCTCAAACAGGGACTATTCGGAATAAAAGTCCGAATCCTACCACCCACCGTAGACTTCCTCGACAAGCCAACACTCAAAGCAGTCGCGGCCGCGGCCACGGCGGCAAGCCCAGCAGCGGCCCCGACGCCAGCCCCCGCCCCCGAAACAGAAGCCGCGGAAACAGCTCAGCCAGCAGAAGCAGCAACAGCACCTGGAGAAGTAGAAGCGAAGAAGGAGGAGGAGCCAGTCGGCAGTACTGCGCAAGCGTGAGATAAACCAGATGCTCCCCGAAGAGCGGGAAAAGAAGATCTCGGAACTCAGAGCAGAACTAACAACCATACGCACCCAGGTAAAATCCGGAGGAACCGTCGAAAACCCCATGAGAGTCAAAGAACTCCGCAGGGCCGTCGCGAGACTTCTAACAATCCAGAACGCCAAACCCAAACCGGAGGAGACCACCTAGATGCCGATAACCGCCCAGAACATTCTAGCCCACGAATGGATAGGCCTCCAAGTAACCGTCAAAGAAAGCCCAGACCCGAAACTCAGAGGCGTCTCAGGTCTCGTCAGGAACGAGACCAGGAACACGCTCGCGATAGAGACCCGGGGACGAATCGTCACCATCTCAAAACCGCACTGCGTATTCCTCGCAACGGTTNNCTGCATATTCCTCGCAACGGTTCCTACCGGCCAAGTCGTAACCGTTGAAGGAGACCTCTTGACACACCGGCCGGAAGACAGAGTCAAGAAGGGTCAGAACAGATGGTAGTGAGAACCATCGGACTCGACGTCAAGCCGCCCAAGGCCGGATGCAACGATCCGACCTGCCCATTCCACGGACACCTCTCCATCCGAGGAAGGGTCTTCGAGGGAACAGTCTCAACCTCAAAATCACCAAGAACAGTCTCCGTAGAACGAGCATACCTGCACTACTATCCCAAGTACAACAGGTACGAGCGGAGGAGAAGCAAGACCCTCGCCCACANNGTGCATAGCCGCCGCAACCGGCGACCACGTAACCATCGCCGAGTGCCGACCGCTCAGCAAGGAAGTCTCGTTCGTCGTGATCGATAGAAAAGGAGCCCTAGAGTAGCCATGCCGGCACCAAAGACCCGAGCCGTGAGCGCCCGCGGAATGGTCGAATACCGACCCAGAATCGCCCGCGGACAACCCCTCGGATCAAGGATGACGTGCGCCGACAACACCGGTGCCAAAGAGCTCAAGCTCATCAACGTCCGCGGATACCACGGACGACTACGCCGCGTACCANNGTACCAGCAGCATGCGTCGGAGACATGATAATGGTCTCAGTCACAAAAGGCGCCCCAGACCTCCGCAAGCAGGTCTTTCCAGCAGTCGTCGTAAGACAAGCACGCGCACTCCGAAGACCCGATGGGACCAGACTCTCATTCGAAGACAACGCGGCCGTAATCATGACACCCGAAGGCGAGATGAAAGGAACAGAGATCAGAGGACCAGTAGCGCGAGAAGCAGCCGAGAGATGGCCAAGAGTCGCCAACCTGGCGTCGACGGTGATATAGACATGGCAAGCTCGAAACCGTCCAAGCAGAGAAAGCTCCTCTACCAAGCACCCAAACACCGACGGCGAAGAATGCTCGCGGCACATCTCTCAGACGATCTCAGAGGCAAGCAGCGAATCAGACGGGTCCCTATCCGGACCGGAGACCGCGTCCGAGTAATGCGAGGAGAATTTGCGGGGCTCGAAGGAAAAGTGGAGAAAGTGGAATACTCGAGCGGAAGAATCTTCGTGGAAGGAATGACACGTGAAAAAGGCGCGGGAATGTCGTCAAAACTTCCGGTTCACTCGAGCAAGGTACTAGTCACAGAGCTGAACATGTCCGACAAGTGGCGCAGCGGACTGCTCGCCGAAAAAGCGAAGGCTCCGGAGGAGTAGAACGTGGCGAGAAAATCCGGACCCCGTCAGCTAAAGCGCGAACCCGCCCCGGGATTCTGGCCCATAAGCCGCAAGGAGATGGCTTGGACCCCTAGAACGCGACCTGGTCCTCACCCGCGAGAGAAGAGTCTCCCGCTCGTCATGATCATCCGTGAAGTCCTGGGATACGCAAAGACTGCGAGAGAAGCAATACACATAATCAACACCGGGAGGGTCAAGGTAGACGGCATAGTTCGAAGAGACCACAGATACCCCGTAGGCCTTATGGACGTCCTACAGATCGNNCTAACTCCCGCACCCATAGACCAGAAGGAATCCGCGTTCAAGATCTGCAAAATTGTTGGAAAGAGAACAGTGCCGGGCGGAAAGACTCAGCTCAATTTCCACGATGGGCGTAACATGATCGTTCAAGCTCGAGATCCCAGACAGAAACAGGGAGAAGACTACATCGTTGGTGGAGCAGTCCAGCTTGGACTTCCCGAGCAGAAGATACTCGGACAAGTTCCATTCCAAACTGGCGCTCTCGGGCTCGTCGTCGACGGACGGAACCAGGGACTGGTGGGCAAGATCGAATCGATAACGCCAGGAACTCACGCCCGCCAGAAGACGGTCAGGATCGAGACGGCCGGGGGAGCGTTCGAGACCCCGGCAGCTTACGTGATACCCGTGGGAACAGAATCCCCTCTGGTAGGACTGGTGAAACAGTAGAATGTCGAACGCTGAACCCGAGAAGATAGAGGAAAATCCACTACGTGTCGTCCGGATCGAGAAGGTCACTGTCAACATTGCAACCGGAAAGTCTGGCGAGCCGCTCGAGAAGGCCAAGAAGGTCCTCAACCAGCTCACCGAAAAGACCCCGACAACGAAGCGAGCAAAGAAAGCCATCAAGGATTTTGGAGTCAGAAAGGGAGAGCCCATCGCGGCGCTCGTGACTCTTAGAGGGAAGGACGCGGGGGAGTTCTTGAAGCGAGCCTTGGACGCAGTCAGCAACAAGGTCAACGAGTCCAGCTTCGACGACTATGGCAACTTCTCGTTCGGAATAAAGGAGCACATAGAAATCCCGGGAACGAGATATGTTCCAGAACTGGGAATCTTCGGAGCAACCATACACGTAACGCTTGGACGACCGGGCTACAGAATCAGGTCGCGATTGATCAGGCCAGCAAAGATCGGGCACGACCACTACGTGTCGAGGGGCGAGGCGGTAGAGTTCATGCGGAACAACTTCGGAACAAATGTAGCGAGCTGAGAAACCCATGGCCAAGCTGAAACCGAAAAAGCAGAGAAAATACGGAAAGGGTGCTCGCCCGTGCAAACGATGCGGGCAGTATGGTCCCATTGTCAGAAAGTACGGGCTCAACTACTGCCGGCAGTGTTTCAGAGAAGTCGCCGTGGGCCTCGGATTCAAGAAGTACATGTGATGGACTAATGGAACCAATCTCGAACATGTTCTCATCCATCCTCAACAACGAGAGGAGACACAAACACGAGTGCGTAGTCTATCCCGCCTCGAAGCTGATGGGCCAGGTCCTCAGGGTCCTACAAAAGTACGGCTACGTTGGAGAGTTCGAGTTCGCGGACGACGGCAGAGGCGGAAAGTTCAAGATCCAGCTCTTGGGACGAGTCAACGACTGCGGAAGCGTAAGGCCCAGATTCTCGTCACGTGTTGACGAGTTCGAGAAAGGGGGCAAACGATACCTGCCGTCGCGAGACGTCGGGATACTCATACTCACAACGCCGAAGGGAGTCCTCGCGCATAAAGAGGCACGCGAGGCAGGGGCAGGCGGCCAGCTCCTAGGATACGTGTTCTAGAAGGAGCGAGCATCAACGGCGCGCTATGAAACTCTCCAGAGAACCGTGCCGATACCCGACAAGGTTAGCGTACGGGTCGAAGGCCGAACCGTCCAGGTCAAGGGACCGCTGGGCTCACTGGTAGACGATCTCTCACACTTACCGGTCTCTATCAGCGTTGAACCTAGCCAAGTCCGATTCGAGACCAAGTGGCCACGAAAGAGAGAGGTTGGTATGCTGGGGACTGCCGCGGCTCACGTGAGGAACATGATAAGAGGTGTCACACAAGGCTACAAGTACGATCTGCGGACGGTCTATGCTCACTTTCCAGTCACTGTCAAGGTCGACGACAAGGCGAAGGTTCTCAAGATCGAGAACTTCACCGGCGAAAAAACTCCGAGGTATGCGAAGATTCTCGAGGGTGCAAAGGTCCAGGTGAAGGGCGAGGATATTTCAGTGGAGGGAGTAGATCTGAAGGCGGTGAGCCAGACAGCGGCGAACATTCAGGATAGCACGAGGATCAAGGAGAAGGACCTACGTGTATTTCTCGATGGTATCTACATCTCGGGGAAGGGACCGGCAGAAGTCTCTGGCGCGGGCAAAAAGTGAGAAAGAATGACAAGGTCTAGACCAGAGTTCAGGCGCCAGGAGAGCTGGCGGTACAAGAGAGTCCACGAGAACTGGCGTCGGCCGCGCGGCGTGACCAGCAAGATGAGGAAGGAGGAGAGCGGGTTCCCGGCCAAGGTCAAGGTCGGATACGGATCAGCATCCGAGTCGCGGGGTCATCATCCTAGAGGCTTGGTAGAGAAGATCGTCTGGCGCGAGTCGGAACTAGACGCGTTGGATCCGAAAGTGCACATCGTCAGAATCGCCAGACGGGTCGGAGAGAGGAAACGTTTGGGAATTGTTGCAAAGTCGAAGGAGAGGAACTTTCACATCGCGAACCCAGGGAAGGAGGAGTCTCGGCCGGTCGCGGAAACTCCCGAAGTAGGAGAGAAGAGTCTTCCCGCTGAAAAAGAAGCCGTTGCGAAAGAGCCCGAAGGAGAGGCCGAGACCGTGACGGCTGAAGAAGAACAGCCGTCGACAGAGGAGACGTCTGAATGAGCCTGAAAGGACAGAGGAGGCTAGCCGCCGAACTATTGGGTGGGGGCTTGAACAGGGTCTGGATCGATCCGGAAGAGAACGACAGAGTCCAATCCGCCATCACGCGGGAGGAGATCAGGAAGCTGATTCGCGAAGGACGCATACAGCTGCTGCCCAAGACGGGCATAAGTCGGGGACGAGTCCGGGCGCGGTCGGGCCGGCGGAAGAAGGCGGGCAGCCGAAAAGGGGGCCAGAAGCCGGGGAAAGAGGCCTGGGTGTTGAAGATACGGGCTATTCGGAGACACTTGAGATGGTTGAGGGACAAGCGACAGCTGGCATCGGGCAACTACAAGACGTTGCTGGCCATGGCGAAGGGCGGAGCGTTCAGGAGTGGGTCGCACGTGGATGAGTATGTAAAGGCCCACCAGATGCTGAGGAAAAGGTGAGAGTATGGCTGACGGTCCCAGATACGCAGTTCCCTACCGGCGAAGACGGGAGGGTCGGACGGACTACAAGCTCCGCCGAGCGCTGGTCAGGTCGGGCAAGCCGAGGGCGGTTGTGCGTCTGACTAACCAGTACGTGATCGTGCAGGTGTCGGAAGCCGAGGCCAAGGGCGACAATGTCAGAGCGTCAGCATCGTCGAAGGAGCTTGCAAAGCTTGGATGGAAAGGCGGCGCGGGGAACCTTCCTGCCGCATATCTCACGGGTCTTCTTGCAGCTCGACGAGCCGTCGCTCACGGAGTCAAGGAGGCAGTCCTCGACATCGGGCTTAGAGGTCCGACCAAGGGGTCTAAGGTTTTCGCGGCCTTGAAGGGTCTATCCGACTCGGGACTGATGGTTCCACACTCCGACGGTCCGCTACCGCCTATCGAGAGGATCAACGGCTCACACATCGCAGGCTACGCCAACTCGTTGTTGGGTCAGCAGGAATTGTATCGTAAGCGTTTCAGTGCATATCTGGGCCGTGGTTTGAATANNTTGTCGGCTCATTTTGAACAGGTTAGGAAGAGTGTCTTGTCTGCGCCTTTGGAGGGTTCGCGTTGAGTCGTGAGCGTCAGGGCCAGGAGGTTGGCTGGGTTCCGAAGACGAAGCTTGGCCGGCAGGTGCAGCAGGGTGAGATTGTCTCGATGGAGGAGATCTTTACGCAGGGTTTGAGGATCAAGGAGCCGGAGATTGTGGATACTCTTCTTCCGAATATTCAGCAAGAAGTTCTAGGTATCGGCTTTGTACAGAAGCAGACGGATGCGGGGGAAAGATCCAGGTTCCGTGCGATTGTGGCCGTGGGTAACGGTGATGGTTACATCGGGCTGGGCGAGGGTAAGGCTCGCCAGGTCCGGACCGCCATAGACAAGGGGACCGTTCAAGCTAAGCTGAATGTTGTTCCGATTCGTCGGGGTTGTGGTAGTTGGGAGTGTCGTTGTGGGACGATGCATACTGTGCCGTTTAACGTGACCGGTAAGACGGGTAGTGTCCGCGTGGAGGTTCTGCCGGGTCCGCGTGGGCTGGGCTTGGTTGCGGGTGAGATTCCGAAGCAGGTCTTGCGGTTGGCTGGCGTGCGGGACTGTTGGACTCGGACGTTTGGTTCAACCTCCACGTTGTCCTCGTCTGCGCTGGCGGTGTTTGATGCGTTGACGCGGACGTATAGTGTGGTTACTCAAG
>DAFH01000089.1:0-179 GCA_002495485.1 Candidatus Bathyarchaeota archaeon UBA185
TGGCCTTTTCTCCGGCCTTCTTGTAGCCGGCGTTGATTACTGTCGGGTGGACCCCTTGATCGAGAAGTAGTTCGGCTCGCTTGAGTAGCTCCCCGGCGAGAACGACTGAAGTTGTGGTTCCGTCACCTACCTCGTCGTCTTGTGTCTTGGCCACCTCGACAAGCATCTTTGCGGCCGGG
>DAFH01000089.1:201-3320 GCA_002495485.1 Candidatus Bathyarchaeota archaeon UBA185
TTGTCCATTCCGCGTGGACCAAGGGTGGTCTTGACAACCTCCGAGACTATTCGCGCAGCGCTGATGTTGCCTCTCTGCGCATCCTTCCCTCTATTCCTAGACGATCCTTCCTTCAGAATCAGAACCGGTTGATTCGCCAAATAGGACAAGTTTCTATCCGAAAACCGTTCGCGGGATATTTCTGATAAAAACCTTGCTTTGGTTGTTGCGGAGTTTTTTGGCTTATTCTTTCCAGATACGCTTCACTGCGAGGCGGATATCTTCAGCTCTAACTGTTTTGCGCCCAGCGTGGGTCGCCAGTTCCAGAGCTTCCTTTCCCACTCGCACAGCAACCTCTTCCACTACCTTCCGTAATTCTTCCGCCGCATCATCGCCAATTCTGCCAGCACCGCCCTTTTTTATGAGCCGATGCACCGCGGCGGTTGATATCTCGCTCTCCGCCAACTATGCGACCATTTTCAGTCCGGAAAATCGTCTATTTAACCGTTAGTCGGAGCATCCCCCTCATCTGGCACCAATATTTAATAGACCAATGGCCGGCCCGCCGCCTCTCGGAAGTGCTCGAGTGGGAAAGGTTCGGATAGCAGCCGTCAAGAAGGTTGCCAGGGAACTAGTTGAGCGCTATCCGGACAAGTTTACGACGGATTACGAGTCGAACAAGAGGGTCATGGCGGACTTGGTGGACGCTAAGACGAAACGGCTCCGAAATCGCGTCGTCGGCTATGTCACCCGTCTCAAGATAGTCGAAGGCAGAAGGGCGGCTGCGCCAACCGAGATCGCTCAAGAATCGGATCAGGAATAGAGTTTCCCGGCGGTCCGATGGGGCTGTTGGAAGAAGCAACAAGTCCACGAGGCTTCGCGATAACCACAGGCAGGATTCCGATACTACTTGCCTTGAAGAGGGTCGAGGATCTGAAGCCCCACGAAGAGACGGTCGAAGAGGACCTTAACGGGATGGTGAGGGCTCTCCAAGGCGAGCCAACGCTCAGACATCCAATTATTGCTGATTCGGCTAGCGGCGCGGTCCTAGACGGGACTCATAGGCTTGCGGCGCTCAAGCGACTCGGCTGCCGCACCGTTCCAACGGCCTTGATTGACTACCAGAACCCTCTCGTTAAGATTGACAGATGGTACCGAGTGATCAAGGGTTTCGGTCTCCCGGACTTTCTCAAACTTGTCGAACGACTATCACCAATCCCAACCTCGGCACCAGAAGGTGACGCGAGGCTAATGGCCAGGTCGAGCTATGCGACCCTTCGCAACATGCGCCAGTGCTACACGTTCAACCCAGTTCACACCGGACCACTCGAACTGTGCAGGTCCGCCTTTGCACTCGAACGGATCGGTAGAGACAACCACGCGAAGATAGCTTATAGCGACAACGGGGAGATGAGAGACTTCCCGGAATCAACCATTCTTATGTCCACGATTCGGCTTGAGAAACAAGAGGTGGTCGACAGCTGCACGAGGCATCTCCTGTTTCCACCCAAGTCGACCCGCCATCTGATTCCATCGAGACCACTCGGGATCGGAACCCCGTTGGCTTGGCTAAGGGATGGGGATTTCGAAAGAGCTGAAGCAGAGTTCGAAAAACACCTAGGCTCGATGACGGTCAGACGTCTGCCTGAAGGATCTAAGGTTGGAAGTCGAAGGTACATGGAGGAGGTCTTCCTCTTCGAGTAAGGCAGAGACAATCGTTCGCGGGAGCTACCTTGTTCAGCTCATCGGAGTGCTAGCCACGGCTGCAGGAAAAAGACGCATCGAACTCGAAGCGCGCGACGGCATCCCCCTTTCCGAGCTCATCTCCAGTCTCGTCCTTCAAGTAAACAACCGCCAATTCACAGAACTTCTCATGGACTCCGCGACAAACAATCCGTTGCCCAACGTAATCATTCTATTGAATGACCAAGACTGCAACCTGTTCCAGGGTATGACGACCAGGCTTGATCCTTCAACCGTGGTCACGATAATTCCCGTGGCCCACGGCGGCTAGACTTCGACTATCTCGCACTTTAGCCGTCTGATTACGTCGTCGGCTCGGTCAACCTTGACCTTGTGAGTGTACAACCTGCTCGGCGTCCTGAGTTTCAGCTTCGCAACCTCTTTTGACCTTTTCACCCGGCATTCTATCGCATTCTCCGATAGACCGACAAACTCGTCAATGCTGGTTATCTCCGCTGGCAAAGCCGAGGCCTAAGCTGCCTTCCGTCACATTCCAGTATAAACCATTGCGCCCCACATGCAATTTGCTTGGACCGAAGAATCGTCTGGGTGTCAATCTAGGTTGACGCGTCAGCTAAAATATCATATGCTGGGGACAGTTACCAGTCGAAAGTTGATCAGAGTAGGAATAATAGGCAAGACGAACGCTGGAAAGACCACCTTCTTCAACGCGGCAACCTCCAGCACGAGCGAGGTCTCCACTTACCCCTTCACTACGAAGAAACCCAATATCGCGTCCGGCCATGTTCAGACCCTCTGCGTCTGCCGTGAGCTGGGCGTCAAAGACAAGCCTCGGAACTCGAAGTGCGTTGATGGCTGGCGATTTATACCGATAGAAGTCATCGACCTCCCTGGATTGATCAAGGGTGCCTTCGCTGGCAGGGGACTCGGAGCGCAGTTCCTCAACGTGGTTGCGCAAGCAGACGCTCTCCTACACGTGGTCGATGCCTCGGGCAGCGTTGATGCTGAGGGAAAGATAACTCAGCCTGGAATGGGCAACCCGGTTATTGACGTGTATGATATTGAGGAGGAGATGATACTCTGGTTCAAAGTCGCGGTCGACAGGGCTCTCCAGAGAGTCAAGAAGCGGACTTTCAAACCTGGGACCTTCAACAAGGCAATGAGCANNAGCAAAGAGCTTGCAGGAATCGGCGTAAAGGCCGAACATGTGACGAGAGCACTTGAGGAGACCGGTCTCGGAGAGAAACATCCCAGAGAATGGCGAGACGAAGACTCTCGAAAGTTCTCGGAAACCTTACGGACCATTTCAAAACCAACTCTGATAGTTGCCAATAAGATGGACCTTGCCTATTCCGAGAAGAATTTCGAAAGACTAAGAGAAGAATTCAATTCGCAACTGGTCATCCCAGTCTCAAGCGAAGCTGAACTCGCCCTGA
>DAFH01000152.1:0-207 GCA_002495485.1 Candidatus Bathyarchaeota archaeon UBA185
ATTCGCTAAAAGCGGAATCGTCGAGACCGTCCTCTAGAGATATCCGGGGGCTCAAGCTACCGGTTTTGAGCTCTCCCAGAGGTATTCGAAGTAGCTCTTCGCAAACCTCACCAGCCCAATATGGTCCGACGAAATCGCCAATGTCAGACCCTTCTCGGGATCCTCACCCAGCAATATCACAATACGATTATCGTCCGAGATAATCCC
>DAFH01000152.1:212-2212 GCA_002495485.1 Candidatus Bathyarchaeota archaeon UBA185
TACAGACACGCTGACACCGTTCGCCCTCATCAACCCCAGCAACGGCAACGCCATCGACACGATCGACTCCGGAGCAACCGGCATAGCAACCATCAACACCCTCCGCGTCCGGCCCAGCGTCTCCTTGATCTTGTCCACAATATTGTCCTGGCCACGCACGATCCAAATGTCCGGCTTCTCCTGCTCCCCTCTATTGACGTAGATCCCCATCAACTCCTCAAGGGCCACCTGCTCCACNNGCTCGACCTTATCGTATTCTCAAAACGGACCCGCGACGACTCCAGCGCCGTAGACGGCGCCTTCGCATAGTACTTGCTCGGACGGCCCTGCTCAGACTCGACCCAGCCCTTTCTCTCCAAGTTCCCTATAATCTCATAGATCTTGGAATATGGAATCGCGGCAATCCTACTCAGCTCACTAGCGGCCAACGAGCCAGACTCGACGAGCGAGATGTACGCTTTGACCTCGTACTCGGTAAGGCCGAACTCTTTCAACGCCCTCCGAGTCTTCTCACTAACCGGCAACGGTCAACCCATCCCAGACTGTCCCAACAGCCGCGCGGCCGACTCGACGGTAATAGCATGTAAATACCTTCCCCAGCCCAATCATACCAGGAACACGTTCCACGGCCATGATCGACAAGCAGACAGTCCTCGACAATCTCCGCGGAGTACTAGACCCCGAGATCGGAATCAGCATCGTCGACCTCAACATGGTCCGAGACATCACAATAACCGGCGACAACGTCAAGGTAAAGATCGCACTCACAGTCGCCCACTGCCCACTCGCCAAGACACTCCAGTCAGACGTAGAGAAGGCTCTCAAGAAAAACGGCCAGATCAAAACCGTCACAGTCGACACGACCGCAATGACAAAAACAGAACTCAACGAGCTCAGAATCAAACTACAGAACAAGGCAAAAGCCCCGGCCGAGAACCGTCCAGGCCTCGCTCCGGGAATCGAGCGGCTCGGCAAACGCGAGATCCGAAACATCATAGCAGTGGTCAGCGGAAAAGGCGGAGTCGGAAAATCGTTCGTCACGAGCATGCTCGCAGTCGAGCTACGCCGCCAAGGCTACGAGGTAGNNCGGGCCCAGCATAGCAAAAGTCTTCGGTCTCAACGAACGCCCTACCAAGACCCAAGCGAACCAGATCACTCCAATACAGACCCGTACCGGCATCAAAGTCATGAGCATCAACCTCGTACTCGACGATCCCGGCCAACCAGTCATCTGGCGAGGACCCATAGTCAACAGCGTCATACGCCAGCTCTACTGGGAAGTAGACTGGGGACCGTTACACTACTTGATCGTCGACCTCCNNGTCGTCTCCTCGCCCCAGACGCTCGCCTCGCTAATAGTCACCAAGGCGGTCAACATGGCGAAGAAGATGAACGCCGAGATACTCGGCCTAGTCGAGAACATGAGCTACCTCGAATGTCCACACTGCCACGAAAGGATCCAAGTCTACGGCCCCAGCCGGGGAGAACAACTCTCAAAGGAGCTGGGAATCCAATACCTCGGATCAGTCCCTATAGATCCGAAGATCGCCCAGGACTCTGACAGTGGACGAATAGAAGACTACACGTCGCCAGCCTTCCAGAGCGTCGCAGNNGCCTTTCAGAACGTCGCAGACAAACTCCGCCTCAGAACCTCCGAGCAGGTACAGCAGATCATGCAAGGCCTCCCAATCGCCTGGTCAATAGAGCCTGGAAAGAGCTGAGACCCTTCCCACGCGCATTAATATCCCAGTACCCAACTACGTAATACCAGACACTCGTTATCAGTATCATAGTGAGAAGTCGAGAGCATGGCCGGAAAGACCACCAGAACCAGGAAGGGAAAACAGAAGACCACTACGAAGAAGGCCGGGCGGAAACCCGAGGCGGCAAAGAGAGCTCAGCCGAAACACCCCGCCCAAACCAGCAGCAAGACACTCCCTCCCACCATCCTAGCACCGCCTCGTGCTGACCTGTCAGCAATCTCCCCGCCACGCGAGCAC
>DAFH01000152.1:2230-5900 GCA_002495485.1 Candidatus Bathyarchaeota archaeon UBA185
TGAGATTCGACGTTGAAGAAGCCGGATACCTCTACATGACCCTCAACGTCTTCTCAGCGATACACGGCCTTACAACCAACAGCCTCGTCCAGGAGCTGCACACCGCCTCGAAGGAGCCTCCGCCACCCCCCACGCCCCAGCAAGTACGGCCCATCGTGCCAGCCCCACCAGCCTAGAACATCACTCAAGCCAAGACCCTTTCAGCATAACGATCAACCGCCACGGTAAGAGACAAATCCTCTCTCCTCTCAGCTTCGCCAAGTGGAAGCCCGAGCCAGAATCATCATCACCGGACAAGTCCAGGGAGTCTTCTTCAGACGCGAAATCGTCGATCTGGCCAAGAGGCTAGAAATAGCAGGCTGGGTACGAAACCTCCCGGACGGAAGAGTCGAAGCCTTGGCCGAGGGCGAAAAGACCAGGCTGGACGAGCTGGTCCAGTTCTGTCACATCGGACCCAAAGCAGCAAGAGTCCGAAGCGTCCAGGTAGAATGGTCCAACTATACCGGAGAACACCGCGGCTTCAGAATCACAAAGTAGGCACACGCCAAAGCATCGGCAAAAAAGACCCACGCACAACCATACCTCAGATTTCAGACCTATTTCCCCACTACCAAAAGGTAAATCAAACCTGGGCTCTGAAGCCTCAACCGCTCCGGTGGTGTAGCCCGGTTTAGCATAGCGGCCTTTCGCGATTCGACACGAGTCGAGGAGAGCCGTTGATCGCGGGTTCAAAAGCGGCGCTCGGCTGCGGAAAGTCCCGCCCGGAGCACCAGCGAAACAGACAAGCCNNCGGTTCTACTAAACGGCTATGATATCCCGAGCTTTTCTAGAGGCCCTCGTAGTATTTTCTCGCTATCGACACTGCCTCTTGTGCACGGCTCGCAACTGTCTTGTATTCGGGTTTCGAGCCTCCCGAGACGGATGCGGCCTTCTCAAAGAATTTCTGCACGCCTTCCGCGTCTCCTTTGTAGAGTGATATTCCTCCGGCTATCCTATACCATATCTCGGCCCGGATCTTGTTGCCGGCTTGTTCGAAACTAGAGGCGTGGTTGACCGCGTCCTCAAGCGACATGGTGATCCTCTTCGGGTCCAAGAAGAGAAGCCTCGACATCGAACGGTACATGTCAGCATCGCCGCCAGTTACCTCTTGGAGCTTACTCAGTACGATCGGCTCCGGATTAGAGTTGGTTGGTGTTTGGGTTTTTTTCCTCCCAAACAAGCTGGGTGACAGATGTACCATCCTTCCTTGATTTGACGATCAGACGGAGAAACGGAGCCCATTTAAGAGTTCATTCCGAAAGCTTGATACGAGCAAACCGTGCGGAATCTCGAAGCTGGAAGAAATGAGCCTCGAAGACAAGATGGTCCGCCGGCGTGAGCTGAAAGAAAAGTCCAGAAAGAGAAAGAGAGGCCCCTACCGCAAGTCCTCAAGCGGAAAACTCATCAAATACTAGGCCCGATGCTGCAGCCAAGCTGGGATAAGAAAGGTCCAACTGCTAAGACGTTTTTCCCGGGACTTATCGGAAACGTTCGAAGATCAGGCGCGTACAGGAATACGTCTGTACTTTCCCAGACTGCTAGGCTCGATGCTGACGAGCTCCGTGCAACTGTGGTTACCAAAACAGATCGTACAGTGCTCAACATCCCACGCCGGGTCCACCTTGTGACAAGTCTCGCACATCAAGCCAAGCGCGCGGATGTCCGTGCAAGCCTGACAGAGCTTCTGAGAAACAGCAATCGGGTCTGGGCTCTTCGAGAGAAGAGAAGCGATGTCCCTAGTAATGGTCCTCACTTCCGGTGCTGACTCGAGGTGGACAGCCTCACCACGAACTTGATGACGATACTTGCTCACGGCCGCCTGCGTTACCCCTAGCCTAGTAGCAACCTGCTCTTGCTTCAGTCCGTACTCCTCGATTAGTTCGCGCGCGACCATCGCTCGAAGAGCGGGAATCACAGACTTGGAGGCAATCTCACACGGGATTATCAAATAATAGCAATACGAAAAACGGGCTGCAGCCTATTTAAACATGACTTACGTCATAATTCGGAGAGTTCCGGGGAGACTCTAACGCTTCGTCACGCCCGGCTCGACGAACGTATAAATCAAATTGCGAGCACTCTATCACTGGTTTATCTCATGGTTACAGTCGACGAAGTGACGCGGGAGTTGGAGAAAGTCGTTGACCCCGAGATTGGGCTTCCGATAACTGAAATGCATCTCGTCGACGAGATAACGATCAAAGAGAGCGGAGAGCTCTTCATCAAGTACCATCTCACTGCGCCGTTCTGCCCACCGATATTCGCCGAGGACATCGGAATGAACATCCGTCAACTCACCTCCAAACTGAGTGGGGTGAGCAAGGTTACTGTCGTTCTCCATGGCCATGCACTGGCCAACGAGATCAACCAGCGGGTTAACCCAGACTACAAGCCACCGGCTTAACCTCGTCTCTTCGGCGACCCGTGCATTCAAATGCTGCCGTGTGAAACTTAGGCTATATAGCACCTCTTTTTACTGAACGATTTCCCAATCCCCTCAGGGAGTTCTTGGACTCGTAGGTTGCTATCTGCCATAGGCGAGAATTTTTCTATGTTTTCAAGCATCACGGAGATGAACAGTCGTTGAGCGTAACAAACAGTTTCACATGGATGATTGGTGGTCCCCAAGGTAGTGGTATCAACTCCGTTGCAGAAAACTTCGCCAAGGCGTGCATTCGAGGTGGGCTGCATGTCTTCGCCAACATTGAGTATCATTCTAACATCAAGGGAGAACACAGCTACTATCGGTTGAGAGTTGACTCGCGCGAGTTGCGATCTCACGTGGACTGGATCGATCTTCTGGTTGCCTTGGACAAAGAGACCCTTTTCGGCGACCTTAACAAGGTGCATCCGACTCACAAGGGTCATCGACACGAGGTAAGCCCGGGCGGTGGAATAATCTATGACTCGGGTCTCAACCTGTCACCACAGTCGTTTGGTAGGGACGATATCGCTCTCTACCCCGTCCCCTACATGGACCTGCTGATCGCTTCGCTGAAAGAGTTCGGGAAGGACCGCGAGCTGAGCAAGTATCAAGTTATGGTCAACACAATCGCCCTTGGAGCATCGCTAGGGCTTGTCGGTTACGACTTCGGTCTGGCTTCAGAAGCGATCAANNAAGAAAGGTAGCTCTCGGAGCTCTAAACGTCAGCGCGGCTCAGCACGGTTACGAATACGCTCAGAAGATGTTCGGCCCCGAGGTTTTTCCCATTCGCTTGCAGAAGCAAGCCTTGGGAGGAAAGAGGATGATGATCCGAGGCGTTCAGGCGGTCGCCATTGGAAAACTGAAGGCCGGCTGCGGCTTCCAGACCTACTNNCCCCCGCCACTGACGAGAGCGAATATCTCGAGTCGCACCAAGAGGAGTACAACATGATAATCGTACAGGCCGAAGATGAAATCTCCGCGGTCAACATGGCAACGGGTGCTGCCCACGCCGGTCTACGGTCGTCCACCTCAACCTCGGGACCAGGGTTCTCACTGATGGCTGAGGGACTAGGATGGTCGGGAATAACCGAGGCACCCGGTCCTGTCGTTATCCTCTGGCAGAGAGCGGGACCCTCAACCGGCATGCCGACGAGGACTGAGCAGGCCGATCTCCGATTCGCTCTACATGCTGCCCACGGAGAATTT
>DAFH01000152.1:5924-6058 GCA_002495485.1 Candidatus Bathyarchaeota archaeon UBA185
AGGGACGTTCCCTTTTTCAAAACGGACGGAATGAAAGTCGACAGAGGAGACTTTCTGGGGGAAGCAGATCTCGCAAAGATCTCGGACTATAAGCGGTATCAGTGGACCGACCTCGGGATCTCTCCCCGGTCGAG
>DAFH01000045.1:0-136 GCA_002495485.1 Candidatus Bathyarchaeota archaeon UBA185
GAGCAAACAGACCCTGTTGGCTCTAGTTCTAGTTGCTATACTGGTAGTTTTGACTGGGGTCACTATGGTCACGGTTTTCAGAGTCTTCCAAACGGAAACACGTCCGTCTGGTTTCGTAACGTTGCCTAGCACGCCG
>DAFH01000045.1:196-3567 GCA_002495485.1 Candidatus Bathyarchaeota archaeon UBA185
TACTACTTGGAAGGAGCCTACAGAACACAGGTCGGCGTGACAGATTCCAGCGGCTTCTTTCAGATACACTTCCCAATGAACTGGACCGGCTGGCTGCCTTTGACTGTCTTCTACTTTGGCGACAGTCAGCATCAGGGTTTGCAGCAGGCCGTCAGCCTACCCGGAGAAGCCCTCTAACCTCGCCAGCGGCTAGACGGGTTGCCTAACTCTAAGCCCCTCTTTCGATCCCTCTCGGACCTGAACAGAGCGGTCGTGCGCTGTCAAAGCTGCCCAAGGCTAACCCATTATCGCCGCGTAGTGTCTAAGACAAAACGTCGGCAGTTCATGGCTTGGGAGTACTGGGGAAAGCCACTTCCAGGTTTCGGCGACCCACGTGCAAGACTGCTGATTCTCGGCTTGGCGCCGGCGGCTCACGGCGGTAACCGAACCGGCAGAATGTTCACCGGGGACGGGTCCGCCCAATTCCTGATGGCTGAGTTGTACAAGTTCGGATTTGCGAATCAACCCACCTCCGCCAACGTAAACGATGGCCTTCGACTTCGGGACGCGTACATGACCGCGATCGTGCGATGTGCCCCACCGAAAAACAAGCCGACTCTGAAGGAAATCGACACATGCAGACATTACTGGACCGAGGAACTCGGTTTCCTTGCGAATATCCGAGTAGTTCTGGCACTTGGCAGAGTCGCGTTCGACACGTACGTCAAGTTCCTGAAGGAGCAGGGGGTCAACACTAAGGGTTTCCGTTTCTACCACGGCGCCGTCTACCAGGCCCCACAGCCAAGCCGAGCGCTGGCTGCCTCATATCATCCCAGCCGACAGAATACACAAACGGGGAGACTCACTAAGCCGATGTTCGATTCGGTTCTCGGAAAAATCCGGAAGATACTCCAAGCCTCAGCGTTAGCTGCTCAATCGTGACCTCTGCCTAGTCGCTTTTTTCAGGGTTCGCGCAAAACTCCTAAGCTTCGCAGCAGCCCGAGGTACGTTTCTGCAATTCTCTCCGATAAGCTGGACGAACGCGCTCCCAACTATGACGCCATCCGCGCCTGCCCGAACTAGGTTGGATACGTGTTGGGGTCGTGAGATCCCGAAACCAACCGCGAGGGGAACGGTTCCTCGAACTGCCGCCGCATAATTCTTTACTAAATCTAACGCTGATTGCGGTAGAGTTGTTCTAGCTCCGGTTACGCCGTAGAGTGAGATCAGGTAGAGGTAACCTGATGTTCGCGAAATTATTTCTTTCAACCTCTGCATCTCGGTTGATGGAGATGCTAGGAATATTGTGTCAAGCGAAGCGTCGAGGCAGTTCTTCTTGTAGTCATGGGACTCCTCTATAGGTAGGTCGGGCACTATCATTCCTGAAATTCCAGACTTTCTCGCTGAATCCAGGAATCTGGCTAATCCAACTCTGAGTACTGGATTGTAGTAGGTCATCAGCACGAGGGGAATATCATGTTCTTCTTTGATCTCCCTTGCAATCTTGAGAGCGTCGAGAGGCTTTGCTCCGTTCTCAAGAGACCGTTTAACGGCGGCTTGGATTGTGGGGCCGTCCGCGATAGGGTCGGAGAACGGAACCCCGAGTTCAATTATGTCGGCTCCTCCTTCGATCAATGCCGAAACAAGACGCGGAGTGTGTTTGGTGTTTGGGTCTCCAATTGTGATATAGGGGATGAGCGCCGCTTCTTTGCGTTCACTGAGCTCTGTGAAGATTCGCGAGATCTCAGTCATATCTTCACACCCAACTTGTCCGCGACAACGTTCACGTCTTTGTCACCGCGTCCCGAGAGGTTGATCACTAGAATCTGGTCCGGCCTCATCTTGGATGCTAATGCGACACCATAGTGAATGGCGTGCGCGGGTTCTAGGGCGGGGATGATCCCCTCACGTTTGCTAAGTTCCATGAAGGCGTCTAACGCTTGCTTGTCGGTTACCGAGTCGTATGTGGCCCTTCCCGTCGCCTTTAGGTATGCGTGTTCGGGGCCGACGCCTGGGTAGTCCAAGCCGGCGGAGATGCTGTGGGTTGGTTGAATCTGCCCATCCTCATCCTGAAGTACGTAGCTTAACATGCCGTGGAATACTCCCTCCTCTCCCGCGCAAAGCGTCGCCGCGTGTTTACCAGTCTTGAGGCCCAAGCCTCCCGCCTCGATTCCGAACAGTCCTACTTCTCTGTCGTTGATGAATGGGTAGAATGCTCCCATCGAGTTGCTTCCGCCTCCGACACAAGCCACTATTGCGTCTGGTAGTCGGCCTTCGATTCGGAGGGTTTGTTCTCGTATCTCGCGCCCGATAACGCTCTGAAAATCTCTGACGATCATCGGATATGGGTGAGGCCCAACAACTGACCCCAAGAGGTAGTAGGTGTTCTCCACGTTTGTTACCCAGTCTCGGAAAGACTCGTTTATCGCATCCTTCAGCGTCCTCGACCCTGAATCAACTGGGTGTACGGTCGTCCCCAGAAGGTTCATTCGGAAGACGTTGAGCTTCTGCCGCTCTACATCCTCCGAGCCCATATACACCTCGCAGCTCAGTCCAAGCGCTGAACACGCAATCGCACTCGCTACACCATGCTGTCCGGCCCCAGTCTCGGCGATAACCCTACGCTTACCCATCTTCTTCGCGAGTAGGGCTTGACCGATCGTATTGTTGATCTTGTGAGCTCCGCCGTGTGCGAGGTCCTCACGTTTGATGTAGATTTTTGCTCCGCCAGCCTTTCGAGTTAGATTGGCAGCGTGGTACAATGGAGTCGGACGGCCGGCAAACTCTCTCAGGTAGTAATCCAACTGTGTCTTGAAATCTGAATCGTCCTTTATCCGGGAATATTCCGCCTCCAATTCCAGAAGCGCACCCATCAATGTCTCCGGGACGTATCGGCCGCCATACTTTCCGAACTTNNGTATCGTCCGCCATACTTTCCGAATTTACCGTCGACAGGCAGTGAATACTCACTCAAGAGGGGGCCCCCTTCGCATTCAAGATAAATTCTCTTACCTTACGTTGATCCTTGATCCCAACTTTTCTCTCCACTCCACTAGAAACATCAACGGCATACGGTTCCACCGCGCGGATTGCTTTTCTAACGTTCTCAGGCGTTAGCCCACCCGCCAAAATTAGTGGATGCGGATAGATGGCCTTGCGGACCATCGCGGATACACGCCAATCATGGACTCTACCCGTCCCTCCACCATTCGTGTAGCTGGGACTGTCGGCCAGGACCGCGTCCGAGTACCGTTTTGATGCTTTGGCTTTCGTCAACGACGAATTGTCACTTATCGGTGTCGCGAGAATTAGCTTAGAGGCCGGCTGCAGTCGCCTAAGCCGTCTGATGAGGCTGGGCGTGTAATAATGGAGCTGTAAGAAGGCGGGCTGCA
>DAFH01000107.1 GCA_002495485.1 Candidatus Bathyarchaeota archaeon UBA185
GAAGAGAGCGTCAGCGGCGAGACCACGCTGGAACAGAACGCTCTTCAAGGTAACTCACTCGAGGAGGATTCGTTCGCGATGAAGATGCGCTCTCGAAAGATTGAGATTCCAAAAATGCGAGGGACCTCCCATTCGCACTATCTTCATCCGTTCGTCATCGGAGACCAAGGCATCGAGGTTAAAGCTGAGCCTGAAGTTACGAAGCGTTTGAGAAGAGCCATCTTCAAGGCAAAAGAAGTACATTGATCGGCCTACATCTTCAACTGACGGACTGAGAAGGTTCAACCAACCATTTACTCGGGCCCTCGACTCCCAGTTTCATCCCGTTTAAGCCCAGCGACGCCAAGACATGACTGGCCCGAGAACTTCGGGCTCAGGATCCCAACAAGTTGATCAGTCGCAACAGAACAAACAGGCTTCTGCGAATCCGAACAGGCATGGGAGGCCTAGACGAGAAACTGGGCGGAGGCATACCCTCGGGCAGCTCTGTGCTTCTGATCAGTAACCAGGAAGGACCGGTCCGATTATTCTGTCAACAGATCGCTTTCTTGCTCGCTAACGAAGGTCATCGAATTCTCTACTTTACGATCGTCAGGGAGCCAAGCTACATTCGCGAGGAGATGATGGTTTACGACTGGGATACCAGTGAAATGGAGCAAGGGAGACAGTGGACCTTTATCGACGCCTACAGTCCAAGAGTTCAGGCGCTCCAACAGGGAGGTCCAATCCAACAACCAATGGGCCTGCTCGGACCGGGTCTGAACGCTGGCTCAAGGGTTCTAGGCTCAGACCTCTTTGTGACGCTACGGAGAGACATACTGTCACAACTGGATGAGGGAGACATAGTGATAATCGACTCGTTATCAGACCTGCTCGTCACTCACGAGACCAGCTCAGTTCGAGAACTCTTGGAGATTCTTGGGAACCAGATTCGTCTCAGGAACGGGCTCGTCTTCATGCCCATCCTGTCAGAAATGCACGATGCAAAGACGGTTGCCGAGATTTCACACCTTTCAGACGTGGTCGTAGATTTCGAGCTCGAATCTGAACACTTGGAGGGTAAACTGCGCTTCTACAAGATGCGGAGGTCGCAGCTTCGACCTCTCCTTCTGCCGTTCTCCATAACGGACAGGGGCGTCATGGCAGAAACATTTGGTAGAGTGATCTAATAGTCATGTCTAAGACTCAGAAACCTGGCGAAAAGAGCGACAAGATCGACAACATCGTCGGCATGCTCATGGAATATGAGCGCATGACGATAGATCTGATGAAGAAAGCGACTGACACACCGGTCCTCGACCAGTACGATCTAAACGCGCCCTACGCTAAAGCGCGCATCGTAAAAGAGGACGGGCAGACAAAGTACCAGATTGCCGAGGTGCAGCTCAGCGACGACGAGAGAAAGAAGCTGAAAGAGATCGGAGAGCTGCTCATCGAAGAGCTAGACGTCGACATCAAGAAACTTGGAACGAACGAGAACGCCGCCGCGTACATTCGTAAGCTCGTCGAGAAGATCATCAAGAACTACAAGATCAAAGTCACACCAGATGCGCTTGACCGGCTGATGTACTACATCATCCGAGACTTTGTCCACTTCGACAAGATAGACCCGTTGATGAGAGATCCCTGGATAGAAGATATTTCCTGCAACGGTTTCGGCATACCCATCTACATCTGGCATCGAAAATATGAGTCCATACCCACCAACGTGATCTTCCAGACGGCCGAAGAACTTGACAAGTTCATACTCAAACTCAGCTACATGTCCGGGCGAGCCATTTCAATCGCGCAGCCTGTCCTCGACGCAACTCTGCCCGACGGTAGCAGAGTCCAGATGACCTACGAGAAAGAAGTCACCAGACGCGGATCCACGTTCACGATACGAAAGTTCCGTGAGAGACCTCTCACCGTTAGTGATCTCGTGATCTACAACACCTTCTCCGCAGAGATGGCTGCCTGGTTCTGGTACATCATCGAGAAACAAGCGTCCGTCATCTTGGTCGGAGGAACCGCCTCCGGAAAGACAACCAGCATCAACACCCTAGCCATGTTCATCAAGCCCAATGCCAAGATCGTCTCGATCGAGGACACGTCAGAGATCCAGCTACCCCACGAGAACTGGCTCTCCTCGGTCGTGAGAGCAGGCTTCGGAGTCACCGGAGAAGTCTCCGAGATCACGCTCTTTGACTTGCTCAAGAACGCGATGAGACAGAGGCCAGAGTACATCATAGTCGGAGAGGTCAGAGGCCAGGAAGCCTACACGCTCATGCAAGCCATAGCTACTGGTCACGGAGGCTTGGCAACACTTCACGCCGACTCGGCAGAAGCCGCAATTCACAGACTCGAAAGCGAGCCAATGAACATCCCGCGACCACTAATCCCAACAATAGACGTGATCGCAGTGCAGACCCGAGTGCAGGTCGGCGAGAAGAGTGTGAGACGCATGGTCAACATCGCCGAAGTGGTCGGACTCGATCCGACAACCAAGGACGTGCTGACGAATGACGTATTCAAGTGGAACCCGAAGAGCGACACCTTCGTCTTCTACGGACGAAGCTACGTGCTAGAGAACATCATGAAACGCCACGGCTACAAGCACGAGGAGGTCATGGAAGAACTCAACAACCGCCGGATGGTCATCGAATGGATGGTGCGTAACAACGTCCGCGACTTCAAAGACGTCGTCGAGGTCATCCGGGCATACTACGTGAACCCGCAACAGCTCCTCGACAGAGTCAAGCGGGAGAAGATGGTAGAACCGACTAGTTCGGGAGCACCCGCAAAGCAATGAGTCTCCTAGACCCAATAGTGCCATACCTTGGTCCCTTCGGCCAAGCACTGGCCGCGAGCGACCTCGTAGTCGTAGGCCTGGCAATATTCGGTCTAGTCTGCCTCGCGCTCTACAAAGTCAAGAGCGACATATTCGAGACGAGCATGGGATGGGTCGGCGTAACAGTCGCCCTCTCATTCATCACCATTCTCTTCCGTGGAATGTCCTACATCTGCAGCTGCGCATGGTACTTCGACACCAACGGAAACCCGACAGCTCTCGTCCCAGTAACCTACATGCTGATTACAGGGTCCTTCCTCGCAATACTCTACAACTTCAACATACCTACGCTAAAGAAATACAAATGGCTCATCAGCATCCCACTCTCTATCGGCCTCTCAATATTTTCAAGCCTATTCTTCCCACTCGAAGAGAATTTCAACGCAACGCTAACGCCAGTTGTTCCAACACCACTAGTCTTCCTTGAGATCATTGCTCTTGCACCTCTCGGTGCCGTCTACAGTAACTTCGTCTATGAAAGGGCCGTCCTTCACATGGGTGACTACCGCGCAAGGCTCCAACGCTTCCTTCAACAGGGAGAAGGTGGAAAGAAAGGCGCTACCGGGTTGCCACCGGAAAAGGAGGGCTTCAGCTACTTCACATACTCACTACTCGGACGCAGACTAGGCAAGGTCTTCCAGCTCTTCAATGGACTGAAACAGATTCTCAGCCTCGCCGGCATGAAGATCGGATACAAAGCGTACGTTAGCTCCATAGTCTTCGCCGCACTGCTTGGCGGAGGGCTCAGTTTCTTCGCCTGGTTCTTCATCTTCTCCTTCGGGCTCGGCAGCGCACTGGGACTCGGAGGCTTCAGCGTGTTTTCGATAC
>DAFH01000039.1:0-269 GCA_002495485.1 Candidatus Bathyarchaeota archaeon UBA185
TCATCCTTACCCGTCCGTTTACCCATTCTATGGTTCTCAGCTCAGACATGGGACGCACTTCTGGCACCTTCGCTCAAGAGTCGAAGGCCGCGGCTTGAATTACCTTTCGTCGTCGAATTGCGGGAACGGCTTTCTGAAAAAGCATTAATTGAACGGTGCCGTGCGATGGCCACGTGCAACTAATGGAGAATAACACAAACACAAGCCAAGGACGAGCGGTTCCAACTGAGGAGAAGCCACAATTTGTCCCATGGGACACACATCTCGAT
>DAFH01000039.1:282-4025 GCA_002495485.1 Candidatus Bathyarchaeota archaeon UBA185
GAAGATCAAAGTCTTCGACAAGCGGTCGGGAAAGGAGTTGGAGCTTCGAGATTTAGTCCGCAAGTTCTCGGTCGGTAAGCCTGAGATCTGGATCAAGTACCTAGTCTACCGTGACCTGAGGGATCGAGGATACATAGTCCGTGAGTCAACGAAGGCGTTCGACTTTGACATCTACGGGAAAGGACCGTTGAGACGTTTGATCTCTATCGTGTACGAAGGTGGAGAGGCGAGTCTGAGAAAACTTGGNNGTCTACTATACGCTGAGCTCCCTCAAAGTCTAGCGTCAGGCTCAGGGCTGGCGAGCGTTGCAGTGCGGACAGATAACCGTTCCGAAGGGCAATTGTGCCCCGCACTGAACACAGTACTTGGTTTGAGCGATAGTTCCGGGCGTCACCTGTGGTTGCGGTATTGGCTCCTCGTGAGGACGTCGAATACCTCCGACCACTGTTCCGCCGAAGATTCCGAAGAGTAAGTCGATTCCAAGGATAATCACGACTGCAACTTGAAGCTCCGACATTGGCGGCGTCGGCCCAGACGGTGTCGCGATCACCCCGAAGATGTATAAGATCTCTGAAACCCCCAAGTAGAATGGCGTTCCGAGTACGCCTGATAATGCGCCCGCGGCAGCCGCTTGGCCAAGCTTGCCGTAGAGTACATACGCCGCGACGGCTCCTCCAACAAAGGCCCCTACGCCATCTGAGACGGGGGGAGTCAACCCGGCGGCTTCCAGAAGGGCTGTAAGGACACCGGTTACGACGACCCCTGCAAGGGCCGCGGCGAAGAGATCTCTGTTCTTGGCGGGCATGACGATTCGACGGGGCAATATCTTCTCCCCACTATAAGCCTTGCACGCGGGACATCTTCCGACTTATCATGTTATAGGGAGCACAAGAGCAGTTGATAGCGTTTGTGAGAAAATGTCTTCAAACGTCTTCACGCTGCCTCGTGGAATGAGAGACATGGACCCCGAAGAGATGACACGCAGGCTATGGTTGTACGAGAAGATACGGGGAGTAGCTCTACGTTACGGGTTCCGTATGGTTGAGCCTACTACGATTGAAAACCTGAAGACACTCGAGGCAAAGAGCGGCCCCGGCATTAGGGATGAGATATACTGGTTCAAAGACAAGGGCGGCCGAAGTCTCGGGCTGAGATTCGATCTAACGGTCGGCCTCGCGCGAATGATCGCTGGTAGGTACGACTTACCCGAGCCGATCAAATATGCCACGATAGGCGGAAACTGGAGATACGACGAACCACAATTTGCGAGATACCGATACTTCACCCAATGGGATGTTGAAATCTTTGGCTCCGCGAGCCCCTTCGCGGACGCTGAAGTCATCTGCGTTGGAATAGACATCTTAACGGAATTAGGCCTGAAGGATTTCGTCATCCGCATAAGCAACAGAAAGCTGGCTGAAGCCTACCTCAAACAATTGGGCATCGGTTCCGGCGAGAAGCTGGAGCAGTGCTTGCGAATAATTGACAAGGTAAGGAAGGAGAACCGTGCGCAACTTGCCAAAGAGTTCGGCGAGATCAAAGTCGACGACGAGATTGTGGATCGGATCTTTTCGTACATTTCACTAAATGGAACCCCCGGCGCAGTGCTGGACCGACTCGCCAGCCTGACTCTTACCGAACCAGAGGCCAAGACCGGGCTTAAGGAGTTGGAAACTCTCGCGGACGCACTCGCCGCTTTGGGGCGGCTGGATCGATGCCTCTACGACATGAGCATCGTTCGCGGCATAGGTTACTACGATGGAATCGTGTTCGAATGCTTCGACAAAGGAGGGGAAGATGTGGGATCGATATTTGGCGGCGGGAGATACGACAAGCTATGCAGGATCTACGGAAAGCGCGATATACCGGCCACCGGAGTCGCTGGCGGCATCGAACGTCTCATGATCTCCTTAGAACGAGCTAACCTTTTTCCGAAGAGCCGACTGGGACCGAAAGTCTTCATCGCATCCGCCCAAGAAGCTTCCAGGCTTGATGCGGGACGCCTTGCACAAAGCCTGCGCGATAGTGGAATCCCAGCAGAATTTGACTTGAAAGGACGCCCGTTGGGTAAGCAGATCGAATACGCGAATTCAATCGGTGTCCCCTACCTGATTGTTGTCGGGCCACAAGAAGTCGCCTCAAACTCGGTAAAGGTGAAAGCTATGGCAACCCGAGTAGAAACACTTGTTCCAATGCCTGAGGTAGCCGCGAAGCTTCGCGAGTTGAATTAATCGGCTCCGTGGAAGACCTCTTTTTCGTTGGATTGGAGAATTGCGTTTAGCGTTGCTCGTTCCCCAACGAGGTCCCTCATTGATACCACGCCCACGGGTTTACCGCTGCCGCCGAGCACGACCACGTGCCTTATTCCATGTTTATTCATGGCCCTGGCTGCTTCAGCCACGTCGGAACCCTCGCCGACCGTTATCACTTCCCTAGTGCAGATATCTCTGACCGGAGCACCAACCATCCGGCCCGACGCAACTACTTTTATGATGTCCCTCTCTGAGACGACGCCGACAAGATCTCCAGCATTTGGAATACCCGTTACGACGACGAGTAAGCCTATGTTGCGCTCCACCATGCGCTTCGCCGCCTCCAGTATGCTGCTCTCGGCTTTGATGGTGAACAACGGACTCCTCATTATGTGAGAGACTTTCATGACCTCTTACTCCTCAAGCAGCCCGGTTCTAGCTTCGGTCGGAGTGTACGGCGCACCGGTCTTGCCCATATACAGCGCCTTCGGCCGAATGAGACGATTGGCTTGCAAGTACTCGATCGTGTGGGCAATCCACCCTGCGATCCTACTCATCGCGAAAATCGGAGTGAATAGATCCGTTTGAATTCCCAGCATGTGGAAAACGATTCCCGAGTAGGAGTCGACGTTTGGAAATATTGGGGTTCCTTTCAAGTGTTCTCTCGCGCTTGTCTCGATTGCGAGCGCGGTCTCGTACAATTGAGTTTGATGTTTCTTTGCTGCCAGATCGACGGCTTGTTTCTTTAAGATCAAGTATCTGGGATCCCACGTCTTGTACACTCTATGCCCGAAACCCATGATTCTCTTCTTATGGGCCAGCGCGTCCACGACGTAGCTCTCCGCCTTCGCGGGTTCGCCGACCTCTAGAACGGTCTTCAATGCAGCTTCATTAGCACCGCCATGTAGTGGTCCTCGAAGCGTCCCAATCCCGGTGGTAATTATTGAGTACATGTCTGCCAGGGTTGACGCTGTAACCGTACAGGAGAATGTGGATGCGTTCATTTCATGTTCGGCATGCAAAATGAGCGCCGTGTCCATCACGTGTTCGTCTTGCGCGTCGGGTTCCGTTCCTGTTAGCATGTACAGAAATTCGGCGGCATGGCTCAGGTGCCCTCTGGGCGGGATAGGTTCTTTCTGGTTTCGGATTCTCTCGAATGAGGTGATGATTGTGGGGACTTTCGCTAGTATCGCTAATCCCTTCTCGATTCTGCCTGCGATGTCGTCGGTCATTGGCTGAGGATCGAACAGGCCCAAGGCGGATACGGTGGTTCGAAGCACGTCCATCGGATCGCTGGTGGGAGGAAACTCTCTGATCAATTGTAAAACCGTGGGCTCGAGGGAGCGGTGGAGTTCGAGATGCCGTTTGAACTCTGAGAGTTGAGAGGCGGTTGGCAGCCATCCGTGGATTAGAAGGTACGCGGTTTCTTCGAAGGAGGAGTGGGCGGCTAGGTCTTCGATGCTGTACCCTCTGTAGAATAGCTTGCTGGCT
>DAFH01000001.1:0-136 GCA_002495485.1 Candidatus Bathyarchaeota archaeon UBA185
GACCCACATGAACAGGGTCTCGAATCCGGACCAGTAGCCCATGAGACCGATCCAGAGAAGGTGACTGTGTATTCGTTCGAGTTCGGCTATGATCAGCCGAATGTACTTCGCCCGCTCTGGGAGCTTGTACATCATG
>DAFH01000001.1:237-524 GCA_002495485.1 Candidatus Bathyarchaeota archaeon UBA185
TTTGAAATATTCAGGTTCTTTGAGAGCAGGGTGCACGGGTCCGAACGGGACAACATTTTCGACTGAATACTGGGTTAGGCCTGCGGCCGCCTCTTTCATCGTCGGAATGTCGTGGTCGTGGTCTTCCTGCATTACTTCTCAAGTCCCTCTGCTTTCCGAATCTTGTCTGATGATGTCGTCTTGAGCAGGGGTGGCGGCATGTCCAGTGGATAGTTCTCGGGGAGCAGGAGTTTCCGATCCATCCAAGGGTTTCCCTGGAATGTGACTCCGAACATGTCGTGAATCTC
>DAFH01000001.1:577-8715 GCA_002495485.1 Candidatus Bathyarchaeota archaeon UBA185
GGTGGTCGAGAGGTGTCTGACGCCGAGCTTCTCGGTCAATATTGTGAGCGCCTCGGTCGCCTTCTCGGGGCTGACTTGGATGATTGCGAGTCTGTCTGACGGTGTCAGTCTGTTGAGAGTGAGAGACTGAAGCGTTTCCTCTATCTTGGCAAGTTCGTTTGAGTTAGTTTGCGTTTAGTTTCCCCTCCAGCTTCTTGACGAGCTGCCCAATTCCGTAGATGATCGCTTCGGGTCGGGGCGGGCATCCGGGAATGTAGAGGTCGACCGGTATGACGGTATCGACTCCCNNACTTGGGCTCCGGCATCTGCTCGTAGATTCTAATGAGTCGGTCCTTCGTCTGGGGGGTCACGACTCCGGTCACCACTAGCACATCTGCATGGCGCGGGCTAGGTACGAGTACCACGCCGAACCTCTCTAGATCGTAGCGTGGCGTTAGGGCGGCGACCAGTTCTATGTCGCAGCCGTTGCATGATGAGGCGTTGACGTGGAAGACCCAAGGAGAACGTGTCCTCGACCATGTGGCTAGTTTCTCAAGCAAGTTCGCTTCCTCCCGTTTGGACGAACCAGATCAATACCACCAAGACCGCAACTCCTCCCGTGGCTGTGAAGACGAGGGGCCAGACGAGGCTGAGAGATGAGATCGCGCTCGCTAGCAGGAGACCGAACACTTCGAAGACCATGAAGAGAGCTGCATAGACGAAAAGATCGGAGTGATATTTTCCGCGAGACGCCGGGATCTCCTCGCCGCCAGTGAAGGGCGAATACTTAGTTCCAGTTCCCTCGGTCGTCTTCCCAAGTCGTCCGGCAAGAATGTAGAAACCCATGGACACGACTATCACGGAGGCTACCGCTGCGATTACGGAGATGTAGTCTGTCATTTCTTCATCCTCTCATCTTTTGGAGTAGGCTTCCAAGCTCCATCACTATCTCCGCTTCCGCCTGCGATACCTCTTTCGAGAGTGGTTCGCCTATCTCGTATGAGACCGGCTGGACGCCGAGTAGAACCGTCTTGGGAATTTCTGGGGCCATCTCAAGCAATACTCGGAGCGGCAGGCTATGAGTTCCAAAGAAAGGATACGTCGTGTCTGTGAGATCCATCAGAGTGATGGAGCCCGGCTCGAGTCCGGCTTGAACGGAATCGATCAGAACAACAAGCCTGGGCCTCGTATCGTTCAGAACGTTGATAACATTCTCGGGAGAATCTTCCGCGTCAACTATGACGAGGTCGGGACTGTTCTTGATCCTTTTCCTGAGATCCTTTGCGATGAGCGAACCCACATAGTCGTCCCCCTTGAGAGGATGCCCAAGCCCGATAACCACCACGCACCGCTCATCCACTCCAGCCAACAGGAGTTCGGTCAATCGGCTACACCACGTTCCTCCAGACATGATGTCGCTCATCTCCCGAGTCCCAAGATGCGCTTGAGTGGCGGAGAGTTTTAACCTGTGAGTACACAACGAGTACTTCTGATGACTTTTAGATCATAAACGATCAACCATATTCGCAACTTTTGAGTAATGATTTGGTTTATCTACTAATGGTGAGGTGCGAGGATCGGCGCAAATACTCGTTCGGGATGTAAGCGTGGCGAAGAAAACTCTCCAAGCCAAGAGCCCTCGTCAAAGTGCCAGGCAGATGACGGCCACGGTTGCGGAGGCACGGAGACTTATCGGGATAATCGAGAAGTCGCAGGTCCCCTTCGGAGAATCCGCCCCTATCTTCGCGCGAATCAAGTCGCAGGTAGATGCAGGGAAGGAGTTGGACATCGAGGACTATGAGCATCTACTCGGGCTGGTCAAGAAGGCGCGAGACTGGGACAAGGCTGTGGAGAGTTCTGCGCAGACCCAGCCGGAAGAGACTCTACCAGGCTAGAAAACCGAGACTCGGCCACTAGCGCAATGAGCTGTCGTCGACTTTTCAATCTCCTGGAAGTGTCGACTCGGGACTCGTTTCAGTGCTGCACTGGCAACAGTACTGACAGAGACCGCAAATCGCACATGGATAGTCTTCCTGAGACAGTTCCCTGCCGCACATGAGGCATCTCAGCAATTGTTCATGTTTCTGTATCATCAAACCTCTTTCGTCCGAGCCTAGATAATGGAAGTCAGGCCACTTAACTGGCCCGTACACACTTGAGAGAACTGTGCTACAATGTAGTAGCCTGTTCAGTGAGTCCTCGGCTGTAGACGCTGGGGCGAGCCCGTCTCGGAGACTGGTCTCCTCCAGCCGGTGAACTCTCCCTCCACGTCTAGTTCGTTACGTAGCACGTTCAGCTCTTCCTCGGTCGGGGGCAGAGACTCTTCAAGGTGGTCGGAGACTTTCAGGTCCCACCCGGTGTTGTTTCGGACTTCGCCGACCGTCGAGTATGGGTGCAGCCGCGTCAGGATGAACTCCTTCGTCATTGGGTCAGGGGTCAGCGTCCCGAGGTCGGTTACTATGGTCGAAGGGCCGCCTCCCGGCAGTCCCAGTTCTTCGCGGGATCTGCCGCCGGTGATGAATCCCGGGCTGGTACGGTAGTCGAGTCGATCCACTAGATGTAGTTTGTCGTGGCGCACGAGGACGGCGTATCTCTGCCCGCCTGCAGCGACATCGTGGGCTCCACCGCTACCAGGTAGCCTCGAGCGAGGATGGGCATAGTCGCCGATGACCGTCGAGTTTACGTTGCCGTACTTGTCCACCTGGGCCGCTCCGAGGAAGCAGAGGTCGAACTTGTTGTTCATCGCCATCCATCCCAGTGCGGACATCAGGTCGCAGAATGCGCTCGCGTTAACTTGGAGTGCGGTATCGTCTACTCCCCAGGGTGCTCGTCCCGAGCAGGAGGCGCCGATGATGCCTGATTCGAAGACTTGGGTTATTCCCGGAGTTCTCGTCCGCTGAGCCAGTTGGGATGGTAGGAGGCTCAGGCCAACTCCCACGAAAACGGTGGAGTTGTCGTGGATTAGACGAGATGCTTCTACCACCATCATCTCCATTGGGGTGAACTTCTTGAGAAGTTCTGTTCTTCCGCCTATCTGGGTCATCTATGCTCTAACCTCCAATTGCTCTTCCTTCAACAGATACTTTCGAAACGGTTCTAGCAGCGACG
Source organism: Candidatus Bathyarchaeota archaeon UBA185 (assembly GCA_002495485.1). Classification (GTDB taxonomy): domain Archaea; phylum Thermoproteota; class Bathyarchaeia; order 40CM-2-53-6; family 40CM-2-53-6; genus 40CM-2-53-6. Next base: position 3,665 of record DAFH01000001.1, read on the forward strand.
CGGAGGTTGTCTTGGACAGCTTCTCGGCGTCAGGCCCGATCATGTGAACGTAGTCGTCTTCGTCCTTGTAGGAGTAGACATACCAGTCGAGATAGTCCTCAAACTCGTCTTTTCTGGCTGCGTCGTTAAAGAGCTTGATGTGAGTTATGTCCGGGTCGTAGAGGCCCGGGCATCCGGTTGGCCAAGCGGCCCGTCTCCAAGGCACCACGGCGTCGACGCCAATGGAAGGCACGGCCACGAGGTTGGGGAACCTTCTGCACAGATCTCCAGACACTATGTGGTCGGCTACGATGACCACCTTACGGCCGGCTCGCGACAGCAGATCATCGTGGCCCACTGCGCCCAGGAAGAACGTATTCCCATTCTCATCCGCCATTGGAGCCTCGATGACCGTAAGGTCGGGTTTTACGGCCTGGATTAGTGCGACTCGACGGCCCGTTCCGAACGGATCCTTGACATGGATGTACTTCCGGTACTCGTGAGCACCGTGCGTAGACAATCCCGGCGTGTTGAGGTCTCCCCAAACGCCCGAGATGGATGGGATGAAGGGAAGGTTGAGCGAACCGGCGAGGCATCTCAGGTTGAAGGTCAGGTTGCTCTCGTCTTCGACTAGGACACGGCGGGGGATTCCCTCTTCGATGCTCTTCTTGACGATATAGTTCAGCCCAGCTCGCTCGAAGCCGACAAACTGGCTTATCATCGAGTCCACAACCCCAGCACCTACCAAGAGGGCCGTCCCGAACGAGCACGTTCCCCCCGTCATGAAGAGGTCGTTCACTTTCAGCCTGCCTGCCTTTCTCTGTCTGAGAATCTCGCGGGCAAAGACGACAGGCTTACGCATCAGCGGCATTCCAGCGAAGGCGATGCTCTGCCTGTCGTGGACGAACTTGAGCACTGCCTGGTCAATAGGGACTATCTTGTTCAAGCCTCAACAGGTTATCCGTAGTCCAATTGCAGACTATAACCTGAAGGTACACAACCGTGCGAGTTGTGTGACAATGTGCCCGTTCTATCCATTTTCTAGCCTTTTCAACCAGACCCTAAGAGCTTCCCATCAATGCCAATAGAGAATCTAGCCCCACTCTTCGCTCCAAAGTCCATCGCTGTCATCGGCGCCTCGAACCGGCAGGGCAGTGTCGGAAGAGCAGTCTTCACGAACATCCTTCTGAACCAATATGCTGGGACAGTCTACCCGGTAAATCCAAAGGACCGTTCGATCAGCGGAGTAAGAGCGTACCCAACAATCGAGGACTTGCCGGAGAGCGTTGATCTGGCAGTTGTCGTGGTTCCCGCCGCCGTCGTTCCTTCCGTGACGGAGCAGTGTGGCAGAAAGGGCGTGAAGGGTCTGATCGTCATATCAGCCGGGTTCAAGGAGATTGGAGAGGACGGCGCTAGGCTCGAGCGTGAGGTCTTCTCGCTCGCTCAAAAGTACTCGATGCGCTTGGTCGGACCAAACTGTCTGGGGGCAATCAACACCGACCAGAATGTAAGGCTCAACGCCTCGTTCGCGTCGCAGATGCCTCTTGAGGGGTCGATCGCGTTTGCATCACAGAGCGGTGCGCTCGGCGAGGCAGTGATCGACTACGCTGCTGGGGAGAATATTGGATTCTCGAAGTTCATCAGCGTTGGAAACAAGGCGGACGTAAACGAGAACGATGTTCTCGAGTATTTGAAAGCTGATCCTCAGACGAAGGTCATTCTGCTCTACATCGAGGATATCGTTGACGGCAGAAAGTTCGTCGACACTGTCACGCGCGTCACGGAAGAGAAGCCAATCATCGCGTCAAAGGCCGGAGTTTCGCCTGAGGGCGCAAAGGCTGCTTCTTCTCACACGGGGGCCCTGGCCGGTTCTGACGAGGCTTACAACGCCATCCTCAAACAATCAGGAGTAATACGAGTCGAATCAATAATCGACCTTTTCGACTACGCGCGCGCGATCGCGAAACAGCCGCTTCCCAAGGGAAACCGGGTGGCCATTATAACAAATGGTGGAGGACCAGGTATAATGGCGACTGATGCGAGCGTCCGTTACGGGCTCCAGATCGCACAATTCTCTGAAGAGACCAAGGCGAAGATACGGGCCGGGTTGCCAAAAGAGGCCTCCGTCAACAATCCAATCGATCTCGTCGGCGATGCTCAGGCTGACAGGTACGAACTGGCGCTGCAGGCTCTCCGGGACGACAGCGTTGATTGTGGCCTGATCCTCCTGACTCCGCAAGCAATGGTTGACTTGAAGAAGGTCGCTGAGACAATAGTATCCGTCGGGCCGAAATTGGGAAAGACGATTCTGACGAGCATTCTGGGACTGACGGACATCACGCCAGCTGTTGAGGTCCTAGAGTCCAACGGCATTCCACACTATGTCTTTCCCGAATCTGCGGTCCGAGCACTTGCAGCGATGTACGAATACGAGCGTTGGGTTCAGAGACCACGGACCCAGGCCAAACACTTCCAGGTGGACATAGGCAAAGCGCGAGAGATCATATCCAACGCGAAGCGCGCAGGACTAACCAACCTCCTGCAGGACGATGCTCTCAGAATCCTCAGCGTCTACGGTCTTCCCGTCATCAAGACAGAATCTGCCTCTTCGAAGAACGAGGCAGTCGCAGCAGCGAAGAGGATTGGATTCCCCGTCGCGATGAAGATTGTTTCACCCGACGTAGTTCACAAGATCGATGTCGGCGGAGTCAAACTAGGCCTGAAGAGCGAGCAGGACGTTTCCGAGGCCTACGACGAGATTCTTAGAAACGTAAAGAGTAGCGTTCCCAATGCGAAGATCGAGGGAGTTCTACTCCAAGAGTACTTGGCGGAAGGAACGGAGACCATTGTCGGGATACACCGAGACCCGAAGTTCGGACCCCTCCTAATGTTCGGCATGGGAGGAATCTACGTCGAAGCATACCAAGATGTGTCCTTCAGGCTCGCGCCCATACGACAGCTGAGCGCCACCAACATGATCAATGAGATCCGAGGAAGCAAGATCCTACAAGGATTCCGGGGCCAACCCCCGGCCGACACGAAGGCTATCGCCGAGTGTATAGAGCGTCTGTCGCAACTGTCGGTGGAACTGCCGGAGGTCGCGGAATTGGACGTTAACCCACTGGTCGCGCTGGCTCAGGGTTGCAGGGCCCTCGACGCGAGAATAATCGTCCGGGACTAGGTTCCAGACGAAACGGGTTTTGCAGATATGTTAAAGAGTCATCCAGAAGACGCGGCCATGATTTCCCTTGGCTAATCCTCTAGAAAAGGAGCGACCGTTCGTCAGAGACAATCTGACCCGACTCAGGGTTGTGCTAGGCGGAAAGAAGGGACAGGCTTGGACGCTTATTGGGACCCCAATAGGACTAGCGTCTTGGTTTCCGACTTTCGTGAAGGGGAGAATAGTTCCGGGCAAGACCATCGAGTTTGGATGGTCGACCGGATCAGAGAAGCACCTCGTCCTCGACGTGAAGAGCGGGGAATCGTGGCAGATGGACTGGTGGGAGACCGGAAGCGTCCGCTATTCCGTCAAGGGCGAGAATCCGACGATCTTCACGCTTGAAGCTCGTTATCCGAAGACGAGGAAAGGGAAACTTTGGCAGCAACAGGAGGCGGCCGGATGGGCATTCTTTCTGGCCAACCTAAAGTCTAGGTCGATGAGGGGTCCAGACCTTAGAAACAAGAATCCTAAGTATTCCTGGCCGAAAGGATTCGTCGACTAAGGCTCGCCGACGCAAGAACATTGGTCCAGACGACCTGATTCATCGTCCGCGGGGCCGCAGAAACCCATATGTCCACTCGCATGTCCTTCGAGACATGCCTTCTCAGCTTCCAAAAACCATATTCCCAGCATTGGAGAATCGGAGAATCGGTTCTGCCGCAATTGTGGCAACGGTTGACAAGGACGGGAGTCCACACACGGCTCCATTTGGAAGCTTGTGCGTTGTCTCTCCAACTACTCTCCGGTTCGGATGCGACCGGAAACATGACACCTATGCGAACATTCGCCGCAACGGAAAAGCGACAGTCTCTCTTGTAGCTCCTCCCGATATTGCGCTGAGCGTTAAGGGAAAAGCGAGGGTCTTGAAAGAGAGAATGAATCTCGTGGAGAGTGATGCGATTATTGAGATTGAAGTTGAGGATGTCAAAGACGATCTCATACCAGGAGCCTTCATCGTGAGCGGGATTCTATACTCTTCAGCGCACCACGTGAAGGAGTTCATCGGGTTGTACGTGGACGAAGTAAAATCAGCCTAAACTATCCAGGCAAGGGTAGCCGTTTTCAAATCGATCCTAGGGTTCTTTATATCGAGCGGGCGAGATCTAGACCATTGCGAAGTCACTGAGTAATGCGCTTTCTAGTCGCGGCAGTTTTGTTAGCCTCGGCGGTATTGTTGGTTGGACACGTCTCTGCCGCACTGGTTGGTCCCACACAAGGATATGCGACGTACCAGATTAGTCTGACCAGTCAGCAGGTTCAGCCTGAGACCTTTATTCTAAACGAATCTGCTCTACCAACCAGCCAAAGCGGCCTTGTCCAAGTAACAATCACTCTACGATCAAGCGTCCAGAACGCAACCTACTCCAACACTATTAACTCCACTTCGCTTCCCGAGATTTTCCCATACCTTGTAGATATCAACAACGAATCCATTTCATACGGCACCAATGGGATATTGGTTGCCGTGCATGCCGAGAATATTGGAAGCGCAAAGATCGCGTTCAATGGAGGAACCTANNAGGTGTCCGTATCGGCGACTTACTCGCCTATGGCCTTGGATTTCGCGGGAAATGGAACGGTGGTCACGCTGCCATCAGGACTGGTCTACTCGGTCCAGCTAGAGCAGATTGAAGGACACTTGGTGAATGTGCAGCTGATGAAAACGAATCTGCCGCTGACTGTCGCAGCTGGCAGTAGTCTGCCCGTTGGGCTTGCCTTGGTCAGCATAGGACTGCTTGCAGCGATAGGTTTTGCAGTCCCGTCTATTTTCATAAGGTTGAGAAAGAAGCCGACTGCCGGGGCTCCCCCATCAACTCCGCCGAAGAGTGAAGAGAAACCCTCATACTGGGTT
>DAFH01000001.1:8747-12998 GCA_002495485.1 Candidatus Bathyarchaeota archaeon UBA185
AGAAGGGCCAGATCGTAGGATTTCTCGGACCAAACGGCTCAGGCAAGACGACCTGCATTCGACTGATCCTCGGACTGATACGCGCCTCCTCAGGCACGGTACGAGTCAACGGCTATGATCCGATCAGGAAGCATGTCAGTGCGCTGAAACGCGTTGCCTACTCGCCCGAGCTTCCAAATCTCCAAACGTTCCTCACCCCAACCGAACTTCTACAACTAGTATCTCATGAGCTAAGCTTCGCAGGTTCGAATGTGGAAAGGCGCGACGAGATTCATCGTGTCCTCGAGCTGGTCGGAGTCCTCGAGTATGCCGATACGAAGATCGCAAAGCTGAGCAAGGGAATGGTGCAGAGGCTCAGCGTNNGCTCATTTCAGGGAGGTCTTCAGGGATTTCTCGAACGAGAAGGGTGGTACGGTCTTCATGTCCTCGCACATCATGAGCGAGGTCGAATCACTCTGCACATCTGTAGCAATCATACACGGCGGCAGAATCCTCTACCAGGGCGCAGTCAGGGACGTCATTCAGAACGTCCTCGACTACTCAGTGATCTATCTCGAGGCCCAGGGACTCACCGAGCAAATTCTCAGCAGGATCAGGGAAATACAGAACGTCTCGAAGGTAATGGCAAACGACGACAATATCGAGATCATCATCCAGGGGCATTCGGACATCAGACCCGAGATATCCGAGATCGTTGTAAATTCGGGCGCGAGGCTCTATTCGATCAGACAGGCAGGGAACATGCTCGAGAGAGCGTACATCGAAGCCCTCTACAAGAACAACGGAGGAAAACCTCCAACATGAGCCGCCCCGACGTAATCTTCTCTTTCATCAGGTACGAGATCAAGCGGGCGATTGCGAGAAGAAAGGTCCTCGCACTGATCGCATTCACCATACTCCTCGACACACTACCGTACTACGCACTGTCTACAGCGGGGACAACCATCATTCCCAGCTCAGCATATCCCTACATCTGGATCGCCGGAGTCTTCGAAGTCCAACCGCTATTCCTGAACTTCACCGCGATACTGATCGCCGCCGGTGCAATGTCCGAGGAGTACGAACAGGGAACTGCGGAGCTTCTGCTCTCCAAACCTGTCGAGAGGAATGACTACTTTGCAGGCAAATTCCTGGGTGGATACATCCTCTTCCTAATCATCCTCGCGTTCAGCATCCTCTTGAGCATCGCGTCCGCGTTCACTTTCTTTGGGACCCAGATGAGCCTCGAAATCGTTCCGGGACTCTTCTTGGCGCAGGCCTTCGCATCTCTGATCTTCTACTCTCTCGCATTCATGATGGGAGAGCTGGTCCGAAGATCATCCCTCGCCTACATCTTCTCCTCGGCGGTCTTCTTCTCAAGCATCATAATCAGCGCATACATGGATCTCATCTACACGCTCACAGGGAAAGGAATCTACAGTACAATACGGACCTACCTCCCAACATCGCCGGCCAACTCTCTTCCAGTCCAATACGCAGTCCCACTTCTCCCATCGACAGCGAGCGCAGTCCTACAGTTCGTCGGCTCCGGAAGTGCTTCAGTCCCGACTCTCGACCTCTCAGTCGCCATCCTGCTTGCATACACGGTCCCAGCGATCTGCATCGCAGGAGTCTACTTCTGGTTCTCAGACATATCCAGAAAGATGAGCTAGTAACGGCCCCGCTACAACAAGAGAAGCGGCAAGAAGGTGTCGCACACATCACAAACTGGTTCCGCTAGCATCTGTGCTCGAGTCGACTAAGTAGGCCCCCGCTAGCCCGGTGTTCTTGCAAATGTAAAGGCACGTGATTAAATCGTTCCCCAGCCTAATTCTGGATAGTTAGAGAATCGTCATGGCAAAGGATCCTATCTGCGGAATGTTCGTTGAGGAGGGAGAACGCGCTCTACAGACGACGCGCCATGGGGTCAAGTACTACTTCTGTAGTGAAGCCTGTCTTGCACAGTTCCAAGCTCCGGAGAAGTCTCTTCGCCGTCTAAAGAGGCTAGTAGCCCTAGGAGCGGCCTTCACAATTCCCATAGCCGCTCTTACGTACCTTCCCATCGTTCCTGATCGTACTGTCAATAATCTTGTCATGTTCATACTCTCGCTACCCGTTCAGTTCGTCGTTGGTTCTCGATTCTACCGAGGCAGCTACGACGCGCTGAGATCGCGGACCGGCAATATGGACCTCCTCATCGGTCTCGGANNGCAGCTTGGCTCTACAGCACGATCGTGACCTTCGCGCCGGGATTCTTCCCGAGCAGCGTCACATATTTTGAGACCTCGGCCATCATTATCACCCTTATCCAGACGGGAAATCTACTCGAATACATCACCAAGGGCAGGGCGTCAGAGGCAGTTCAGCGGTTGCTGAGTCTTCAACCGACAATGGCTCACATATTGCGGAGTGGCGTGGAGTCGAGCATTCCCGTTGAGCAAGTAGCGGTCGGCGACACTTTGCTTGTGCGTCCCGGAGAGAAGTTGCCAGTTGATGGTAGGGTGGTCGAGGGAGCTTCTGCGGTCGACGAATCCATGATTACCGGGGAAAGTCTGCCACGCGACAAGCGTGCGGGAGACGAGGTAATCGGCGCAACTGTGAACAAGACTGGCCTCTTGAAGATTCAGGCGACGAAAGTGGGGCAGGACACCGTACTCTCACAAATTGCCCTGCTTGTCGAAGAGGCTCAGATAGGCAAAGCTCCACTGCAACGCCTCGCCGATAAGGTTGCGGAATACTTCGTCCCATCAGTCATCANNGTGATCATCGCTTGTCCCTGCGCGCTGGGAATCGCCACACCCGCTGCGTTGCTGGTCGGAACGGGCAAGGGTGCCGAGAACGGAATCCTGATCAAGGGAGGAGACCAACTGGAGGAGGCTGGAAAGGTCAGCACAATCATCTTCGACAAGACAGGAACGTTGACGAAAGGGAAACCGTCAGTTACTGACATCGTCCCAGTCGGAAAACTGTCCGAGGCTCAGATACTCGGCTACGCTGGCGCGGTGGAGAAAGGTAGCGAGCATCCACTAGCCGAGGCTGTCGTAAACGAAGCTCACGCAAAGAGCGTTAGAATTGCTGACCCCTTGGATTTCGAAGCGCTTCCAGGTCTCGGCGTGAGGGCGAGAGTTGACGGACGTGAGGTCCTCCTGGGCAACGCGGACCTCATGCGGAAATTCGCGGTCCCTGTCGAACCGTATTCAGACAGAATGGTTGATCTACAAACACATGGGAAGACTGTTGCTCTCCTAGCCGTGGACGGTCAGCCAGCCGCGGTTATTGGATTGGCCGACACGGTGAAAGACAGTGCAGCGAGGACGGTCGCGGTCCTGAAGAAGAAGGGACTTGAGGTTGTCATGCTGACAGGCGATAATGAGACGACTGCCAAGTCGATCGCGGCGATCCTTGGCATCGATACTGTGTTTGCTAATGTTCGGCCTGACGAAAAGGAGGGAGTCGTGAGGAAACTGCAGGCTGACGGAAAGAAGGTAGCAATGGTTGGCGATGGAATAAACGATGCCCCAGCGCTCGCGGCTTCTGACATAGGAATCGCGATCGGAAGCGGGACAGACGTAGCCGTTGAGACAGGGNNCCCGATGGAATAAACGATGCGCCGGCACTGGCCGCAGCCGACGTAGGAATCGCGATTGGTAGTGGGACTGATGTGGCGAAGGAGACCGGTGGCATAGTCCTCATCAAGGATGATATGACGGACGTTCCCAAGGCGTTGGAGTTGAGCAAGGCGACCGTGAGGAAGATCAAGGAGAATCTCCTATGGGCCTTCTTCTACAACGTGGCTCTGATTCCAATAGCGGCAGGGGTCCTAGTCCCGTTCTTGGGAGCTCGAATCTATGAGGTGCTTCCCCTCCTCGCTGGGCTGGGGATGGCCATAAGTTCCGTAACGGTGGTATCAAACTCCCTGCTGTTGCGGAGGTTCAGTCCGAAGATTTGNNGTGAATGTCTGCAGAAGGATTTAGTTTGCGGAATGATAGTGGACGAGAAAAAGACGAAGCTGGTGTCAAACTACGAGGGAAAGAGCTTCTACTTCTGCTCAACGGCTTGCAAGACGAGCTTCGACAGGGACCCACGAAGATTCGCGCACAAGTAAACCTATCGAGGGCGTTGCGTCTGCAGAAGCGTGAGTTTCTCGTCCGTCCCCAGATGAGCCAGCTCAAGCTACAAGAAGTGCTGAGGAGCTGGGCTGAGAGACATGAGGCAGCGGTGAGACCTATGGGTCGGCTAGTCCGATCATACAAGACCGAGGGAGAGAACATG
>DAFH01000123.1 GCA_002495485.1 Candidatus Bathyarchaeota archaeon UBA185
GGACGCAGAGCATGGTGGGGTCCAGGTCCATTGAGAAGGGTCAAATTCGACAAGAACGACAAAGCATCGCCCAATCTGTCAGAACAGAGTTCCGACTAGCGCGAGGCTACAACCGTAGCTCTTGCGGTCTCGAATCGGTCCAAGCTTAGGGTCAGGAGTTCGCGAATGCTTCCACTAGGTCTCGGGCAGTTATGATGCCTACGATCGCCCCTTCTCGAGTTAGCGGTAATCTCTTGATCCTGTTCACTGTCATAATGTCTGCAGCTTGTTTTCCATCGATTCCCTCCTCAGCAGTGATCAGAGGTTTCGATGCTTGACCTCCAACCGGCTGGTCAAGGTCAAGATGTGGCACTAGCACGCTCCTCACCAGGTCCCGTTCGGTGAAAATTCCATCTGGTTCACCGTCCGTGGTGATAATCAGGCTCCCAATTCGCAACTGTGTCATAGTCTCGACTGCTTGCCTCAGCGAGGTCTCGCCTTTGAGAGTGTAGACGCTCTTCATTATCGCCTTGTTGATGCTGAAGGTTATGGGCATCTCGTGAATTGCCCGGACTATGTCCGTTGCAGTCACGATTCCTGCTATCTTGTCGCCGTCAAAGATGAGGAGCCGGTTTCTCCTGGAATTCATCACCTTTGCCGCTTCCCTAAGAGACTCGTTGGGATTGAACTTGACAATCTCGCCGGACATAACTCNNCCTCAGGGGTTTTCCCCTTGGCCATGAGCCGGCTGACGAGGTCCCTCTCGGAGAGGATTCCGATCGGGTTCTTGCCTGACACAACCACGAGGCTGCCAACATTCTTCTCGGTCATTTTCTTTATCGCTTCGCTGACGGTCATGTCATGAGGAATCGCCTGTACGTGTTTCGTCATGAAATCCTTCACCGTGGCTAGACTTGCCTGCGTATCCGATACCCCACAATACATTGTTCGGAGTCGAGGTCTTAATTCTGAAGTACACTTTGTGCGCGAAAGCGCACGTTTAGAGGCGTCCGTTGCCCCCTGCAATGAAGCTTGATAGTTCTAGAAGACTCATAGTTTGCCGGACCCGGGTCTATCAGGACCCTTGACCTACCGGACAGAATACGCCCTAGGCATCCTGTCCCTGATTCCTCTCTTGGAAACAGGCGCTTCGAAAGGATTGGGCTTCCTCGTAACTATTCTCGTAGTTTACATCGGGGTCCCACTCCTAATCTGGAGCCTCCTCGTCGACCGGCTAGCCTCTCTTGTGCTGAGACTGGTGTGTCGGTTCCGAGAATCCTCAGGCCACCAATATTACTTCGAGAAGCAGGTCGGAATGCCGGGCGTCAAACGCAGGCTTCTCCGCGATATCCGGGTCCTAGCCTTCGTCTTCCTCCTCTCCGCACTCATCGTCCCGCTTGTGACTGACGTGACTCCGGGGAATCTTGTACCCGTAAGTAACACGTTCATCTACGTGGCGATCTTCTTACTTGCCGTCCCGTCGTCTATACACGTGCTCCTCTGGGTCCTCGAAGACTCAGGCCTACGTTGCCATAACACGTCAAGAGTAACTGTGACCGTTCCGGCCGCCTGGACATCGAGGTGGCTGTCATCGGTGGGCGGAGCAGGCGCATTCGTCTCATTCGCTATCACTATGGGAGGGAACCTCGACAGGGCGCTCTCTTTGGGTCTCACTCTCTTCGTATCCCTCCTCCCCTCCTGCATTCTTGCCCCGACCCTCTTCTACCGCAGATTGGAGCCGGGGATCATAGCCAAGATTAGACGGAGCAAAGCGGCGATGACAATGGCCAGTCTCTTCCCGCAGCTCGCGGGTCCTTCGGTCCCGTCCTCGACGGCGCCTACTCTGCGAGCAGTGAAGGGTCCTGAAGAGACCCGGCAGACATGAGACCAGTCTGAATACTCTTCGGTCTTCCCGCGGAGTTACTATTCGCTTAAAGAGCACTGGAGCGACTCTGCCACTCATGAGCCTGGCCGATATGGCGAAGCCGGCCCTTCCAAGCAGCACACTTCGCAGCTATGCTATGATTGGAATGGTCCTGTACGCTTTCGGCGTCCTCTTGAACGAGATCGGGAACAGTGTTCCCCAGTTGTGGCTGGTCCCGTATGCAGACACGATAAGCGCCCTAGGCTTTGTCATCGCGCTCTACACCGCATCTCTGTCTGGAGTCGGGACCCGGTTGATGGTAGTGATAGGGCTCATCTACGGAGTGGGCACCTTCTTCGTGAGCGAGCCTGAGTCCACGTACATGGCTTCTGGTCTCGCGCTTGGTTCTTACGATACCACTCGCTATGTGGGTCTGGGGCTTATCGGCTTCGCGCTGATTGTGTTGATCGGTCTCTCATTTTATCTAACGCGAGTGAGGAAAGCCAGTGCAGTCCAGCCCAAACAGGATGCTGGACCAACCACCTAACCCTCCAACCTTCATCGATAACCAGCAAAGACCCGGTAACGAATCGAGCCTGCAGCGTCGTTGGCGGGCCCGCGGGGATTCGAACCCCGGACCTTTGGCCAGAGGTCGATGTTGCCTCTTACAGCTGGTCCCGCCCAGGGCATAGGGGGTTCGGCCAGATTCCGGCTGCCGCTCTATCCAGGCTGAGCTACGGGCCCATCCGTGGAATGGAACTGAGAGGATAGTTAATGATTCTGACTTTCCGCTCTCTACTCTAGATTCACTGTCTGGTTTCCAAAGAACTCTTTCGGGTCAACTACGTGGACTCGTCTTCCCTTCTTGACGAGTTCCTCGGCGACCTTCTCGTCGGTGGTGAAGTAGCAGCCGTCGCCCGTGAAGAATCTCAATGGACCGTGAGACTCATCGGTGCATATCATGAAATTGGCCATGGTCTTATCATCATCAAGGTCTTTCCCACAGAGAGGGCACTTGAACTCGACCCACACAGAACAGGAACCTTCTGCGTAACCACCCTGCGTTTCTTGAGCTATAACTCTTGACCCCGCGAATGTCGAGAAGAGCAGGCCGGGGCCGAGACGCGCCTCTCTTCGATAGTTGCTAGGGCGAACGTTCGAAAGCCTCATGCTACAGCTATATTCAGTCCAATCTCGGTTGGTCATGCGCCAATGGACGAAAAACTCGTAGCTAGGACGAAGCACGGCGAACTAACACTGGATCAGTTGGCCGAGGTCCAGCCTGGCATGGCACGGCTGATGAAGGAGATAGGAGAAAGATATCACATAGTCTACTACGCTGCAAAGGGCGGCAACTGGAAGCTTGCACTACACGAGACCAAGGAGATCATCGGCCTGATGAAGGTCGCCGCAACTGTTAGACCGAAGTATGCTCATGACCTGGCGGACTTCACGAGGTCTACTCTGGACCCGATCAGCGAAGCAGTAAAGTCCGAGGACTGGTCGAGATTCGATTCCGCCTTCAAGAAAGGAATAGTTGAGAGCAACAAGCTCCACGAAAAATACGGGTTCGGCTTCATCCGTTTTGTTTTGCCGAAGAATCCACCAGAGTTCTATGACCTGTCTCAGCAAGAATAGCGTCGGTAAGCCGGAATTCTCTGCTCATGCTAAGGGGTCACTTCTGATCTCAAAGATGTTTGCTGCGTACCCTGACTTCTTCGCCACGTGGCGTCTAGCCGGCTGCTGCTGAGACTTTTATGAGTCGCGTCCGGTATTCCGTTGCGACCCGTCGACGTCTCAAGTTCCTATTCTTCTCGCGTAGACTCAGGGTCTTGGTCCTTGCTGACATTCTCCACAACTCAGCGAGTCTTACTGACTGTTTTGGTGGGTATGTTTTGCTCGTCAACATAAGNNAATAAGTTTTCCGGACTTATCCAACAACGATTCAGAGTGTTTCCCGTCTCCTATTTCATGAGCGGAATTGTTCTGCTCTCACTGCGTACTCTAGTAGTTTTTCGTGGACCACGTTCACGCCGATGCCGGGCCTGTCCGGGACGGTTATGGTGCCGTCTTGGTTGAGTCTGAACTCGGGTTCTACAATGTCATGGTCGAAGTAGCGCTTGCTTGCGGAGATGTCGTTGGGCAGTACGAAGCCTGGTAGGCTGGCGATTGCAACGTTGTGGGCTCTACCTATTCCGGTCTCTAGAAGTCCTCCGCACCATATTGGCATGTTGTGGGTCCGACAAATTTCATGAATTGTCTTTGAGACTGTGAGGCCGCCTACTCTTGCCGGTTTCAGATTGAGGATTCGGCAGCTTCTTAGTGCCAGGGCCGTCTTCAGGTCGTTGACGCTCGAGACGCTCTCGTCTAGGCAGATCGGCGTCTTGAGGGCTCTCTTCAGATTCGCATGCTCGACCAGATCGTCCCAGGCGAACGGCTGTTCGATCATCAACAGACCATACCCATCCAACTTGAACAATGTGTGGACGTTTGAGACTTCATAGGCGCCGTTTGCGTCGGCCATCAACACCATCCCCGGGAAGTGTTCTCGAAGCGTGGAGACCTGGTCCAGGTCCTTTCCCGGTTTGATCTTGACTTTTATTCTGCGATAGCCTTGTCTGAGATACTCTCCAACAACGTCTACGAGTTCACGAGCACTCTTCTGGATTCCTACGCTCACGCCACTCTCGATCTTCCCCTTCGTCCCTCCCAGGTACTTGCCCAGCGACTTGCCTTCCCGCTTCGCAAACAGATCGTAGCAGGCCATTTCGAATCCAGCCTTCGCCATGCTGTTTCCACGGACGATCGAGAGCGACTCGAAGAGATCCTCAGGTGAAGCGAACTCCTTCTTCAGAACCGTTGGGACAAAATAGTTCTCCATCACATACCAGGCACCCGCGGTCGTTTCTGGGCCGTACCAAGGACCCGCAGTTACGGCACACTCTCCAAAACCTGTCAGATCATCGCCTTTCAACTGGACGATGATACATCCCTTCTCTTCTTCCCGCCAGCCACTCGTCTCGAAAGGAGAAACAAGTGGAACCCTTAGTTCTCGTAGCTCGACGGCGTCAATCCTTATCGGTTCCAAGTCAACGATTGCTCGCTGCCGCTCCTCAAAAACAATAGGCAGAGGTCTCTACATCAAGAGACCAGCCTTTCAAAACATCACTTCTGGAAATCGNNTTTTCTAGTAGCCGGGGGGGTCCATGTTTTCGCGGGAGACGATCCTTCGTGCACGGCCAGGGGCCCAGTCAGCCAGAACAGCCCTATCCTTAACGAAACATCCGTGAAGAATCGTCACGATCCGAACCGCCCAGAATGAGCCCTGATTCGCCATCTGGGAAGGTGTCTCATAAAGCACCTTCAACACGCTTGGAATGCTCCATAATGCATTCTCCCGGAAAAACGGAATAGGCTGTTATACGCAAATAGCCGGCAGACTCGCCCAGAAACAGGTTCAGACAGAAAAAGACGCGTATAGAATGATCTGAACAAAACTCTCTCGCGACAGAGAAGTGCTCCGTGGGCGAGGAGACTTGACTCTGCTAGCCCAGCCGCATGCTCTTGTCCGCGTCGAACCCGCGGCTACGTCCCCACGCCTTGATACCGTCCAGTATCTTCTTCGAGCCGAACCATGACAGCGTGGTGAATACTCCCTTGATCACCGGGTTCAGCTGTATCAGCGACGGAGGCATCGTGTGCAGCTCCAGCACAGTATGCCTCCAGCTCCGATAGATGACCCAGAACCGCGCCTCGTCGATCTGATCATCAATATTGTAGAAGCCGCTCTTCTTCAACACACCCAACGGCACAAAGCTGAGCGGGGTCACCGTAAAGTGAGCCTTCTCGCCAACATCCTTCCGCAGCCCATGCTCCAGCCGGTCGATCAGCCGCACAGTCTCGACCGCGTCCTCAGTCGTCTCGCCTGGCAAGCCGACGATTATCGTGTAGGCGGGGAACCAGTAGTACTCGTTGAAGATACGCGTCCCGTTGTAGATGACATCCTGCCACTCGTCGGGGCTGAAAGGCTTCACCTTCAACGGCATGTACTTCTTGATCAGCTCACTCGACCCCGTCTCCAGTCCAGACTGTATACCAATGTGGCGTTTCGTCCCCTTCCGGACCGTCTCTGAGATGTCCCGGATTAGCTCGGGGTCGGCCCAAGCCGGGGCCGTAGTCCCGTGCGTCGGGTTCGAGTAGGTTATGCCCTTCTGGGACATGACGGTCGAGAACAGATCCACGACGGCGTCATGGTTCGGCATGAATCCCCGCTTGTCTTCCAGCTTGTAGAGGAAGATGTCCTCGCTGTGGACCCAGACGTTGGGATTGTTGATCTTCCGGTTGACCGCAATCTCCCTCTCAATCTTATCTATGGGATAGTACTTGGCAATCCGGAGGTTCGGCTCGCAGAACTGGCAGTTACGGCCGCAGCCTCGCATCACCTCGACAAGCCCGTGGGTCGTCGGCCGGAGAATGTCTGGAATGTCTTCGAGCTTCGGCCCCCGCGGAACATGGATGAACTCTGGCGCGCTGTTGGACTCGATGTCGTTGTAAATGTCGTGTATGACATGGTCGCACTCGCCGACGACTACATGGTCTACGTCGAGAGCTTTCGTGTCACGGTCGCGGACCTCCATCTGCCACGCGCCGGACCCGCCTATGACGAGCTTCGCTTTCGGAAACTTCTTCCGCGTGTTGTTGATCTCGCCGACGAGCTCCAGAAACTTTCTCTTCGAGTAGGCCGTGAGCTTTCCACCATCCGTGAACATCATGCTCACGGGTCCCAGCCCCAGCGGGTCCATTGTGGAGATCCCGATGATACTTGTCTTATCGTCTACGAATTTTGAAACGTGATCAGGATGCGCAACCACAACCTCCTCGGGACGGTAGTTCCGCATCATCGACGCCTCCAGCTTGCGCAACCCATACGGCGCTTTGACCGCGACTCCGTTGTCGTGTTCGACGGATGGTGAGAGGAAGTCGAAGACGAACCGTGGAACCTTCTCAGCTGGGGCACAGCTGAAGAATGGTAGGAGTGGTATTCCCCAGTACTCGCTCATCTGAGTAGGGTCTGCAGTAAGGACAATCCTAGTCATTCACGTGGCCTCCTCATAATCCGAAAGCTTTCCCGGGTCCTGTTCTCCTAAAACGTAGGTTTCTTCCCCCGGTTGAATATTTTAAGCTAATGTACGGTTTTCCGGGAAACCATTCCAAATCACCACGAACATGATCTCCTATCCTTCCGGATTTGTGAGGGGGAGCGACAGCATCCTACGAGTTCTCCTAGGCAAAGTATACGAATCGGGCGACAGTGCCGGAGCCCCGACTCTCGACATTTGACAAGCGGAGAGACTCTGGATTTGCACTCTCGCGTCACGGGAACATTTTGATTTTCAGATTCGATCGCTGGTACCGGGTTTGGTACCGATTGGGTGGTACCGTTGGGCGAACGAGAAACCCATTTGTTGGTACCATTCCGGGCTGGAGTGGTACCGTTCCGTATGGGGGTTGGCGCTATGTGACTCTTCTCAGGACGAGAAGGATCCAGAAATTCCGAATATCATCCTTTCTACGCCTTCTAGTAGCTGCTTTCATGACTCTGTATTGTCGAGGTCTTTGTTAGAAGAGTGGGAGAGCCAGTGAAATTGTCCGAAACTGACGCTTACCTCTCTGTGGGGAATGTGCATAAATCTCACCTATACTCCATGTCAGTCATGCAATCCGTCTCAAAAATCCAGGCCGGAATCAAGGCTCCTGATTTTACTGCAAGGATTACGAACGGGAAGACGATTCATCTTGCCGACTACAAGGGGAAGAAGGTCGTCCTCTACTTCTACCCCAAAGATGACACGCCTGGGTGCACCGTAGAGGCATGCGGCCTTCGAGACCAGTATGAGAAGATCCGCGGACTGGGTGCCGAGGTTCTAGGGGTAAGCGTCGACGGCACCGATTCCCATCAGAAGTTTACGACGAAGTTCCATCTTCCCTTCCAGCTCGTCGCTGACACTGACAAGGCGATTACCAAGGCGTACGGGGTCCTCAACGACAAGTCGAACATGGCGAGGAGAGTCACCTTCATCATCGACGCGAACGGCAAGATCGCGCGAGTATTCGAGACCGTGAAGCCGGACCAGCACCCGCAAGAAGTCATAGACGCACTCAAAGCCTAACGATCAGCCGACGCTGGTCGAGTACTCGAACTAGCCAAACCTATCTATCACACGCGATTCCTCGATAGGACTCTGATGGTAAGAGTCGGAGTCCACGTTAGCATCGCAAAATCCCTAGACACGGCCATCGACAAGGCCCTAGAAGAGAACTGCGACACTTTCCAGATCTTCACCCGAAACCCCAGAGGCTGGAAATTCTCACCACTAGAACCCGAAGAGCTAGGGACGTTCAAAGACAAGCTAGGAAAGAGCGGACTCAGCCCCGTGGTGGATCATATGCCGTATCTTCCCAACTTGGCATGCCCAGACGATGAGCTGTACGGCAAGTCTACCTAATCACTCAACGCGGAAGTAGAACGCTGCGTACAGCTCGGTGTACCATACCTAGTCACGCATCTAGGCAGCCACCTGGGTAGGGGGAGAGAGATTGGACTGCAGCGACTCAGTAATGCTCTGAACCAGGCTACGAAACTAGCCAAGGGAGACTTCCAGATCTGTCTCGAGAACATGGCGGGGCAGAAGAATAGCATGGGCTCAAAGTTCGAGGAAGTCCGGGAAATTCTAGACAGTGTAAAACAGAAGGACCGCGTCGCGGTATGTCTCGACACGTGCCATGCCTACGCGGCAGGCTACGACCTCCACGTAGAGAAGGCGGTCGAGAAGACCCTCGCCAAGTTCGACGAGACGATCGGTCTTGAAGATCTCCGTGTCGTTCATCTGAACGATTCGGAGGGAGGACTGGGCTCCGGGCTCGACAGACACGAGCACATCGGGATGGGATACATCGGCACGTCCGGATTCAAAGCCATACTCCACAACAAAGCGATCAGAGAACGCCCGCTGATTCTGGAAACGCCTATCGACGAGAGACGAGGCAACGCTGGAAACCTAGAGACTGTACGGAGACTCGCCAAGTAGTTGCAAGAGACAATCGATCTACACTCATCCAACGTGCTACACAGGATCATACAAGACGCAAGCCATGCGGTCGAGAAGGCGAGAAGGGAGGACCCGACTGCGCTGCAAGAGATCAGCGACTCTACCGACGGCGACCCTTTCAGAGTCCTCATAGCAACGGTCCTATCTCACCGGACAAAGGACCCGGTCACCGCAAAGGCCTCTACACGGCTCTTTGCCAAGTATCCCGGCCCGAAACAGCTTGCGAAGGCCAACACTCGTACAATATCACTACTGATCAAGCCGGTAGGATTCTACAAGACAAAGGCCAAGACGATCAAACGGATCGCCAAGATAATCCTAGAGAAATACGGTGGAAAAGTCCCAGACGATATGGACCTGCTGCTGGAGCTTCCCTCGGTGGGACGGAAGACCGCCAACTGCGTACTCGTCTACGGGTTCAAACAGCCCGCCATCCCGGTGGACACGCATGTTCACAGGATATTCAATCGATTGGGCGTTGTCAAGACGAAGACTCCCGAAGAGACAGAGCTTGAGCTGACTCTGATAGTCGACAAGAGGGACTGGCTGCCGTTGAACGAGGTCTTTGTAAAGTTCGGCCAGCTGATCTGTAAACCCATTGGACCCAAGTGCTCGGTCTGTCCGTTAACGGACCGTTGCAAATGGTACGCTGAAAACTATCAACAGAAGAATTAGCGCCTTTCTGTCCCGATGGCGGCCTTGATCTTCTTGCCGAGCTCTTCGAGTTCGGCGCGGTGAGTCTGCTTGCGGTTGGGAAAGCCACTCATCATCTCGTGATTGTACCGCGGAATTATGTGGACGTGCATGTGGAAGACCTCCTGGGAGGCTGCCTTGCCATTTGATTGTCCAACGCTGATGCCGTCGGCTTTGGATGCTTTCTCGACTCCCTTCATGACCTTGGCCACGGAGGTGAACACGCGACCGGCCTCGTCCGCGGGCATTTCGAGCATGTTCGCATAGTGCTTCTTCGGAATCACGAGCGTGTGTCCTGGATTGAGCGGGTGAATGTCCAAGAACGCGAGGGTGTGCGAGTCTTCAAAGACGACTGTAGCGTCGGCCTCCTTCTCTGCTATCTTGCAGAAGATGCAGTCTTCTTTCATCGTGATTCCTCGCGCAGTGTCGGGTTCACCGTGAGACCCACTCCTCTTCTGGGACGCCTTCTATCTTGTTGACTGCTCGGGCTAGGACGAAGAGGAAGCTGGAGAGCCTGTTGATGTACGGGATGACTTCGGGATTGATCGACTCTACCTTGGAGAGGTTGACGATGCGTCTCTCGGCTCTTCTGCAGACAGCTCTTGCGACGTGTAGCTCGGCTCCGGGGAGGCTGCCGCCTGGAAGAATGAATCTTTTCAGACTTGGGAGTCTAGAGTTGATCTCGTCGGTGACAGATTCGAGCTTGGTGAGGTGGGTTTTTCCGATTCTGGGGACCTTCGCGTTGACGATCTCGTTCGCGAGTTCTCCGCCGATGATGAACAGGTCTTCCTGGATGGTCTTGAGTGTCTCANNGGATGGTCTTGAGTGTCAGTTCGAGCTTCTTCTCTCTGATCAGAGCTCGTGCAACTCCAATCTGCGAGTTGAGCTCGTCGACCGCGCCGTAGGCTTCTACTCGAGGGTTCTCCTTGCCGACTCGAGTTCCTCCGTAGAGGCTGGTGATTCCTTGGTCGCCGGTACCGGTGTACGCTTTCATATCGTAATCTCTCGAACGGAGTCTTGAAGGAACTCCTTCCATCGATTGAGGGGTAAAGAAAGGGATTTCAAGCCGGTAGGCGATCTATTCTGTGGGCTGGGCGGCCTTGAAAAGTTGTTTCCAGCCATGGAGGATGGGGCATGATTAGAGAGGCTGTATTGTACGAGGCTCTTCCGGAGTCGAGGGTCCGCTGCAAGGCCTGCGCCCGGTACTGTAACATTCCGGAGGGAAAGATTGGGCTTTGTGGTGTGAGACAGAATATTGGTGGCAAGCTTCAGCTTCTCGTCTATGGTAAGGTGATTACTGGGCATATTGATCCGATTGAGAAGAAGCCGGTGATCCACTACATGCCGGGTTCCAAGGTCTTCTCGATCGCAACGACTGGCTGTAACTGGTTGTGTTCGTACTGTCAGAATTTTGACATTAGTCAACGGAGGAAGGTTGAGGGGACCGACATGATGCCGCCGGAGGTAGCGGCCATGGCCGTTGGGTATGGCTGTCAAGGATTGGCTTACACGTATAACCAGCCTACGATTTTCATGGAGTTCGCACGGGACGTTGGTGTTGAGGCGCGGCGGAGTGGACTGTTCAACATCTTCGTCTCGAATGGTTATGATACGCCGGAGACAGTGGCCATGATGAACGATTTTCTGGATTGTATTACGATCGATTTCAAGGGTAATGCGGAGACTGGTTTTGTCCGGAAGTATATCGGAATAGCGAATGCGGAGCCTATCTTCCAGACTATTCTAGAGATTCGAGATAGGACGAGGGTGCACATGGAGTTCACGGATCTCGTCGTGCCACAGGTTGGCGATAATCTGGAGCAGGCGCGGAAGCTGAGCCGCTGGCTATACGACAACCTAGGTCCTGACTTTCCGGTACACTTTCTCCGGTTCCATCCGGACTATCACATGATGGACTTGCCGCAGACGCCGGTGAAGACGCTTGAGGAGCACTGCAGGGTTGCGCGGGAAGAGGGATTGAGGTACGTCTACGTTGGTAATGTTCCGGGCCATCCGTGGGAGCACACGTACTGTCCGGGCTGCNNCTCGACAAGGACAATCGTTGTGTGAAGTGTGGGTATCAGCTGCCTATCGTGGGCGGGCTTTCGTCGTCGTTCTCGGACGAGAGATTCCTACCCGTCATAAACTAGCCTGGAAAGCACCTCTCGCGTCGCGGGAAAATTTGGCTTTGAATTGATCCCCGAGGATCTAGTTTCTGTCTAAGCCGTTTCCAGGCGAGAACGGCGACTGTTCGCGCAGAATGGCCGATTCAGCCGTTTCTGGAAGCG
>DAFH01000129.1:0-2931 GCA_002495485.1 Candidatus Bathyarchaeota archaeon UBA185
GTCAGGATTAGGACGTTGAGAGCCTAACAACCTCACGCAAGCCTGCGGACAGAAAAACGCGACAACCTGGACAGAAAGCCGAAGGTCGAGGGTTCAAATCCCTCCGGGCCCGCATCCACGCCTTCGCTACTCCTCGCCTAACATCAGTCGTTGGACCTTCTTGAGATAGGGTCTCAGTCTTGTAGGTAGAACATCGTGGAGCATTGCAAAGTCTCCATGATGAAAGACACGGAGTTGCCGACTGAAGAAGCCAAAGAGCACCACGAAGAGAATGAAGAGGATTCCGAGCTGAACGATCGGTCTGAACAGTAAAGGATGAGGGAACCGCAGGAAGTACTGATCAACAGCGAGCAGCGGTAGCCCGACGGCTGCGGCCAGTGGAACTGCCTTACTCATCGAAGAACTCGAGCCAGTCGAGACGGTTTTTCGAAGAGCAAGTATGGAAAACAGTACTATCAAGAGAGACAACAGCGCTCTTCCGATGGCGCCTGCCAGTGTGCCGAGCGGAGAGGCTCCGACTGCTACAAAGCCTAGGAAGATCAGAGTGGAAGCGAGGGTGACCACTAGATATTGACGCGTATGCCCGACCGCTTGAAGCGTCGTAACGAGTAGGGCTCCCTGAGCTAGAAGGACGGACGTTACGGATAGAATCGACAGCGTAAGCGCTTCGCTGGTGTATTGTGTACCGTAGGCGATTTCGAGGGCGGTTGGCGATACGGCCGCGAGTGCCGCGCCGAGAGGTAGGACCGTTAGGTTGATGAGTCTGAAGGAAGTTGCAAGGCGGTCTGAAACGCCGCGAAGGTCGCCGGTTGAGTGGGCTGCGGACAAGGCCGGGTAGATGGCCGAGTTGACAGGGGTCCAAAGGACGGAGAGAAAGTTTACGCTTGACACGACGATATAGTAGGGTCCCAGAATGGTCGAGCCCAGAAGCAGGTAGATTATACCGATATCGCCCCATTGCTGTCCGATAGTAACGAGAGTAGACGCAAAGACAGGGAGACTGAAGGCGAGGATTGGTCTCAACGGATACGTCCCGCCACGAGGTAGCTGACCGTGCCACATGTACAGTGACAGTAGCATGGCGGCACCTCCTCCTATCGCCCAACCGGCCATGACTCCAAAGACTCTAAGGCCGAGATATGCAAGTGTGAGCGCCAGTCCCCTGCTCAACGGGACGTAGAGCAGGTTTTGGTAGAGTGACTGAACGTATCGGCCGACGCCGATGTAGAAGGCAGCGTAGAGAAGCATCAGGTCAGCGAAGAAAGCTGAGACAAACGTTGCGAACAGCAGATTCGTCGGGTCGACGAATCCTTCGAGAAAACGGCTCGCGTAAGGGGAGAAGAACAGCGCAAGGGCGAGTGCTGGCACTGCGACTGCAAGAGACAGGCGCAATGTCGTTCTTGCAGCCCCACTTGCGGCGTGAAGATCTCCTTTCGCAATGCTCCGTGAGATGAACCTAGTTGCGGCTGATGGAAAAGAACCCGACACAATTCCGGCGAAGAGGGCCTGGATTCCTGCGAGGACTGCGAACTGGCCGACCTCTGTCTGGCTGAGAATCCTCGCTAGGAGGACATAGAATATGAAATATGTGATGTAGAGGAGGATTTGTTGGCTCGTGAGAAAGGCTGTCCCGCGTGGAACATTGTACAGGTCATCGGTCTTCGTCAACGGGCAGACTCGTCGGACCCTGATCGGGAGCTTCTTCTAGCTTATGCTTGGCCCATAGTACCAGAACATCACGGGCCGTCCTGGCGGGTCTATCCTCGCCCGTTAGCTTTTGGAAACCATGTGTTCCCAACCACGGGGTTCTATCCTCCTAGGCCTTCCCCCAGACAGTAGTGTTATGTTGCCATGTCCTTTCTCCACCGTGCCTACCCGAATGAGTGACGGGACGATTCGCTTCAGGGAAGCGAATCTGTCTCTTTGGACGGCCAGTCGGAGCTCGTATTCCTCTCCGCCATAGAGGGCGAGCTCTTCCGCGCTTAGCCCTTGATGGTCAGCGAAGATCCGGGCATCAGGTGCTACAGGAATCTTCCCCAGCACCATGTCGACATGGCTTAGCCTCGCAATTTCGCGGAGGCTCCATGCAAAGCCATCGCTCGAATCTATCGAGCTGTTAACCATCATGGAATTCGCCAGTCTCAGACCTGTAGCCAATCTTGCGACTGGATGCAGTACTGAACTGACAAGCCCGGGAAACTTCTTTGCTAGACTCTTACTCTTTGACAGTAGGATCCTTAATCCTGAACTGGTTCGTCCAAAACTGCCTGTGACCGCGATCACGTCCCCGGGTCTGGCCCCATCTCTACGGAGTATTCTGTTGGGAGCTACAAACCCGAAACCCGTGCAATCGATCAGAAGATCGCTGGACTCCCCTGTGTCGCCACCAAAAACGTTGCATCGGTATTCTCGTGTTGCTTGGTAAATCCCGCGAGCCAGTGCGGTTACGGTGCTGGCCTTGACCGGGCTTGGAAGGGCGAGTGAGAGCAAGAGTCCGGCTGGTTGAACGCCCTTGGCTGCGAAGTCGCTAATGGTTGCGACTACGGCCTTGCGCGATGCCTGTTCGAGACTCATGCCAGGCGGAAGGTCTGTGCTTCCAACAAAGGTGTCCGTCTTCAGGACTAGCCAGTTTCTGCGCGAAATCGGGTACGCAGAAACATCGTCGTCGAATCCGAGCGGGAGTTTTGACCTAGACTGCCCGAAATGGCGGGTTAGTCGTCGGATGATCTCACGCTCGCCGAGTCCGACACTTGTCATTCGATTCCACCACACATGGTGAGATAGGAGCTTTAAGTCAAAGTGCTCCCGGAGCGCGTTCCGGTGCCTCGGTGGCTCAGCCTGGTAGATGCGTCTCGCAACAGAGAGCATCCGCCTCGTAAGCGGAAAGGCAGGGACCATGCCCCGCAGGGTCGCGGGTTCAAACCCCGCCCG
>DAFH01000129.1:2970-3265 GCA_002495485.1 Candidatus Bathyarchaeota archaeon UBA185
GCTTGGACATTCTAAGAAAAGATCCAAAGCTCTCAGAACAGAACAAGGAGACGATTCTGAAATTCACGGAGGCCTGTCGGGCCGAGGGGTTGAAGCCGATCCGGATCCTACGGTTGATCCAGCTGATGCGCGTCATCGGAGCAGGAATCGGGAAACCGTTCGAGAAGGCATCAAAGAAGGATATCCAGGGATTTCTTGCCCAGATCGAGCAGCGCGACTATTCGGAATGGACGAAGCACGGATACAAGGTGGCCCTCAAGAAGTTCTACAAGTGGCTGGACGGCGGCGATGAGTA
>DAFH01000090.1 GCA_002495485.1 Candidatus Bathyarchaeota archaeon UBA185
ACTCCGTCTTCGTCCCGTCGATCATGGCGTACCCATACTTCTCCTTCAGCTGAAGTCGCAATTCCTTTCGCCGGGCTGCCAGTTTCTTCTTCAGCTCCTTGTCTCCTTTGAGCAGCTCCTCCTTCTGTTGAAACTCGTACACTGGAGTGAAGTTGATTTCCGAGTACTTCACGTTGGCGAACGTCGAGGGAAGAAGTCTGGAGAAGTCTGACAGAAAATTAGTCTGGAAGACTGGGTCTTGTACGTAGGGGGTGGTTCGCTTCTTTCCCCATGCATACGCGAGTNNAATAGGCCCGCCGCTTATGATAATCTGCAGTCCTTTCGGCTCGTAGAAGGGCGGAAACGCAACACCATTGTGTGTAAGATGTGTCCACTTCATTGCAAGACTCCCCTCGTCACCGACATTTTCGCTGAAAGCTTAGGACGGATAGCCCACTTATCCCTTAGAACTTGGTTTCTGCCTAGCTGGTAGATGAAATTTTCTTCCCAGAGGAATCGCGTATTTCTTTTACCGGATAGCTTAAAGAGATTGCAATGAGAAGGACCTTATCGGAATGCAGCGAGTGGGAACTTTCCTCGGGCCGGTCGGGCTGTTCTTCATCTCGCTAGGATACACCGTAGCGGCCGGAATAGCACGGCTCTTTGTCACCCTTGAGTCCGTCTGCGTTTCCCACTGTCCAGTCTTCAGAGTAGAAGGGTTCAGGTTTCACCACATGTACTACGGCTTCATGCTCNNCATTGGACTCATAGCCGATGAGATAGGTCTGCTCGCTCTGAAGCTTCCTTACTGGAATCTCGTCTCGTTCGGAATTGTCGCGGGAACAGGTCTTGCACTGTACGTTGCGACCCTATTTGCACTGTGGAGATCTGGGCTGCATGATTTCCATTTCGTAGACAGGTACCAGTTCCTAGCCCTCATCGGAATACTCTTCGGGTTCACTGGATTCCTCTTCTTCGACCGACCGGTACGAATGGCAGTCGAGGCCGCTGCCATAGGATCGTGGCTGGCAAGCATTGCTCTGGTGGCAAAGTATGGGCGAAAGCATTTCTTCCTGCTACGCCATGCCCCCCTCGACTACGGGCCCCGGCCCCAGTAGACAAGAGGTATAGCCTGAGACGCAGACGCTAAGCCCAGTGGGCATCGAGGCCAGAGAATATCAGCGAACCATCGCGAACTCAGCGCTTGAATCAAACACGCTTGTAGTCCTGCCAACAGGTCTCGGCAAGACAATTGTTGCCTTATTGGTCGCCGCTGACCGTCTCGCAAAGCTTCCTGATCGCAAAGTTGTGATTCTTGCTCCCACTCGACCACTCGTGCTCCAGCACGCAGAGTTCTTCGAGAGTCACTATCCCGACAAGAGCGCAAAGCTCGCACGCTTGACTGGTGAGGTGCCCCCATCGGTTCGGGCTTCGGAGTTCGATGATGCGAAGCTCATCTTTGCAACCCCCGAGGTGATCCGAAACGACGTTTCTGCAGGGCGCTACCATCTCGACAAAGTGTGTCTCGCCGTGTTTGACGAGGCACACCGATGTGTCCGCGACTATGCCTACACAGACGTTGCCCACGCGTACAGAACGCAAGCTTCCGAACCTCTGATATTAGGCCTCACGGCCTCCCCCAGTGCCAAGAAGGCGCGTATCGAAGAGATATGCGAGAAACTTGCCATTGCAAGGGTGGAGACACGCACCGAGAAGGACGCAGACGTTGCCACCTACGTGAAGAATGTCGATGTGGCGTGGGAGCGACTTCCTCTTCCAGAAGGCTACAAGGATGTAGCGAAGATTCTGCGCACGGCATTCGACTTGAGGGTGAACAAGTTGCGCGCGATGCATCAACTCCCGTCCAGTGCCCGTATCAGCAAACGTATGCTACTGGACCTCGGGGAGAGACTCCATAACAGCCTGAGACGGGGGGGAGCTGGCGCGCTCTACGGAGCCGTCCAACTACAGTCCCAAGCGATGTCTCTCACCCACGCTATCGATCTGCTCGAAACGCAAGGTGCGTACAGTGCCGCTAGGTTTCTCTCAAAGCTCGAGAGAGCAAGAACAAAGTCTGCCCGAGGACTCGCTCGTGACGCTCAAGTAATGGACGCTCAGAAGCTTCTAACGTCCCTCGGGACTCCCCATCCGAAAGAGCTCAAGCTTCGAGAGCTCGTCTCGAACGACCTGAAATCAAACCTTCACGCTAAGATCATCGTATTCACACAGTTTCGGGACACGGTCGAGACTATCGCAGACAGTCTGAACCGAATGGATGGGGTCCAGGCTGTTCGCTTTGTCGGCCAGGCTAGCCGTAGCGAAGACGATCCTGGGCTGAGCCAGACAGAACAGATGCAGATTCTTGAAGACTTCAGAGACGGCAAGTACAACATTCTGGTGACCACATCAATCGGGGAAGAGGGGCTTCACGTGCCTGACGTTGACCACGTGATCTTCTACGAGGCGGTTCCATCCGAGATTCGATCTATTCAGCGCCGTGGAAGAACGGGCCGCACCAGACATGGAAAGACGACAGTTCTCATGACGGAGGGAACGGTTGATGAAGCGTACTACTGGACAAGCAGGAAGAAGGAAGAACAGATGCACAGACACTTGGCCAACGTCAAGAACAGAGGCATGCCAAAGGCAAGAAAGAAAGCTACCCTACTTGACTACGTTGGCTAGCAATAGAGAGCTAGCCGCGTAAGCCGTTCGCGGTTTGAGCCACAATTCTCAATATACTCTGAGCGAGGCAGTGACGGGTATGATAGGATTCGCGGAGAGCTTCCTCGCATGGACAGCGGCCACACTTCTCCCCGCGTTTGCCGGCATCCTAGTGATTGTGGCTGCCAGCAAATTCGTCAACGCGAAATACCTTGCCGCCTTCGGGTTTGGGATTTTTCTGTGGTTCTTCGTGGACACAATAGGCGGGTCGGCCGACCTTGACGTCAACAGTGGATTCGGCGGCGGTCTTGCTCAGGTTGGAGTGGTCATCCTTTTCATACTTGGCGCGTTGTTCTTCTTCAGCCTGGACCGCAAGAGGAGCATATNNCACGACCGCAAGAGGAGCATATTCTCTGCGGAATCTTCAGTGGGAAAATACGGTACTGTCATACCAGTACTCGTAGCAGCGGCCATTGGAATTCACGGTCTCGGTGAAGGATGGAGCTTTGGCGCAACCGCATACAGCACGATGAGCACTAATCTGCTCGACGCGTTCGGTGGGTTGACCGCAGGGGTCGCTTATGTGCTCCATAAGGGCCTTGAGCCCATGATGGCGGGAGCATGCTACGCCGTCTATACGAAAGGACAAGCTCTGACCAACGGGAGACGTGTCAGAGACATTTTCATCATGAGCATTATCTTCGTTTTCACGTCTCTAGTCGGAGCTGCAGCGGGTTATTTCATATCAGTGGACACTACCTACTTCTTCGCGCTGGGAACGGGCACGTCCGTCTACGCCGCAATGAGACTACTCGCGCCTCTCTTCGCTCCGGGTCAAGTGTCGCGTGAGAGAGAAACGGTGATGATAGCTATCGCCCTGTTGCTCGGATTCATCGCAATCTACTTCGCCGCTCTCTTCCACTCCTGATATCGGCCAGCGAATTGCTTTAGAACCCTCCAAGGTCCCAGAAATAGTCCGGTCGAATAGTCACGCTACTTATCGTCAGAACGATAAATACATCAGGCGGACTGTGAGTCAACATAGAAAGATGATTCCGAGATATTCGAGGCGACTTCTCGCCATTGTTGCTGTGATCGTCGCAGTGGCTGGCTTTCTCGGAGGGGCTTATGCGTTTCATCTTTTCGGAGGAGGTCAAAACTGTTGGGTCCGCCCATCAGAACCAGCGGGCACAGCCGTCTTCACGATAGTCATGGCTAACGAGGGTTTCAACGTCGGGTACAACGGTAGCAAGTATCACGCTGCGCCTTGGCCGGTGATGAATGTAACCGTCGGCCAGTCGGTTTTCATTCACGTCATAAACAACGACACTCAAGCCCATGGCTTCCAAATAGTCCACTACTACGACCAAGGAATAGGAGGGACGTCGGGCCTAGCCCCAGGCCAGTGCTTCAACGTCAGTTTCACGGCCAGCCAACTGGGAAGCTTCCAAGTCAGGTGTGACATATTTTGCACGATTCACGCTTACATGCTGAGCGGCATGTTGAACGTCAATCGTTGAGTCGTGAGACGGACTTCGATTGACTGCCTTGAGCATCACGGATGCGATTATCCACGTTCTGCTAGTGGCCTTTTCGGCTCTCGTCTTCGCCATTTCCATTCTTGCTCGAGCCGAGAAGAGAGGCCGCAGGCATCTACTGCTGACACTCGCGTTTGGTTTCCTGTTCTTGAGCCAGGTTGTGGAACTAGTCGAAACGCTCTACCTATCAAATCAGCTCATTCTCATTCCCTTTACAGAGGTCCACCTGTCCCACTTTCTAGACTTCCTAATGCTGTCGAGCTTCAGCATCGCACTACTGATCAGGAATGGCAACCATTTTGACAGAAACGAACCATAACAAGACAAGAATCAGACTACTAATCTCACTCGTCCCGGGTCTACATCTGCGAGCAGTCCAGCGATCAATTAGCTTGTCTTTTAGTTCGATCAGGTACCATGTAGATGCGCTCGAAAAGTCTGGCGACATTGTCCGTGCCGAAGAAGGCCGCTATTCGCGACTCTATCCGAACGGAACTAGTGACTCAGACAGGGCAATCTTCTCACTCCTGAATAAGCCGACCGATAGCCGAATCCTTTCGTGCATGGTCGAGAGAGGCAGGATTTCTCACCGAGAATTGTGCAAGCAGACGGGCTATGCGAGATCTACCATCAGCGAGCACTTGTCTGGCCTAATCAAAATCGGCGTGGTCAGAGTTCATGCTGTCGATGAGAACGGTCTCGAATACGAGCTGACGGACCCTGACAGAGTGAAGTCTCTAATTAGGGTTCGGAATCCAACGTTGTTGACCAAGGCCACTGACAGATTCATAGACTTGTGGGATTTCTAAAGCTGGAGCATCCTTGAAGCCCAATGCCAGAGTCATAGCCGCTGTCCTAGTTCTGGCTATCTCGCTCTCTTTCTTGCTTCAAGGATCGCCTTACTTGGGCCGTAGCACGGTTGGACCTCCAGCGTTTGTTTTGACTCAGCCGGACCCGTCTCCTCTAATCACCAACTACGCCATTCCTACTCCGAACTCCGTCCCGGACGCGATTATTACGGGAGCGAACAACCATACTTTTTGGTTCACGGAAATAGCTGCAGGAAACATCGGTGAGTTTGACTCTCAGACCAAGANNAACAGACGCTTCGCCCGCGACCCTCGCCCTAGATGGTCGCGGCCTCATCTGGTTCACGGACCAGAATCAGAATTCGCCGAGCGTCTGGTTTCTGAACTCAACGAGCGGAGCGTTCCACCGATTTTTGACTGGTTCGTCGCCCTCGGACCCTATCTTTGTGATGGTCGACTCTGCTACGGATTTCGTTTGGTTTACGGATTATTATGGAAACTACCTTGGCGAGATCGACAGCCCGACCAGTACAATGGTCAAGTATCCTCTGCCGGCTGCAAGTTCCTACCCGGTTGAGATCGCGAAGCAGGATGGGACCTCGTATCTCTGGATTACTGAGGCTGCAGGGAAAATTGCCCGGTTCGACATGACCGCCCATTCGTTCCAAGTGTTTACTCCATCGGTATCATTGAGCTATCCGGTTGGAATAGTGGTTGACAAGGCGGGTAACGTTTGGATCTCGGAACATGGCGGGAGCTCGGTTGCCGAGTTCATCCAGTCAAATTCGACGTGGAGAAAGTATCCGACTTCTCAGGCAGACGCAAGCCCCGGCACGGGTGTTGCAACCCTCGCGATGGACAGCCAGGGCAGGCTTTGGTTTGCTGAACATTACTCCAACAGGATCGGACGACTAGACCCGGCGACGGGGGAGATGGACGAGTTCTCGCTTCCTATTCCTGGAGCATACTCTCTTCTGGACACCGTTGATGCCCGTGGAGATTTTTGGTTCACCGAGGCGACTGCAAACCAGATCGGAATGATTACGGGAAACGCGACCACATCTGTCAGTCTAAGACCCATCAGTGTGCCCAGCGCATCCGTGACCGCGAGTTCCTCAACCAACGCTGAATTCGTGATCACAAACAACAATCTGACAAGTTCCATTGTACTCGACCTTAGCGTTACGAGCACGTTCACAACGAACTACTACACTACGACATCAGAAGTGTCCTTGTCAAAGTACAGTCTAACCCTAGGTCCAGGCCAGAGCCAGAACGTAACGGCAGTCTTGACACCCGACTTCAGCCTTTCATCGGGAACGTACACTGCGGGAGTTGTTGCAGCCTACGGCAACGTTTCATCACTGACCACCGTGTTCCTCAGAGTGGACGGTAACCCATGGTATGAGCTTGAGACGTTGATTCCTGAAATTCTAATAGCCGCTGGCGTTGTGCTTTTGGTGGTCTTCCTCGTCTTCAGACAACGGCGGATTGCTAGGGTTCGGAGAACTTCGACGCCTGTGCCCAAGACCCTACCTGCCGCGATTCTCTCGACCATCTTCCTCTTCACAGTATATGAGACTGGGTTGGCATGGGGCAAGTGTCCGGGTCTCCCACCGCCTCCTGGGGGAGGACCTGATCCGTACGGCATAGCTCTGGACATTGGGTCTGTCGCTTTCTTTGCGGTTGTCGCCTATTTTCTGATACGCAGCAGACTCCGCGCACAGAGCTCTCCTTCAACCGAACAGCAAGATCAAACGTCCTAACATCAAGCGGATACCCTGACCACCGATTATTTTCGGCCAGGGCCCCAGAAAGAATTCCTTTTTTCTAGTAGCCGGGGGGGTCCACGTTTTTGCGGGAGACGACCCTTCATGAACGGCCAGGGAACCCAGTCAGCCAAACCATCTCTATCCTTAACGAAACTTGCACGAAGAACCAACTAACAGGACCCCGCCCAGCAAACCGAGGAGCGGCTGAATCCTGCGAAGCAGCGCATCAAACAGGACGTAAAAGGTCCGTTTTCAGGTACGGTCTCTTAATGCTCGTCTTCCTTGCGGCAAGTGCTCGTTTTCAGCCCCCGACAGATCAGCCTTCTAGGTTCAAAACAGCCCCAGAACCCTAAACAAAGCCCAGAATCGAGCAACCGCTTCCACGACCCCCCCTCCCCCCGGGGAAGGTACTGCCAAACAGAGACGTATCCGACCATCCCCGGCTTCAACCGGGATTCCACGGTGTTACTTCGAATCTTCTCGCACAGTGACGACACACGCTTCAGAAACAGCACAGTCAATTCTTTCAAGGCCGGGAATCTAGAGCTTGCGCCTTAGACCGTGGAATCGCAAAGGCATCGACACCGTGGTCGCCGCCCTCCTGCTGGTTGTAATCGTCGTGGTCATGGCGGCTATAGTCTTCTCGTGGTCAAGAGGCGTCTTCGGGTCCATCCTCCCGCCGCCGGCTAACGGCAAGGAGACCTTCGCTCTAGAGAACCAAGGGTTCAACATCCCGAACAACAACGTGACCCTCTACCTAAGAGACACCGGCACAACATCCACAACGTTTGTCAGCTACTACGTCCAAGACATGAGCCACGACCAGTGCGCCAAGGCATCAGGATGGTCAAGCGGGCCCTACTTGCCCACCCAGCTTGCAATAGTCACCCTCGGAATCACTTCTCCAAACTGCGCATGGACCGGCACACCATTCACCTTCCAGTCGGGAAACAGCTACCAAGTCATACTAGTGACGTCCCACAACAACCAGTTCACGTTCACATTTCAACGATAAAGAAATATCCTCACATCAGAGAGCTCCTTGAGATGCGCTTCCATTTCTTCTTGTTCTTTGGCCATGGTCCGACAGGACGCTTCTAAACGATCAGGCGTTGCTAATCTTCTGGCTGACCGTTTCGAAGTCCCAGAGACCGTTTCCCTTGGCCGAAGTTCGCGAGAGATGATCAAAGTGGCCCCCTTCGCCAAGTCTCTTGACAAGATAGGCGGTGAAGGCTGGGGAGCCGGTGGCTCCGGGCGAGTTGTAGTTGGTGATGTGATAGGACATGGGCCCTTCAAACTCGATCGCTTCCTTCAAGAAGTTGCCCTGCCGATCTATTACCTGAGCCCGGACTCCCGCTATTCCCGGCTTGACCAGATACTCAACCTTAAGCTCCGGAATGAATTCCTGCGCCCTCTTCGCCATCTCTCCTTTCGAGATGGAGGAGAGCCACTCTTCGCCCGCGAGCTCGAGAAAGTCGCGGTTGTAGAGCAGGGCTAGCTTATTTGCCACCGGCTGCTCCAGAACCTTCCTTAACGCCTGGCCAGGATTCGTGAAGAATCCACTGTACGTGTATGGTCCGGCTACGGGGACAGCGTTGGGTCCTATCTCTCTTCTACCGTCAGCACGTACGATCCAGTGCGGGTCCAAGAAGGGAAGTTCTGGATGCTGAGCGACGGTGTAGATGTTCCTCGACGCGAGGTACGTCCATTCCTTGCCGACCTCCCAATACTCGCCTCTAAAGTTGAGGTCGCAGTACTCTGTTCCTACTCCCTGCATGTGAGCGATGCGAAGCGAGCTTCCACCAGCACAGTTGATCATGAAACGGGTCCGAACGGCTTCTCCTCCGTTCTTCGGGAATATCTCGACCGATTGCCCCGTCGTCTTTATCGACTCGACCTCGAACCCTGTCAGAAACTTGACGCCCTCGGCTTCGGCGTCGGTTCGCAGCGACTTTGTGAACGCGCGATAATCCACAGCCGTGTCTGTCTTCGACCAGATAGCCCCGTAGCCTCGGACGTGCGGCTCAATCTTCCGAATCCCGTCGGGGTCTAGAACTTCAAGCTCGTCTTCGCCCATCCCATTCTCCAGCCCCCAGTGATAGTACTTCTCAACCCGCTTCACATCCTCTGGCCGCGTCCCAACCTCGAGCGTAGTGACTGGTGCCCACGGAAGCCTTCGAGCGCTCGCGTACGATTTCCACATCCCGTAGGCGGTCTGTGAGGACCTCGCGAAGACCCGGCGTTTTACGGGGTCCAAGTAGAATGGACGATGAACAACTCCAGTGTTCCGCCTTGACGTGTGAATGGCCACGTCAGGCTCTTTCTCGATGACTGCTATCCGTCCCTTGTACTGGTTTCCGACCCAGTAGGAGACGGATGTTCCGAGAATCCCCCCGCCGACGATTGCTACATCCCACGGCTCCATGGAGACACAGTCCCGACTCCTAGGCTGGTAGACTTTCCTATATCCGGATTACGCACCGGCCGCTGACATTCGATCGGACCTCTTGATACTCGAAGGCCATATTGGAGGCTATATCGGCCAGGGGACGCCGAGCTCGTTCCCGATCTTCTTCATCGATTCTACGACCGGAGCGACGAGTGGGACGCCCTCTCGTCGATACTTTTCCATCTTCGCGAAACTCTTCTCGCCGTGCACGTAGATCCTGTTCTGGCCCTGAGCCTTCGGGGAATCCTTGAGCTCTCTCGCGAGGCGATCCATGTCCCGCTTGAACTCCTCCAAGGGACGAAACGCCGCCGGATCAATTGCCATGAAAAAGTGGCCAACATTGGGCTTCGCTTTGTCAACGTCAACGCCCAACCCCGTTGAGGACCCGCTTAGGACGCCGCAAAGGACGTCGACCATCAAGGCGAGCCCATAGCCCTTGTGACCGGAATACTCTTCACCCTCGCCGCCCAACGGGAGAATGCCCCCGCCGAGACGTTTTGTNNAACATGCCCCCGCCGAGACGTTTTGACAGCGCATCGAGTACCGCGTGGGGGTCCGTGGTGGTTCTACCCGTTGTGTCGACAGCCCACCCTAGAGGCATTGTCTTCTTTAGCCGATCATAGACCTCAATCTTTCCTCGAGGCACAACCGATGTTGCCATGTCCAAGACGAACGGTTTCTCCTTGAGAGCCGGAGCGGTCAGGCTGATGGGGTTGGTGCCGAGGATCGCCGTTCTGCCAAATGTCGGCACGACGAGTGGCGCGGCGTTTGTCATGCTGACGCCGATGAGATCATGTTCCAGCGCCATGAGACTGTAGTATCCCGCAATACCGTAGTGGTGCGAGTTGCGGACTGAGACTATGCCGACGGCGGTCTCCTTGGCCTTCTTTATCGCGAGTTCCATTCCTCTCCGTCCGACGACTTGGCCTAGGCTCTGGCCGCCGTCTATCATGGCTACAGCCTTGGTCTCTCTGACGATCTTGCTCTGGTCCGTTGGCTTGGTCCAGCCGTTCTTCAAGTCGTTATAATATCGAGGAAGCCGTGCGACCCCGTGGGAATCGACTCCTCGCAGGTCTGCTAGGACGAGTACGTCGGTTGTTACTCGGGCGTCCTTCTCTGGCACTCCGAGTTTCATCCAGACCGCGTTGCAAAAGTCCTTGAGTTTCTGTTCCGGAATCGTGACCTGGCTTACAGCCGTCTGTGCCAACCTCTCAAACTCCGAGATGGTGGGCAGTCCTTATGTAGGAATTCTTTAAGATTGGTATTGTTTCCAGCATAGAACCAGGTCGAAATCAGATTGGACACCAACCAGACGATCCTGACCAAGCTTGACGTCAGACAGTTTGACGCGAAAAAGGTTCCCGCGGAGGTAAAGCAGAAGGTGTTGGGGGCGGCTCGAGCAAGCGGGACCGGCGTAAACAAACAGCACTGGAGATTCATTCTCGTCCAAGACAGGGACATGATCAAGAGGCTTTCCGAGGACAGCACCTCGGGCAGCTGGGTCGCTGGCGCCAACTTCGCTGTCATAGTCCTCGCAGACCCGACTCTAGGATACCACCTGATCGATTCTGGGAGAGCGATCCAGAACATGCAGCTGGCCGCGTGGGATCAAGGAGTCATCTCGGGCCTCTACACGGGTTTCAAGGAAGACCGGATGCGAAAGGACTTTGCCATTCCCAGCGAGCTAAAACCAACGGTGGTTGTAGGTTTCGGATATCCTGTAAAGAGGATACTGGGAAGGAAGAAGCGTATGCCGTTACCCGAACTGGCCTTCATAGACAGGTACGGAAACAAGTTCGAAGCCAAGAAACTGAGCTGAAAAGCCTGCATTGGCCCGCGGCCACGGCAAGACGCCTTCTCGAACCTCGAGGCTGTCGGTCAGGCGAGNNGAGACGTCGATGTTCTAGTCCATCAACGTCGTGCCATGTGGACGGACTTGGGCGTGAAGGGCGAACTCGTCCACGACAAAGCAGACAGGACCTATCGCCGATGGGTAAAGTCCCGGCTGAAGACCCAGAGACTCATAGCGTGGCTGATCGAGGACGAGAAAGGAGCAATTGTCGGTGGGGGATGCGTGTGGCTTCAGCCAGTGCAACCGAGCCCAACCCGGAGAGGTGAGCTACAGCCGTATCTTCTTTCGATGTACACTGAACCAGAGTTCCGCCGCCGCGGGGTAGCATCCATGATCGTGGGCAAGGCAATAGACTGGTCTAGAAGACAAGACTACTCGCGATTAACGCTTCATGCGAGCGAGATGGGCCGAAGCGTTTACGAGAAGTTCGGGTTCAAACACACCAGGGAAATGAGACTGGACCTTGGAAAACCCTCCCTCAGGTCAAGCAGATCAAAGCCGAGCACGTCAAGAGGATCCTAACAGCCACACACTCCCCTATCGAGGCCCTCGATCGCAAGGTGGCCTGATAGCCCCCTGCGAACTGGCGTCGAACTGGCGTAAAATCGAAAACATGCTCGCACCCATGTAAACTCTCACAGGACCCGAACCGACGGGCCGACCGTCCACGACCTCATCGTCACGGCAAATCCTGAAAGACAGCCAAATCTAGAATATTTTTGATCACGCGCGATCGTCGTGACGCAGACCGGGCGATTTCCCTATTCTGCCTGTTCCCAGTGGTGGTTGTCGGTCCCGTCTTCGGCCTGTTCCAGAAACTCCTCGGGTTCGGTCTTGTCGAGTAGGTGGCCCGCCCTCTTCTTCGTTTCTAGATAGAACTTGTCATACTTGTTCGGTGGTACCACGACCGGAATCCGGCCAGTAATCTTGATCCCGTGCAGTTGCAGATCCTTGATCTTTGCAGGGTTATTCGTCATGAGCCTTATCGATTTCACATGCAGCGATCTCAACATGTGAGCGGCAAGATCATAGTCTCGCTCGTCTCGCTTAAAACCCAGCAGCTCGTTTGCGCGAAACGTATCGTAACCCTCGTCCTGAAGCTGGTACGCTCTGATCTTGTTGATGAATCCAATCCCACGACCCTCCTGCCTCATGTAGAGGACGACTCCCCTATCCATGCTCGCGATCTGCTTCATTGACTCGTGAAGCTGTTCACGGCAGTCGCATCTCAGAGACCCCAACGTATCGCCAGTCAGACATTCCGAATGGAGTCTGACAGGCACGTCTTCCTTTTCGAACACATCCCCGTGAATCAGAGCCGCGTGTTCCTTCTTGTCAAAATTGTTCCAGAACGCGACGACTTGAAACTCTCCAAAAGTGTCCGGCAGATTGGCTATTGCCATCACTCGTACACAGATCTCCGGCGCCTCGGGACAGGCATGGTCCTTGCTCTCGCCCAGAAGCTGCTGGACAATAGGCTTCGGAAGCCCCATTCGCTTCATTTGGCGACGTTCGTTTCTAATAGGTTAACCTTTTCTCCATAACCTCCCGACATGCCTCAGTCCTTTCCGGTCAAGTAGCGAAGGGCTAATCAGTCCAGATTATGAGCCGACGAAGGACAAACGATGCCGGGCCGATTTTCGAGAATCATTCACCATCCACTATCACCGTTTAGCAAGAGAGCGTTCTACGCAGTGATGGTTCTTGCCTTTGTAATGGTAGTAGGTACTGTCGGAATGATGCGCCTAGAGGGTTGGAGCGT
>DAFH01000193.1 GCA_002495485.1 Candidatus Bathyarchaeota archaeon UBA185
GCGAAGCATGCGACGATAATCGGATCTGGCATCATCGTCACGCCTCCTTGTAATTGCAATCACTTCCTTGGTAGTGACTGGACGAAGAGAGTTCACTGTCGCAACTGGATTATCGAGCAGGTGTATTAGGTGAGCCATCATTGCAGCATCGAAGGTTCTTTCCTTGAACGGAAGCGAGTTGGCATCTGCTATGAGGAGCGTCGAGAGCCCCTTCATTCTCGCTTTTGTCAGCATGCCTCTAGAGATGTCGACTCCTACGATGTCAAATCCAAGCCTGTGCAACGGGCCGGCAATGCGACCTGTTCCGACTCCAACTTCGAGAATCTCAGTGCAAGAATCCCTGACGAGGATCGCGGCGACTTTTTCCATCGAGTCTTTGCTGAGCGGGTTCCTCGTTTCATCGTAGATGTCGGCTATTCTATCGAACCGAGCCGCGACCTCTCGGACCGGAGACATTCGGCCATCGTGTTCCCGCTCGCGGGAATTAAGCAGATCAAACGCAAAGCTGGGAACTACTCGGCCTGTAATCCGTGGCGCTTTTGAAATTGTCCAAGTGTAACCATAGCTTCTAATACCAGCCCTCTCACCTTTGGAGCGTAAGCTTTACCGATTAACAGCTTAAGGAAACAGAAAGGAAGGTTAGGTAAGATTGGAGGTTAAATTTTCATGGTTGAACCGTCTCAGTACGCTTCGACAACCAAGTACATAGTAAAAGCCCGGTTTGATGTAGAAGGAGTAGTCGAAAAACCCGACGTCGTCGGTGCCGTTTTCGGCCAGACGGAAGGCCTCTTCGGCCCAGACCTTGATCTAAGAGAGCTCCAGAAATCCGGACGCATAGGCCGCATCGAGATCAATCTAGACTCAAAGAAAGACAAGACAACCGGCACCATCGTAATCCCGTCAAGCCTCGACAAGGTATCCACCGCGATCATCGCAGCAGCCATCGAGAGCGTCGACCGTATCGGCCCCTGCGAGGCTAAGATCACCCTCGACAAGGTCGAGGACGTGAGGGAGGAGAAACGGAAGGCCATAATGACCAAGGCCAAGGACATCCTCAGAAAATGGGTCGTCGAATCCTCGCCAAGTACGGAGGAGGTCGTGAAGGAGGTCGCAGGATCCCTTCGCGGAGTCGACGTTATCGAATACGGACCCGAGAAGCTACCGGCTGGACCCGAGGTCGAGAGAGGAGACATCGTGGTCGTTGAAGGAAGAGCCGACGTCATACTCCTCATGAAGTGCGGAATCAAGAACGTGATCGCCCTCAACGGCACCAAGGTTCCCGACACGGTCATCAAACTCACGAAGGACAGAGAAGTCACCGCATTCCTCGACGGCGACAGANNCAAGGAGGTAGAAGAGCTAACTCCCAAGGAGGTCATGCGCGCGCTACGAGAACGCGTACCGGTCAACATGGCAAAACCCATCGAGAGACAGCAATTCCCACGGCCAGAACGGCAAGAACGTGGATACGGCGAGCGGCCCTACACTGAGCGAGGCTACGGACCACAAGAACGGCCATTCGGGCCGCCTGAGATAGCGGTCCGTGCTGCTCCACAGATGGAGAAGCCGAATCTTCCGACGCCGGTCTTCGACGCTGCAAAAGACCTGCGGGGAACACTTGAGGCGGTCGTATTCGACGACGCGGGTAAAGAACTCTCAAAGATGCCCGTTAGCGAGCTGGCCGAGAAGATACCCACTCTCGACCACGCGCAGGTCGTGCTTTTCGATGGGGTCGTTACTCAGAGATTGCTGGACACTGCTGCGAGTAAGGGGATCAAGTACGTGATCGGCGACAGGGTCTCTGACGGCGCAAAGCGGCCCTCGAACGTCAGCGTGATGACGCTGAACGACCTATCCGCGTTCGCCTCTGCCTGAGAGACGACTCTGCGAGCCAGGAGCGGGTACGAGCTGACTCTCACTCACTCCGAGAACCTCTAGAATTCTGGTCGCAGCGGGCACGATCTGGTTGTGGATGTAGTAGTCATAGTTGACCTCGTCCAACGCTACTCGATACTGTGGCTCTGCCTTCTGGTAGAGTTTTCCCGGCTTCTTCGTTATCACGAAGCCCACCTTGTCCCCGGCTGTGACTGACCAGCCNNACATCTTCTTTGCAGCCTCGACGTGTGGAGCGTTAACCTCGTATTCGACTGCGGGTTTCGTGAGCGTCTTCCAGATCACGAAAGCCGACAATGGAAGATTCTTCGACTTGAGATCGGATGTCAAGTCTCTGACGTAGCTAGCGGCTCTTGATGGGCTGGCGTCCTCCAGCACCATCTTCAGAACCGTGTTCTGAACATCCCTAGCTAGATTGGACCAGTCTCCACGGACCGCCTCGAGACCAACGACATCGATCTGGCCATCGGTCCGCAGCCCGGCGTACTTTTTCTTCGCCTCGGTGAACAGTATTCTCTTGTAGACTTCGGAGAGATTGATCTCCAGGCCGAGCTGCTTGTCGATCTCGTTCTGGAACTTCTGGACGAGCTTCTCGTCGTTGTTGACGAACACGCTGTCCGTATCGCCGTAGAAGACTGTGAGTCCGAGACTCTTCGCAATCGCGATCGCCCGGTTGATGGTCTCCCTGCCCAGCGCGGCGGCTGACTCTGCAACCTCCTTCGAGTACCAGCGTGCCCCCGCCCACCCCGCGTAGCCGTAGACAGCGTTGGTCATCACCTTGAACGCCTTCTCACGGGCTTTGAGTAGAGGATACCGTGGGTCGCTTCTGGAGGTCTGTTTGAGCTCTGCTTTCGTTGCTTTGCGATTCTCGATCAGTTTTGTCAGAACTATTCTGTAGAACCCTGAGGGATGTTTTCTAAAGCGGTGCTTTACTTCGGGGACTTCGAATGTGTCTGCGGTATCGCCCTTCTTGACGAGAGTGTCTGGGGAAATGTTGTATTTGATCATGAGGCTGGGGTACATGGAAGAGAAGTCTAGGTTGGCTACGTTATCGTGCAGTCCAACCTTCGGTTCCAGCACGATCGCCCCGCGGTAGGGGATGATGGGTTGCTCAACCCTCGACGGTATGAGCTGGCCGAGGGCGTGGGTCTCCATCATCAGATAGTTGTCGACGCGGAATCCGAAGGCCGCGGCCAAAACCTGGTCGGGCGGCAATCCGGACAATGCCGACAGTTGGATGACGTAGTCGATGGCCTCTTGCCCGACTTTCGATACGGTCCCGGCAAGCTCCGCTGCGTGTTCAACTAGGATTTTTCTACGGTCTGGTTTCGACCAATAGTCGAAGTAGGCTGTCTCATCGATCCCATCTTGGTCCTCTAC
This sequence comes from Candidatus Bathyarchaeota archaeon UBA185, assembly GCA_002495485.1. Taxonomy (GTDB): domain Archaea; phylum Thermoproteota; class Bathyarchaeia; order 40CM-2-53-6; family 40CM-2-53-6; genus 40CM-2-53-6. Next base: position 3,274 of record DAFH01000193.1, read on the forward strand.
TCTTATCTCCAGATATTTTGCGACGTTTTCGACCGTTTTGATCTTGACATCGTAGAGGTCGTCTGCGAAGTTGAGAAGGTCAACGTTCGCACGTCCAGTCAACGAATAATGGCCGTAGAGGCTCTGATGCGGCGGACCTCCATCTCTCCCAGCTCTGAGCGGGACTTCAGTCAGGACGGCTCTCTTCACGAGGTAAGGCCAGTCGACGCTGTTTCCCTCGTAGCTTAGAACGAAGTCCGGATTGACTTTGAGGATATTGTCTCCGAAATCTTTGATGGTCTCGGCATCAGAGTCTGATGGGGTCTGGAGAACCCCTCGCTGGGTCTTGTTTGCTATCCAGGCGATGATGCGGACCGGGTCTCGCGTCGGACTTGGGGCTCCAGTCTTGCTGACAGAAAGCTGGGAGAAGGAGAAGACGCGCAGCGCGGGAGGCTCTTCCCTAGGAATTGCGCTGGGATGGTCTGTGGCGCTGAGGACCCGCTGAACGCTATATTTCTCCGGGTCCATCGATGACGGATCGGCGTCTATTTCATACCATTGGCATGGTTTGATTGCATAGTCGTACTGGTATTTGATTGCCAGTCGGAGTTTTTCTTCGTAGGTCGCTGCTCCATTCAGTTTCTTCAGAGTGTCCTTCGCCGCTTTTTCGAGAAGGGCCGGATTGTCACAGACGATCTTGAGAACAGAATGCTCGTCAGCCAATAGGCGCTTCTTCTCGATCGACACGGAGCTGATACTAGGATGGGGTCTCTCTGCGTCGATCTTCTTTCTGAGTTCTTCTGGGTCCTGATCCTCTCGGGGCAGCAGATAGAAGTAGGCCTTGTAGTTGTCGTCGATGATTAGGACCGGTTTTCCGTCGTGGGCGATGCCCCAAAGCCATATCGACGATTTTCCCGCGTAGGTTTCATCGTTGAGGTCGAGTAGCCAGAACGGTTGCTTCATTGGGACCCTTGATCCTCGCGATTGATCTCGATTCTGCGCATCGCTAGTACCATTACTGCTGCGATAGCCAGAGTGAGTCCGGAAGGGAACAAGAACCCCAGAGTGTATAGAGCTGCATTCTCGGGGGGACAGCCACTGCTCGGACAGTTATAGCGGATACTTAGGGCCGCGATTTCAATCAAGGTCAGAATTACTCCGATGGCTATGTAAGCAGAGCCTAGTGTTTGAAACGAACGCCTCCAAGCATGAGGTCGGGCCATTTCATCTAGCCAGCGGGGCCCTTCGATAGTAAATGGTTTAAATTCGGCCATGCCCGCTCCCCTCTTCAGCTAGATCGGATATGGCTGAGAAAGCAAAGCAGGTCGATCGCTGGGGTATCGCCCACATTTACTCGAGCTTCAACAACACTATGGTTCACATTACTGATCTGACCGGCGCTGAGACTATTTCTCGTAGTGCGGGTGGTCAACACGTCAAGGCCGATCGTCTGCAGGGAACTCCCTATGCTGCAATGCAGGCAGCCGCTGCAGCGGCGAAAGTGGCTAAGGATAAGGGAATAACTTCTCTCCACATTCGTGTTCGTGCTCCTGGCGGTCACAAGGCTCGGACCCCGGGTCCGGGTGCGCAGGCGGCAATTCGTATGCTCGCGCGTCATGGTTTCCGTATTGGAAGGATTGAGGATGTGACTCCTATACCGCACGATGGGACCCGTAGGCCTGGCGGCCGGCGCGGTCGCCGCGTCTAGTCTCTTCCGAGGTTTTGTCCACGTCGTACGCTGTTCAGATTCGGAAGGCGCTGGACAAGCACCAGAAGTGGCGGGGCGAGGAGTGTCTCAACCTCATCGCTTCGGAGAATCTGACCAGTCACACCGTCCGGCAGTTGTTGTCGGGCGATATGGGTCACCGTTACCGGGCTGATGATCGGTTCTACAAGGGGACTCGGTTCATGGACGAGCTGGAGGCGCTTGGAGAGAAGATTGCTTGCGAAGTGCTTGGGGCTGACTGGGCGACTCTTCGACCCTTGTCCGGCCATGTTGCGGACATGATCTTGGTTTCAACCCTCACCAAGCCGGGAGGGTCAATTCTCACGGTCAACCCTGTTGACGGAGGTTATCCGGGTCTGAGCGACCAGGCCGGGTATCCGACGTTCGTCAATGTCCGGAACCTCTACTTTCCATTCGATTCTGAGCGGATGAATATCGATGTCGAAAAGGCGCGGGGCTTGATCGAGGATGAGAAGCCATCGCTGGTTGTCTTCGGTCAATCATTCTTTCTTTTCCCGCACCCGGTGAAGGATCTAGCCGATTCTTGCAAGGATGCTGGATCTAGAGTTGCGTTTGACGGGTCCCACGTTCTCGGTCTAGTGGCGGGAGGCGAATTTCAGAAGCCATTAGAGGAGGGCGCAGAGTTGATGCTCGGTTCTACTCACAAGAGTCTCTTTGGTCCGCAGGGAGGCATCATCGTGGGGAAGAGTGGGGTCGAGTCTGAAGTGAAGGGACGTCAGTTTCCCGGATTGGTGGACAATGCGCATTGGAACAGAGTAGCTGCGCTGACCTGGGCTCTGGACGAGGCACGTAGAGTGGGCGGGAAGTACGCCGTTCAAGTGATCGCGAATTCGAAAGCATTGGCGAAGGCTTTGCACGAGGGCGGGGTTCCAGTGAAATGTGCCGACTATGGATTCACCGAGTCGCATCAAGTCTTCCTAGACATGAGCGATCAAAAAGAGATCGAGCGTTTCGCGCAGAACTTGGAAGATGCGAACATCATCGTAGACCATGGAATTAGAATTGGAACGTGCGAAGCGACCAGGCGAGGAATGAAGGCAAAAGACATGGAACGAATCGCCGAACTAATCGTCAGCGTCTACAAGGGCGAGGATACAGCTAAAGTGCGCAGAGACGCGACTAGGCTCCGAAGGCAGTTCAACCAAATACTCTACACATAGGTCCGCAACAACGGCTGGCCCGTTGTCTGCCGGCAAACTCGGCTATCTTCTAGCGAAAACTCGGGCTCTCTTTGGCGATTTCTAGAAATCTTTCGTAATTGTCGTTTCTGTTAGACTTCTCCTGGTTCAGGACTTCCCTGAGCTTTGAGGAGTCTTTCTCGTGCTCGAGTCGTTCGATAAAAATGTCCGAGTCCCGGATCTTGCCCAGCACTTCCTGCCATGTTTCCAGAACCGGAAGAAGTTTGGACGTCTCCGGAGTGTCATCCATTTCTAGCGTAAATCGAAGTCTTCTCGAGTCTTCTCTGAGCTTGTGAAGTTCCGCAGTGTTCTTCGGGTCCTTGACGACGATGCTCAAGTGTTTCCTTAGGGCNNTTCTTGAACCTCTTCTGGATCGCTGATCCGGGGAGATCGTCCGTAGCGACTGAACGGTTCTTCTTGTCTTTGATCGAAGATGCGAATCGTTGCGCTTTCTTCAGCGATGATTCTCTGTCCTTGTTCAACCGTTTCATGACTTTGGCATATGCAGGGTCGTCCTCGTGGGGTGGCAGTTTCGATAGGACGATGTCGAGGTCTCGGACCTTTGCATTGAGCTTGAACAACCTCTCATAGCTTTCAAGACGCTTCTGGGACTGTTTCTGGCCACGGATCTTCTTTGGAAGAATGCTTGCCGTTGTCAAGAGGCGTCGGATTGAGACTCTTAGGTCGTGGACATTGTCTTGGCTAGGCTCTTTGAGATAGGCCTTGACCTTGTCTGAGAGGTTCTTCTCTGACTTCGACAGGCTCTCGCTATACGAGTGAGGAGTGATCATACGGACATCTGAGGCGAAGCTTGGCGGCGGCTGATATAGCGAGACTGTTTCCCGTGGATAGTTGGGGCGGTTCAGCCGAAAACACTGGGCGGTATGGCATATATACTTAGTAGGCCCAGCTGACTTGGGTTCAGTCTTGGCGCAAACCATCGAACGGTTCGCGGGTCTGATACAAGGACTCCACCACATCACCCTTGTAACATGAAATGAAGGGGTCAATAGGAGATTCTACACCGACGTTCTCGGACTCCGTCGAGTAAAGCTCACCGTAAATCAAGACGATATTCACCATCGTCATCTCTTCTACGCTGACGACAAGGCGACGACTGGAAGCGCCATCACCTTCTTCGAGTGGCCCCACATGCGACCGGGCAGGGTCGGTCTCGGCTCGCCACACCACCTATCCTACACAACTCGTAAGCTTGACTCTCTCCCGAAATGGGCCTCTTGGCTAGAGCAGAAAGGAGTCTCAGTCGTAGGTCCATTCGTACGTGACAACCGGGTCTCGATCTATCTACGGGACCCCGACGGGGTCACGGTCGAGATAACCGCGCTGAACGAAGGCGAAGCCTCCAAGCGATACTTGGATGAGTCCTTCGGGAATCTCCCTTCTGTCAACTCGATAACGAGTGGGATGAAGCTCACTACGTTCCACCACGCGAGCCCGTTGACCTATGACCCAGAGACGACTGCCAAGTTTTTCGACAAGTTCCTCGGTCTCACCAGCATGTTTACTATTCCAAATCCTGACCAGAAGGGGATCAATATTCTCGGAATTGGCAGCAAGGAGCGTCCCGGTTTCCTCCGCTACCTCGCAGTGCCTAGACCTCCGGAAGGCTACGTTGGGGAGGGGAGCATCCACCACATTGCGATGGTGGTTGAGGACGACGACGCGCAGCAGAAGATCTTGAAGCGATTGAACGAGGTCGGAATAGAGAACTCGGGAATCATCGACCGGTTCTGGTTCCACTCTCTCTACTTCCGCGACCCGGACGGGAACCTCTTGGAGATCGCCACGAAGAATCCCGGATACGCAGTGGACGAATCACCGGAGAAGCTTGGGACGACTCTCGTCCTTCCCAAATGGCTGGAGCCCAGGCGGGTGGAAATAGAAAGTGCCCTGAAGCTTACTGATGCGAACAATCACGGTAGATGGCCACCGGACTACCCTAACGTCCATTCTCCGCCGGAATCGATGCCAAGGCAACGATGAGAGATGTACCTGTCGACCGGGGGCTACGCCGGATTTCGAGCAGCTATGAAGCCAAGTATTCCCCCGAATATTAGCAGAAGGGATGAAGGCATGAGAGTGAGCGCTATGTCGGTTGGGAGCGTCTGACTGCTCCCAAGGATTCCCGTGTTGATCGGTGTGGCCCATGTGATGATCAGGTTTCCCAGGTTTGCCGCACCAATTGCAAGTATTATCGCCGGCCAGACGGCGCGTTGGGAGCCTTGGTTCACCAGTAGGTGGCTCAGGGCCCAGAATCCAACCAGCAACGCAAAGATCTCGAAGTAAGCGAAGTAAGCGGTAAGGCCATAATAGACGCTGAGATAGTTGTATCTGTTATCTACCAAATACGCAAGACCGTACGAGATCATCTGATAGGTCACGCCAAGTAGCGACAGTACGAATGCCGCGATACTTGCTCGGCTAGCCATTGTCAAACTCCTCCGGTTGACACCTGTTAAGGTTTTGCGACGAAAATTGTCACTGTCTCGTTCGAGTTTGAGTTGGACTCGATTATTATTGGATGGTTCCTTGATTCAGACTAGGAATGAGAGCCGCAGCTTCAGATCGGTGCAGATGCCACTGCGGGTGCAGGAGAAAGGGAGCCCAAGTACAGGGTCTCAACGGAACGATTTTCCGATTGGCGCTGTGCAGAGAGTGTTCGGAAAAACACAAGCCACGGAAGCTAAAATGACTCCTTGGCCAGTGGCTGTTAGATTATTATTTGAGCTGGTTATTACATAGAGGCATGTCTCTGCCCAAGCCCGGCGACACCGTGAAGGTTACTCTGTTGAATCGGGAGACGATTGAGGGAGTTGTTGAATGGGTTGACGGTAACGGTTTCTGGGTCAAGGGCGCTCAGAGGTCGAGATGGGTTCCCTTGGAGGCCTTGACGGTTCCCCATACGGCTCACGAGCTTGAAGGCAAACAGGAGCAAGCCGCGGAATAGGGCGAGTCGGTTTTGGGGAGGTTCGCGTTCAGTTTCGCGCAGGCATTGTTTGCCGTCTTTGAAACACTGGTTCTTCGCTTGCCGTGGCCGGTCAAGCACTTCGTGCTCCACCAGTTCCCGGATGAGTATGCTGCACAACGTGTGATTGCACGGTCACTAAGGGATCAAGCAATACTTGGCTGACTAGGGTTTTTCGCGACTGGCAGAAGATTCCGGTTCCGTGCCAGTAGCACTGCTTAGGTTCTGATCGCCTAGATCGAGTATGCTCCTCAACTCCTTCTTCATGATGGCCGGATCGTGGTTGAGGTTGAAGTAGTCAGCAAAGGTCGTAGTTGTCCGCAGCGTTCTTGATCTCCCCAGCTTCTCGTAGCTTATCAGGTCCATCTCCTTCAACTGTTTCACGTGCTGGTAGGCTAGTTTTCCTCTGACTGCGATGACTCGGGACTGGGCGATCGGCTGCCTCAATGCGATGAATGACAGTGTTCTGAGGGGACCTGGCGTCAGTAGCGGCCTGTTCGACAATTTGCGGACGTGTTTTGCGAATTCCGGCTTTAGCTGCATGACGAATCGTCCGTCTGGTAGCTCCAGAACCTGGATCGGGCTCTCGGATTTTTCGTATCTCTCCTTTATCGTTCGGACGATTGACTTGATCTTCTCTTCGGATCTCGCTCCGATGATTGACCCTATCGTTTTCGCGTCTAGGGGTCTGCCTGAGACGTAGAGTGCGGCCTCGCATAGTTGTTGCTGGGTCCCAGCCGACTTCGAGACAGGTTCAGTCTGCGGTTGTGCTTCCAACATTCTTCACCTCTATCTCGATGTCCCCAAATTCTTCCAACTGGTTGAGTCCAACTTTTCCCTCGAACGCGAGGAATAGCAGCATGATGAACATGCGTACGGCCTGTACGACGCCGCCTTTTCCTACGAGGTCGAGAAATGAGAGGGGGCTTCCCGGAATATTCGCCTTCAACAGTTGGGCGTAGAACATTTTGATCTCGTCCTCTATTCTGACCAGCCAGTCGTCTACCTGTTCAAAGACCGCGGGGGTCCGACTGACCAGTGATGAGGTGCTCTCGGGCACGAGTCTCTCCGCCTTCAACACTTCAAGGATGCCCTTGAGGACCTCCTCTAGCGAGGTCGTGGTCGACTGATATCTTATCGGAAACGCGAGGGGTGGAGGAACGAAATCGGTCGGTTTCTCTGGAGGAGGCTTGGGGGGTTCTTCCATCTTGAGGACGAGTTCCGATTTCATTCGCAGTAGGACGGCTGAAGTTAGCAGAGCGGTTCCTGAGACCGAGAAGTCGATGTAGCCCCGGCCTCTCATCTCTTTCATCAATCCCGTCAAGAGTTCGGCCAGGTGCACGTCCCAGGGCTTGACCCGGTGCAGATGCAACAGATCGAAAAGGACTGCGTATGGCTGTTTCAGCCAGTAGGAGTCTTGCGGAACGCTCAGTCCTTGACCCCGCCCCTCTCGGGTACCGAGATGACCTTGCTCTGCCCGTTCTCGATGTAGACGCCGAAGACTCTGTCAGCTCGCGAAATGGTTGTGTCTTTCAGCGAGATTACAATGAATTGGGATTCCCCGCTCTTGGACCTGACTAGCGCGGCGAGACGCTTCGTGTTCAGCACGTCCAGGTGTGCGTCTATTTCGTCCATGATGTAGAATGGCATCGGGTGGATGGCC
>DAFH01000151.1:0-2825 GCA_002495485.1 Candidatus Bathyarchaeota archaeon UBA185
GCTTCAGATGCTCAAGTAGTCTGACGATATCATCATCCACTTGTATCGTTTTCTTCGCCATTTTGACTCTGCTGAGAATATGATGTTATTGTCCTATAAAGCGACTATAACAATGACATGTGCCGAGGGCCTAACCATCTCCCATCCTCGACTTGAGGGATCGGTTGTCGACCTGTCATAGTTAGTGTAGACTCAGAATGGTAGGGCCGGTCAGACCGGTTAGGATCCAGACAACGCCGATCGGGCTCAGATTTTCAGTTCCGTGATACCGCGTAGTCGTTGGCCCTGTTCGATGATGAAGACNNGTCATGCCCATCAAGCTGACGGCGAACAAGAGATCCCCTCTTCGAACCAGCATCCTTCTTCTGACAATGTCCATCCCCGTAATTGCGACGACCTCGAAGTAGCAGATGCCTGCTATGCCGAAGAGGAAGATGACTAGCAGGCTCGTTGTTAGGGTTACCTGAAACAGTGCACCGTTGAGCTGGTTCGAGGCGTATCGCGGGTAGAGGAAGACTAGGACGAAAGTGAATATTGCCAGGTTCGAGCCGATCAGGGTGACGGCACGGTTCAGGTTCGAGGCAACAAAGTTGCGATCGATCCCTATCTCATCGACGGCCGGCGTCACCAACTAGGACATTTCCCCGGTCGCTCTCTGGATGGTCAATACTCCCTTGCTTTCTCCGGATCAGCGAATATGAGCGTTGCTACCCTCAGCCATGACCATTCAATTCTCGCGTCGTCGGGAGAGATTCAGATTCCCCTCATACTGAACTGTGAGACAAGGAGATATCGAAGCCCATACAAGTTCAAGACTATTCTGAATATTGCAACGGCTGTCGAGAAAATGACCTACCATGAGATTCGGTACCGATGGAACGGCGCGTCGAAGCTGTGGGTGCGGTCCGTTCTCTTCCAACACGCTATCCGGGAACGGTTCAACTCTGGGATCGTTATTGGGTAGGGAACGCTTATAGTATCGTAGCGCATCTATTGTATACGAAGATGCTATGGAGGTTCTGACTGCTANNTAGGATTCCTGATGATCTGTTGAAGGCTATCGAGGAGATTGAGAAGGATGAGAAGTCTGAGCGGGCAGAGGTTGTGAGGAGGCTGCTCGACAAGGCCGTTCATGAGTGGAGGCTTGTCAAGGCGTTGAGGATGATTCAGGAGGGGCGCTGGACGGTCAGGCGGGCAGCCGCTTTTGCCGGGCTGAGATATTATGAGATGCTGGACAGGATGGCCGAGACGGGTGTTGACTCGGGACCAACCCTCAAAGAGTTGAGGGAAGGCCTTGATCGTAGCTGACGCATCGCCGCTGATTCATCTTAGCAGGATCGGCCGGCTGGAGCTCCTTGGGAAAATTTACGGGACAATTCTCATTCCTAACGGAGTGTACGATGAGGTCGTTGTCGAGGCGGAGGGAAGGCCTGGCGCGAGCGAGGTTGAGACTGGGATAGACAAGGGCTGGGTTAAGACTGCGCGGGTCTCGGTCCCGAAGGTTTTCCGGTCTGAAGGAGCTTCCGGAGCCGACGGCGAGGTCATCGCTCTCGCCGAGAAAAGACATGCTCCTCTCTTGACAAATGATCGCGCGGTCGCTGCTATAGCGAAAACGCACGGTGTCAGAGTCATATGGCTGACAAGAGCCCTGATTGATGCCGACGAGAAAGAGATCGTTATGCCTGACGAAGCAAAGGAGATTCTGAGGGAGCTCGTGAGGGCCGGGCTTCGCGTTAGGTCCGAGGTTCTCGCTGAGGTTTTCCACTTGCTGGAACAGCGTGCGAGGAAGTCTACGGAAGCGATGAGCGTTCTAGCCGGAAAGAGGCCCCGGTTCAAGCGGGCCATCTCCCGAGAAACTTGAGGAATTGTCCGAAGATCGGTAACGACCGACGGTGGGCCAGGTTTCACGGTGATTGTGTGAGCGTCTTCGAGAATGCAATCCAGCCGACTTGTCTCTTGAATCCCAGTTTAATGTTGATGGCTAGCATTGGAGCGTTGGTGGTGGCGTTCTCCGTCTTGATGCGCTGAATCCCGTTCTTCTGAGCGTATTCGATGACTTTGAGCTTCATTGCATAGGCGATTCCTTTGCCACGGTAATCGTTTCGCACTCCCGTCAGGAGTTGATGGAAGCCATGTGGTTCTTTGTCGAGTCGTCTGACGGTGCTCAGGCCAATGTACTTGGCTCCGTCTTTTGCGATTGCATAGGCTTCTGGGAGGAGTCCCGGGTCCTTCATGTCGAACGAGAGCCATTGTTCGTACGGTATTGGCGTGTAGGGTTCAGGCATCGGGACATCGGCCATCAATGCCTGGTTCAGCTCGTACAGCTTCCTGTGACAGTCTGGATCACGTTCTATCTCTTTTGCGAGGGAACTGATTTCGACGCCCGCCCGGGAGGCTTTCTCCAGGTAGCCGTGGAAGTGTNNGGAAGTCTTGCAGGTTCACATCTGAGGGGTTCAGCCAAGACTCCCATGTGCGGAACTTTTCTTTGAAGCCTCTCTTTGAGAGGAAGGCTACTGAGACAGGCATGTCTTCCCTGGCGAATCCCCATGCTTCCAGGGCTTTGAGTTCTGCCGCGAACTTCATCAGATTCTCGTAGATGAACTGGCCCACGCCATTGTTCTGGTGGCTCTTGTCGACCCAAATATTCTCTTGGAATCTTCGAGGGTTGAACATCCAAGGAATGTGCATTATGTGCCCAAACCCGACTATCTCGCCCGTGCTTCTGTTGAAGCAAGAATAGCGTTGGCGGTAGTACTTTGTCGTGTCTAGGTTGTCGTCGAAGGATCTCATTTCTTCGACACTGAACTGTTGGTCTGGAAACACAG
>DAFH01000151.1:2889-3053 GCA_002495485.1 Candidatus Bathyarchaeota archaeon UBA185
GTGCTGACAAGAACAGGACTTCAGACGAAAACAGAGTCAAACGCCCTATCAAGAAACACTCTAGGATTTGTGCGCTCCCAACTCTGGTCAACTGCGTGGATCAGCGCTGGTTTATTTCCGGCCTTGCAGAACGATAGTCGAGAGGGTCTGCTGTGACTGGAGAA
>DAFH01000022.1 GCA_002495485.1 Candidatus Bathyarchaeota archaeon UBA185
GAGCCGGTGCCGAGGCGTGAAGAAGCGCCGGCCAGCGCAAGCAGGAGCCTTCTACCCAGACACTGAAGGAGCACTCAGAACACAGATCCAGAAATCCTTCCTTCACAAGCTCGGACCCGGATCAATTCCAACAGTACCAGGCACGCCAAACAAGAACCTCCTCGGATTAATAGTCCCACACGCCGGATACACCTACTCCGGTCCAGTCGCGGCGCACAGCTACTACCAGCTCGCAACGGCAGGCACGGCCGGATCCGTGATCATACTCGGACCCAACCACACCGGGCTGGGCAGCGGAGTCTCCGCCATGACCGAGGGAGAATGGAGCACTCCATTGGGCGATGTCCCAATCGACGAGGCCCTCGCAAAAGAGATCGTTCACGAGTCGGACATAATAGATGTTGACGACGATGCGCACCGAGACGAACACTCGATCGAGGTGCAGCTACCCTTTCTCCAGTACATCTATCCCAGACGTTTCAAGTTCGTCCCGATCTGCATGATGCTCCAAGATCTCCAGACGAGCATTGATGTCGGCACGGCCGTAATGAAGGCGGCGCAGCGACATGGTGCGACCATCATCGCGTCCTCCGACTGGACCCACTACGAACCACAGAACATAGCGGCACCGAAAGATAAACTAGCAATCCAAGCAGCACTCGAAATGGACGAGAAGAAATTCCAACAGACAGTAGAGGAAAAAGCGGTCACTGCCTGCGGCTATGGTCCAGTAACCGCGATGATCCATGCCGTGAAGCTTCTTGGCGCCGGGAAGACAAAGTTACTTTCCTACCAGACTAGCGGTGACGTTACAGGCGACATGAGCGCAGTCGTGGGGTACGCCGCTGCAAAATTCGAGAAGTGAACCTCGCCTCGAAGAGAGCAAGACGGCGGTCCTCCGCACAGGCGAGGGCTCCCGGCAAGATCATTCTTGCCGGCGAGCAGTTTGTAGTGTTGGGAGCCCCAGCAGTGGCCATGGCGATCAACCTCTACTCGAACGCTGAGGCCAAGCCGAACGCTACGAACGACGGCTCCATTGGGATAGATATTCCCCTAAGATACCTTTCAAAATCGGCCACGCCCTCCCAATTGACGGACATTGGAGGATTCCTACAGCCTCTACGAATCGCCGCTGAAGCTACGCTGGATCACATTGGGAAGGTTGGGCAAGGGGTTGACGTAAACGTGGACTGCGAGATTCCCATCGCTGCGGGATTAGGTTCCTCCGCCGCGACGACCGTCGCGATCATATCCGCGGTGTCTCAGTGTCAAGGCGCGGACCTAGACAGGCGGGAGATCTTCAAACTGGCCTTCATTCCAGAGAGATTTCTCCACGGCAAGCCATCAGGCGTTGATCAGGCCACCTGTATCTACGGTGGAACGATACAGTTTACCCGGCCTTCTACCGTTAAGCCAGTCCAATACAGGACTAATCCCGTCTTTCTGTTGTGCGACACTGGTATTCATCACGAAACGAAGAGGCTTGTGGGGTCTGTCGTCAAAAAGTCCCTGGTGGAGAAGAAACTTTTCCGTGATTATCTGGATCAAGTGCGCGAGATTTCACGGGGAGTCGTCAGAGCTCTGAAAACTGAGGACAGCGTCGATCTCGGCTCCTTAATGTCAACGAATCACGAGCTTCTCCAGAAGATCGGAGTGTCCCATCCGAAGCTTGACCAACTCGTCAGAGTTGCTAGACGCTCGGGCGCGCTGGGCGCTAAGCTCACGGGCGCGGGAGGCGGCGGATGTATCGTCGCCGTGTGCGCTACTGCAAGGGACCGGGACAGGATTGCAAGAGCTTTGAGAAAAGAAGGGGGAACGCCTTACGCGATTTCAAGAGACGTGCACGGTGTCGTTGCGAGACCCATAGTAACAGTCCTCAAATAGTCTGAACCTACGCTTCGAATGTTTGAAGGCCTGTCGTGTTGAGCAAACCATCCAACATCGCATCCTTTTACAAGCTGACGCTGGAGGAGAGACTCGATAAAGTAAGAGACTTCTCGGGACTCTCAAACGAAGAGGTTGAACTCGTCAAGAGCGGGACCCTGCCTCTGTCCTCTGCGCAACGGATGATCGAGAACGTGGTAGGGGTCGTTCCTGTCCCGCTGGGAATAGCTGTCAATTTTCTCATCAACGGCAAAGACTACCTTATACCGATGGCCATCGAGGAGCCCTCGGTGGTAGCTGCGGCCAGCAACGCGGCGAAGATGGCGAGGGTCAAGGGNNAGGTTCAGCTGGTAAGATCTCACTCGCCCCGAGACGCGGAGAAACAGATTCTTGCCTCCAAGAAGGAGATTCTGGAAAAAGCGAACCAGCAAGATCCCATGCTCGTCTCGAAGGGAGGCGGCGCAAAAGACCTCCGGGTCAGAATCCTTCCAAGCCTGACCGGAACGATGGTGATAGCCGAGCTCGTGGTTGATTGTAGGGACGCCATGGGCGCAAACGTCGTAAACACGATGGCCGAGTCCGTGGCGCCAATGCTGGAAAAGCTCTCGGAAGGTAGAGCCAATCTGAGAATCATCTCA
>DAFH01000136.1:0-4125 GCA_002495485.1 Candidatus Bathyarchaeota archaeon UBA185
CCTAAAGTGCGGCGCGCAACTGCCAGACGACGCAGTCTTCTGTTCTAAGTGCGGCGCTAACCAGTCAAGCAAAGATGGCACGAGCCAACAATCATCAGGCCCACAGAGCACGACACAGGTCCTAGCGCCCTCAACCGCAACGTCGCTCAAGTGTCCCAGCTGCGGGGCACCGATCGCTCCGAGATTTGGCGAGATGATAATCACTTGCGAGTATTGCGGGAGTAGCATCACTCTTGGAACCGCCGGTTGGGCAAACATCCAGAAACAGACGATGCTACCTCTGAGAATTCAGACCAATGACGAAATCACGAACCGAGTGAAGTCAATGATGGACACGGGACTGCTCCACCGACACTTGCAAGAATCCTCGACCCTTGAGGAGATGACCCTCTCAGTCGTGCCCTACTGGCTAGTAGCCGCTTCGGCACGAACCTCGCTCGTTGCAAACGACATGGTCGCTGAAGGCGCAACAATCGCGACAACTGCAGCATTGTTTGGAGTCATGGCAGGGATGGGCGGGGGACGAAGAGGAGGAGGCTTCGGCGGTCCGCTGCTAACCGGTGCAGTTCTTGGCTCGATGATGGGGGGAGGAATGGGACAAGGCCAGAAGAAGGCACTTGAAATGGACGAGAACTACAACTTCCCGATAGTCGCGCTAAAAGCCCTCACAACTTACCAACCTAAAGACTACCAATTCTCTCTCCAGGACAGAACTTTGTTCGACATTTCGCAGTACCCGAAAGGAATCAAGGTCCTGAACGGCGACATTAACGAGGACACGGCGAAGTACCAAGCACGTGCGTTGGTTGATCAGCTTCAGTCACAGAAGGCTCACGCGAAGTATCACATGATCCAGCAAATGCAGACGCAAATCGACGTTTCAGACACAGAGTTGCTCCACGTCCCAATCTGGTTCGTCAGATACGATCACAAGGGAGACAAGATCGTGCTGGTCGTCGACGGCAACTCGGGGAATCCGATCAACAGCATCGGACTATAACCGTGGTGCGGCCGCCAGGCTTCATCCGCTCACGCGTAGAGCTGTACCGTCGTTTCCGTTGATGTCTTGTCTCACCACTTACAAGCTTGTCCAGCCCGAGCCGGCTGTGTGAGACACGGTGGCTCAGCATCAAAAGACCATCTGCCCGTCCGTCAGTCGAATTGCACGACACACATACAAGCATACATATTGTAATTGATTGATAGCGCGAGAAGCCATTTAGGTTGAAATGAACTCGGTCACGATCATAAGGGCGCTGGTCTTCATCGCGGCTGGCACCCTCGCCGTTTTTCTCATACTTCTCGGGTTTTACCTAACCTTCCTAGGAACGAGACCCTTTACGCCCCCATGCTCGACTAGCTTAGATTGTCCCGTTCTTTGGGGACCCGGCATAGCCGCCATCATTTCGGGTGTCGTACTCTTCCTGCTAGTGTTCATCAAAACTTCAGCACCACCGCAGCCAAAGGNNAATCTAAAGTCTCAGCGAGACTTCCGAACCCAATGGTTTGTATCTGAGCATTCTTTGCACAAAGCGAGCCGAAACGGTTCGCCAGAGACGGCTCTGACTATGGTTCAATTTCTCTCACATTCATAGGAGCAGAGAGGCTGACGATGGGTACAAAGGTGGCCGGGCAGTCTGGCGGGACCGGTGCGTCCCGGTTCTTTCTAGCTTCAATCGCGAAAAAGGGTTCATTCTCCAGTGTGTGCTTGAGAGCACGCTGTTGTTCTCCTAGAACGCAAGAAGAAAGAGGGGGTTCGTGGAGCGGTACAAATTCACGCGTAGGATGGTGCGGCCGCCGGGATTCGAACCCGGGTTCCCGGCTGTTTCCTCACTTAATGGGAAGCCGGTGTCATAGACCAGGTTGCCCGCCACACCGAAGAGTTCGACCGGTATGTGGCTCTGGACCACGGCCGCCGAGGCCCGCTTAGATTTTGGACTTGTAAGCCTTACCCACACTAACCATTCTGAGCAATCGCGCGGTCGGTGGGTGCCCGCTCCTTGGTGGACAACCCTAGTTGGAGGACGACGGACATTGAAAATCCGCCAATATGTCTCCCAGGCAACAGAGTATCCGTTGCAATCCTGAGATATCTTAATTCTGGAATCCGCAATACCTATTAGCGGTTTTGTGGATAATAGCCACGTTGGATCTGCACTGCAACTGTTGGTAAAGCTTGCATTCATCTTCGGATTGTTCCTGATCCTCTTCCCGGTCCTCCTCCGTTGGATAGATGCAGTCGACAACAGTGTTGCGTTCGATTTCATCGCAATCGGCATTCTAGTAGTAATAATCGGGGAAGCCAATAGATCGCGCGTTGAAGAGTCCTCACCGTTTAGTTGAGCCAACCGTCCAGTATCGCTTTTTGAATCCGCCTTGTTATGCTAAGGTTCCTAGGCGCTTGGACTTATTCGGCGAAGTCCGAAGCTTTGGGCGGCTCCAATGAGAGACCCTTTCGCTTCCTGATGCCTTCGACGACGCTCTGTAGCAATGACTGGGGTACCGGTGACCAGCGCGCGAACTCAAGACCCCAGAAAGCGCGACCCTGCGTCTGACTTCGCATGACCTCAGATAGGTCGAAGCTCTCCGCGGTTGGAATGTCTCCTACGACCGAGACGAGGTTCCCCTTCTGGTCGACCGAGACGATCTTTCCTCGTTTCTGAGTGATGACGCTCGTAACGGCTCCGAGGAAGTCGTTCGGTACCCTTGTGGTGATCTTCTGTACCGGCTCGAGAAGCGTTGGCTGTGCCTCAAGGAATCCGGTGAACATTGCTCTACGTGTCATGGGCATTATCTGTGCGGGACCACGGTGAACAGGGTCTTCGTGCAGCGCAACATCTGTGATCTTGACTTTCAGTCCTCGTATCTGTTCGTAGGCTATTGGGCCCTCTTTCAAGCCCCAGCGGNNTGCGCCTTTCGTCACGTCTAGGATCATGTTGTAGGGCTCGTCGATGCTCCAGACTCCACGTGCCTCTTCTGGCTCCCAGCCGATTGCTCGCAGCTGCTTGGCCATGTCGGCTTTGTCCATGTATTCGCTGATCTTGCCTGCCTTGATGAGATCCATGACCTCCTCCTCGAGAGGCTCGACCTCGAGGTAGATCTTGTTGTGGCGATTGGGCGACTTTCCCTCGATCGGGCCTGCCTTGCCCTTGATCGCCTCGCGATAGATCACGATAGGCTTGGAGGTCACAATCTCCAGACCGGTTTTCGTGATGAGTGTGGTTGCGATCTCCAAGTGGAGGGTTCCCATCCCAGAGATCAGATACTCACCGGTCTCTTCGTTGATGCTGGTGACAAGGTTAGGATCCTCCAGCGAGAGTTTCCTGAGAATATCTACAAGCTTCGGAAGGTCCCTGTTGAACTTGGGCTCCACTGCGATCGTCACGACGGGCTCCGTAACGTAGTGGACTGCCTCGAACGGAATGACCTGCTTGACCGACGCAATCGTCTCTCCGGCCTTTACGTTCTCGAGACCGAGCAACGCTGGAATGTTGCCCGCGCTCAGCTTTCCAACGATCTCTCTCTGCGGCCCCATGTAGATCGCGACCTGTTGGACGCGTCCCTGGGCGTGGGAGTTGATGAGATACACTGGCTCGCCGTCGGTGACCGTGCCTGAGAATAGTCGACCTGTGGCGACGACTCCCGCTTGGGGATCGACGACGATGTTGACGACCGACATCAGCACTGGGCCCTTGTCGTCGCATTTGATCATGGCCTGGCCGAACTCGCTGGCCGGGTCCCCGTGCCAAATCTTGGGGATGCGGTAAATCTGGGCTACGTGAGGCGGTGGCATCACTTCTACCGCCATGCCGAGAATCGCCTCGTGTATCGGCGCGTTTGTCTTGAGATCCTCGACCTTGTTGTTGAGATAGGCATCCACCACGTCGGTGAACTTGATGCCCTTCTTGCGAGCAACGTCAAAGTTGAATCCCCAGCGGTCCTTCGCGCTTCCCATTGCGACTGTATTGCTGGCGAAGCTCACCTTCCACTTGTCCTTGAACTCCGGCTCAGCATACAGATCGAGCAGACCGTTGAAGTCCTTGATGATGCGGGCGATCCTCTCCTGAATCTGTTCAGGACTGAGCTTCAACTCCTTGATCAGGCGGTCAATCTTGTTGATGTAGA
>DAFH01000136.1:4273-11891 GCA_002495485.1 Candidatus Bathyarchaeota archaeon UBA185
TCCATGAAGTCCATTGCGAGAGCGGTTCCCGCCAGCGAGGGTGATAGCAGTCCCGCACCCGCGAGGAGGCTGTCGGTCATAGTCGTTTTCCCGTGGTCTACGTGGGCGATGATTCCGATGTTGCGGATCTGGTCCTTGTTCGAGACGATCTTGAGAATGTCTGCAGAGCTCTTGAATCGGGGCAACGGTTCTACCTAGCTTCTTGAAGAGAATGGTCGGGTGCCCGGATTCTCTATTATATGTTTCCCGGAATGTGGATCGCGAGAAGATAGAACCCAAGGAACAAACGATCAAATGAGAGCGCAAGGCTCCAGAATTCCCACGTCGGCGATTTCGGCTTGGAAATAGATCACTGCGTCTTCCCGGACAACCTACTGTACGACGTTGAGAACAACACATGGCTGAGAATCGACAAAGGTACCACCGTGACGGTCGGTGTGACGAGCATATTGTCCGCAATCGCGGGGAGACTGGTCAGGACGAGCCTGAAGCCCCTTGATACGTCTATTGAGAGGGTTCAGAGCTTGGGAACACTCGAAAGCGAGAGGTTTGTCGGCCCGGTGCCCTCGCCCGTGACAGGCGTGGTTCTGGAAATCAACGATAAGGTCGTTGGTCAGCCGAGGACCGTTAACGTGTCGCCCTACGAGGTGGGCTGGATTGCTCGGTTGAGACCGTCAAACCTAGTGAAGGATACCGTGTTGCTGTCTGCAGCACCAGACTCTAGGATCAAGTTCGCTCAGAAGATCGCCCAATTCCACGTGCGCTGTTTCAAGGCTTTTCCCGATCGCGAAATGTACGAAATAGGCACGGAGTGCACCGCTGTAATTGTTCGACTCAACGAGCAACTCACGACCATGTCCGTTGGCGATGTCGTTCATCTCGTCTCGGATGATCCTACCGCATATGTTGAGATGGTTGCCTGGACGGACCGGAGTGGGCAGAGCCTAGTCGACTGGAGAAAGGAGGGGAATCTGTTTCACTTCATCGTGAGAAAGGTTCGATAGGAAAGAAGATCCCGCCAAGCACGGCGTGGCGGGCTGGGGGTTCGGAAGATCTATGCTGTGACGGTCTGCGCTGGTGCGGGCGCCGGTTTCTCGATAGGGTTGCGGACCAGGTTTCCCCATTCGGTCCAGCTACCGTCGTAGTTCCTGACCTTGGGGTAGCCTAGGAGGTATTTCAGAACGAACCATGTGAACGAGGATCGTTCTCCAATTCTGCAGTAGGCTATAATGTCCTTGTCCGCAGTTACACCCTGGCTCTCGTAGAGTTTCTTGATCTCCTCGTAGGGTTTGAAAGTGCCGTCGGCGCTGACCGCCTGGCTCCACGGAATGTTGACTGCGCCTGGGATGTGTCCTCCTCGCTGAGCGTGCTCCGTCGGATACTCTGGCGGCGCTAGAACTTCTCCGCTGAACTCCTTGGGGCTACGTACGTCAACCAGTCTGACATTGTGCTTGTTGTACTGTTCGAGAGCTTGTCGAAGGTAGACTCGAATGTTCTCATCGGGGTTCGCTGCTTTGAAGTGGGTTGGAGCGTATTGTGGAACGTCTTTGGAGAGTGGTTTGTCCTCGTCGATCCATCGTTTTCGTCCACCGTTCATGAGGACTACGTTCTTGACGCCGTAGTACTGGAGGTCCCAGAACGCGTAGGCTGCGAACCAGTTGTTGAAGTCGCCGTAGAGGACGAGTTTGGTGTCGTTTGAGATTCCATTTCGTCCGAAGAGCTGTTCTATCTGATCCTTTGTCGGGATGTCGCGTTGGAGGGGATGGTTGAGGTCCTTTCGCCAGTCGAATAGGACTGCGCCGGGGATGTGGCCGAGCTGGTAGTTGGCTGTGGGATCGTAGTCGACTTCGACTATTCGTATTTTAGGGTCGTTGAGATGGTCGTGCACCCACTGGGTGCTTACCAAGACTTCTGGATGTGCATATGACATGCGTTTTACCGCGCATCTGCATAACATAAGTCATAATAAATATTTGCTCCATAATTCCCATTAGAATATTGCGTAAAACGTCGTGCCTTAGGACAGCGATCCGCGTTTGTCAACAAGCTTCTGAAGAGACGACGCGACCGCACCAGAGTCGGGCCTCCGTCGGGGATCTTCCGCCAGCATCTGTTTCAAGATAGGAATCACTGCACTGAATTTCGAATCGATTCTGGTGAAGTCGGGTTCAAACGAATCCCAAACTGATTCAAGCTCCCGCATCGCCTTGTTCAGTTCTGGACTCGTGGTGACGTTGTTCATGGCTTCGATCAGCTTAGGCGAATGGATCGGAGTTCGAGTAAGCATAGCATAGAGCGCGGCTCCAAGCGCGTAGACATCCATGCTCGGCTCTGCTGGATCTCCCAACACCTGCTCGCCAGGCGCGTACTCGGAAGTGAACTGTACCACCTTTCCACCCTTCTTGACGGCTGAGCCGAGATCCGCCAGCTTCGGCAACAGCTCCCCCGATGCAATCTTGTCGAGCATTTCTTGGCCTGTGGATGGGGGCTTGGTGTTGAAGAGGATGTTCTGTGGTTTGACGTCTAGGTGGACGAATCCTGCCTTGTGAACCATGTCCAGGGCCATAGCCATCATCTGACCCACCAAGACAACCAGTCCTCCCCACTTCTCTGAATAGTAGAGTGGCTCGTACGACGGGTCCTCGATCAGCTTCTTGGCCGTGCCTCCCTTCATGAACTCCATAACAATCGCTGGGGGGCTTCGATAGTACAGTGCGGTGTCTCCCTTCAAGATCTCTTGCACATTGAGGCGATCGACCAGAATTCCTCGGATCTGCACGACGTACTTGGACTGGCCTGACAACTCCAGGAGCCTGGTCGCTTCTGACATGGTCTCGTTCAGCGTCATCGTCCCTGCTGTCGGCTCGTTGACAGATTGCGGACGACTCGTCTTGAGGATTGGAATCTTCAACGCGACCTCTGTTCCAGCCTGGCCGAACGTGGCACGCAGCACGTAGCCGCTTGCTCCTGTAGCAATATGCTCGACAACGTGATAGCCGTGAACTTCCTGGCCAACCCAGACCTTTGGATCCCAGGAGTTTAGGGTCAGAGCGGGGATTCCTTGGCTAGTGTACGAAATCGGCGTCTTTGCAACCGGTGCGGGCGGCGTCGGTAGTGGTCTTGGAGCAGGTGCAGGCTGGACCCGTGGCGCAGGGGCGGGGATGGCAGGCGTCCCTTTAGATGGGCCTGCAGAGGCTTGCGGCTGTGTGGCTGGGGAGGGCTGTGAGGATTGGACTGTGAACGAGAATGACTCTTTGCTCATCCGGTTTCCCTTGTTTGTTGCTGTGACGCGAATGTTGTAGTTCCCTGGCTTTGGTGCCTGGAACGACATGATGTATTTTCCGATCGCGGTGCGCGCAATTCTTAGATGTTCACGCTTTCCGGTAGGACCCTGAATTTCGGCGTAGACGTTTGCCATATCGCGGGGTCCACCGTCTGACTCTGTAGTGATCTTCACAGTCTCGATGTGGCCCTGCTTCACTGAATGGTCTCCGGAGAAGCTGATCCGAGGTGGCGTGGTCGTTATGACTGGAGCCTTTGAAGTTCCAGCCGGTTTGCTGGGAGCCTTCAGCATTCTCACAGCGAGGCCAGAAGCGACGACGCCGGCGATCGCTAGGACCGGGAGAAATCCTAGTGAAGAGAAGAAGATGTATCCGAGAGTTGTGCTCGGCGTTGCGAAGTATTCATAACCGATTATTGTGTTGTAGGAGAAGAAGGTGGTCGGCAGAACTGCCATTGCCGACCTCCTCGTCTGCCATAGCCTGTCCAAGATGAAGAGCAGAATCATCGGGATACAGTTTGCACCAATCCCGATGAGAGCAAAGATGGACAGTGGGATCGGACTTGATCCAATGAGGCCTGCCGCCGGGCTTGCCACCGCCGCAATAACGAGCCCTGCTACGATTGCTAACGTAGCTAGTACGTTGACTTTCAGAATCCTGTAGCTTAGCTTACGAGAGAACAGAAGCGTTGAAACGAGGACCGCGATCGATGGTGGCAGAGCAACAATAAACGGCGAGAGAGAGCCCGGGGGAAGAATTCCGGACGCGAGGGACGAGTTCGCGAGGAAGTATGAGAGTAGGAGAAATGTTGCAGCGGATCCCAGCAGCGACCGCATGAATCCAGACTTGAGATCGAGTGCTTNNATTCCGAATCCGATTACACTGATCGTGTAAATGAGAGAGGCACCTGGAATAGCGAGCGCTAAAAGAAAACCCAGCGGGAGAGATACAACTGTCACGAGTGCTGGTGCGAAGAATCCCGGCGTGAGGGCGAGAGTATGACGTGTCTTGCCGGGGACGGGAGTCTGAGGCTGTTTTCCTCCCACCAGGTCCACCATCACGAAATCGATATAATGTTTTAAAGAAGCTTATCCGCGGTCTCTCGACGAGAGTGGAGTTACCTCTTGCAAAGGGGAAATGTCTCCGGCGCATATGGGTATCGGTACTGTCAGAGTTTAAGCCGTCTGAGGCGTTTATGCATCGATCTCGCCCATGAAGCTTCGACATTCGAAGAGTTCATCTGAGGATATCGAGACAGCAACCGGGAGTCCAACTATGTCATCGACGGAGACTACGGAGAATAATTGGAAGTGTCCCTCATGCGGGGCTATGAACGAAGACTTCCGCAAGTTCTGTGACGGCTGTGGAGACAAGAGACCTGGAGCCACAGTCACCACCAAGGGCATAGCCATGGATGAAATCCTAGGATCCTCCTCATCCGACGAATCTACAGAGATCGAAGAATCCAAGCCTAAGGCGAAGCCCAAGAAGGCAAAGAAAGAGAAAAAGTCCAAGAAGAAAGACGAGGAAGAGGAAATGGCCGAGCCTGAGCGACTGGAACCGTCTGCTTCCCAGCCTGAACCCTTCCAGACACCGGCTCCAGAACCTACCGGCGATTTCGAGTCGAAATTCTCGCCCACTGATTCAGGATCCAAACCCTCCTTCGTGGTAACGGGCCCTGAACCCACTCCGAGCTCGGACGACACTGCCGCTCCTCGAGACACGTTTTCCTCATTCCAGACAGCCCCGACACCATCCCCCTCATTCGCGCCAACACCTTCGACCCCTCTGACTTCTGGCCAACGCTATTACCTGGTCTTCGTGAATACACCGGCCTCTTCTCTCATCAAGACCCGCGTCGCGCTCGAGTTCGAAGACTTCCCAACAGTGTCTATCGGCCGCAGTCCCGAGAACGTCGTCGTGATCCCGGACCCTGAGGTGTCTCGGAAGCACGCCTCGCTCAGCTTTGATGGCAACAGAATCTTGCTGAAAGATCTTGGAAGCTCTAACGGCAGCTTCGTCTACAACGGCAGAGAGTTTGAACGAGTGAACGATAGTGTCGAGGTCCGGCCGAATACTGTCTTGAAGTTCGGCACCGGCACTATTGTGAAGCTCGTGAGTGAATGATCGACGCCTCGGAGGCACTCCGGGCGATCGACGAGGCTGAGGAAAACCTACCCGGACCACTACTGCCACGCAGAGATGAGAAGAGAGTGGTCTTCGTTGGAGACACACACGGCGCAGTCGATGTGACAGAAGCAGTTCTGGACAGGTTCTGGGACGACGCGGACCTCATCGTCTTCCTAGGCGACTACGTGGACAGAAGCGAGACGGGACTTGAGAACATAGGTACGATAGCTGCTAGTCTTCTGGAAGATCCCCACCGCACTATCATGCTGCGCGGAAACCACGAGAGCCCTCTGACAAACCCCTATTACGGCTTCATGGAAGAAGTCACGACAAAGCTCGGTAATGGAAGCTATGACAAGTTCAAAGAATTCTTTGAGAGGATGCCTTATGCTGTCGTCGTCAACGACTATCTCTGTCTTCACGGCGGAATAGCGAAGGGTTTGGCCAGCGTCAACGAAATCGATACGCTACCTTGGCCTGATCTGAATCCCGATAATCCGATAGCTTTCCAGCTACTGTGGAATGACCCTCGAGACATGATCGACGATTTTGTGCCGAGCACCCGCGGCGAAGGCGCCTACTACTTTGGATTCGAAGCAACGAAGACCTTCCTTGAGAACAATTCGCTAAAAGGTATAATCAGGGGACACGAGGTCGTGAACGGGTTCAGAGATGACATGGACGGGAGAGTCATCACGGTGTTCTCAAGCCGGTACCATCACCAGGCGGCCGGAATCCTCATACTAGATCATGGGAAGATGGAGAGGGTTACACTTTGACAATATCGGTGAGGACTGAGATCAGCCACCCCTACTCGTACGACTCGAAGGTCGACGCCGTTTTCAAGATCACTCTCGTGGCTGAGAAGCAGACTGAGGCCAAGGGCTTCCACCACATAATCGTCATGGACACGAGTCACTCCATGGCGGGGAGGAAGCTCGAGCTGGCCAAGAAGGGAGCCCAGGAGTACGCCAACCGGATACCGCCCGGCAATGACATTTCGTTCATAACCTTCTCAGACGCCGTACAGACGTTTCCGGACACGACTATCGACAAGGTGCTGCCCGGCATCAAGGCGACGGGCATGACGGCGCTATTCACAGCTCTCACGACCGCCTTCGACATCGCCTCCAAGACCGGAGGACAAGGCTGGATCCTCCTACTGACCGACGGCCATCCTACGGACGTGACGAAGCCCGAGCCGTACTCGACGATGAAGATACCCCTGGGTTTCAAGATGGTCGAGTTCGGAATAGGCGAGGACTACCGCGAGGACATTCTCAAGGCACTGGCGGACGCTTCCGGGGGCCTACTCTACCACATTACCGACGCGTCGATGCTACCGAACCTCATGCAAGAGAGCGCCGTCAGCCAGGTCTCGGGCCGAAACATCACCGTCGACTTCGGATCGCCGAACGTTCGAATTCTCAACTATAACGGTCCGCCAGTAGTGATCAATGCTCTCGAGAGTATTGCCAAGATCTGGGGACAGGTCACAATACCCGAGGGTTTCAAAGGAGACCCGTTGAACATCAAAATATCCTACGGGGATGCCGTCGACGGAGCAAAACGGACGATAAACTCTCCGATCAGCATTAGAGCCGCAAAGAGCGCAGAAGAGTATGAGCAAGGAATAAGGAACAATCTCATCTCAGAATTCAGCTACTACCAAGGACTCGAAGAATACTACAAGCAGCTCGCCGCGGGAAAATGGAAAGAAGCCACGAAGACGATGGGTCTCCTGTCAGCGAACGCCGAGCAGACGCGACGCGCAGACCTGATCGAAGCGACTAAGCGTCTGTCCGAGCAGCACGAGCAGACTCTCAAGCTGGGTGGATCCTCCGAGAACACTAACAGGCTGATGAAAGAGGTAGCGAGCGAGTCTACGAAAAGAACTAGAGGCAAATAGCATAGGTTCACATTCGCCCGGGTCCTTTCTCGAAAACAGAACTAGGCATTCGGCGTTCTCTGCCAGTCATACGCCACGAGCGTCACATATTGTGGCATGAGATGTTTCCGATGCGGGATCGAGAGCATGAACGTGAAATTTAGGGAGCGTTACGGCCAACACTTGTGCACAAAGTGTTCGGCACGCTACGACGAGGTCGACCGAATCCTCTACCGAACGATTCTCGGCATCAACTACCCGCCACTGGAAAAATAGCCCGGAAAAAGACTGTGTCACATGACAGACGTCGAGACACTCG
>DAFH01000150.1:0-1003 GCA_002495485.1 Candidatus Bathyarchaeota archaeon UBA185
GGCGTACCAAAATCTCTCCTCGCGGATGTAAACAAGGCAAAGTCGCGACTATCAGCGCTAGAGAAGAGCCAATCAACGATTCTCAAGACCCGACTGGTCGCGATCGAGAAGGCCAACGCATCTCTCGCCAAAGACCGCAAAGAGCACGTCAATCGCCTCAACGAAGCGCTCAAGAAACAACAGACGACAATCGACGAGAAACTTTCACAGCTTAGCAAGATGAAGCACGCAAAGAAGGAAAAGCGCAAGCCCAGCGAGTACAACCTCTTCCTCAAGGACAAAATGAGCCAAGGCATGAGCATGGTCGACGCTGTCAAAGCATGGAAGGAGAGAGAAGGCGGAGAGTCCTCCTCTGTGCGAGAATCCGGTCAGAGCTGGCAATCTCCAACACAGCAGCAGTACTAAGCGAACAAAATAGTCGAGGGGAGGCGCGACGAGACAGCCTCACTCGACATCCCCTTTTCTTGTTCTTGACAGAATGTCCTGACTGGACTTTAGGCCCGGCCACAACCAAGGCAAACCGGGAGTTCTGAACGGCATTCAGTTCAAGTCTTGAATCGCATTCAGGAATCCTTGGATATCCGAGACTTGACGTGGTCCATCTTAAACTTCGTGACACTCGCCAAGTTATCGCTGGGATACTCCGCGCTTAAGGTAGCGGGTGCACCCAAACCAACACGCGATCACGCTGGTCCGTGATCTACGAGAGAATAGTCGATGGCTCATCCAGCGAGGACCAAGAGGAATGATCTCATCGGAGTTCCTCATCTTCCCTTTCAAGAATTCACCGCACCGAGCCTGGAATCACTTCTCGGCCTTTTGAAGAAGGGAAAGATCAAGAACTCTGAGATAGAAGTCTCATCCTCGGAAGAGTCCCAACACACCGCCTGCTCGAAGCCGCTGTACCACGTGCTCGTTATGACCGCGAAGGGTGAGGGCGAAGGAGAATTCCGAGATCTCGTGGCTCTATATCAGTACTGCCCAGATTGTCGGATGGCAGTTC
>DAFH01000150.1:1069-2978 GCA_002495485.1 Candidatus Bathyarchaeota archaeon UBA185
AGAGGCTTCGGCGCTCAAACCGACGTGTCGGGAGAAGTCGTCTTCAACACTTCAATGATCGGCTATCCCGAACTATTGACAGACGCGTCGTACTCGCAACAGATCGTCGTCATGACCTATCCCATTATAGGCTCGTACGGCGTTCCCTCATTCTCAAACTGCGACAGGCACGGAATCCCGCTGCACTATGAATCCGACTCAATCAAAGTCAAAGGATACGCCGTTCACTCGCTCTCAAAACCGAGCCATTGGTCCAGCGAAGAGACACTGGACGAATGGCTGACATCAGAAAAAATCCCGGGAATATACGGTCTGGACACGCGCGCCCTGACGCGGCGTATCCGAACGAACGGTACGATGCTCGGTTTCCTGAAAGTGTCAGAGAGCACCATAACACGAGAGGATATCACGAGCCGGCTTGAAACACTTGCGGACCCGAACCAGGATGATCTAGTCAAGAACGTTACACCCTCGGAGCCAGTGCACTACGTTAACGGCTCTGATTCCACGACTGTTCTGATCGACTGCGGCGTCAAGTATGGGATTCTGAGGAGCCTCCTCTTGTCCGGAGTGAATGTTGTACGGGTCCCATACGACTATTCGATCGATGATATTCTCGAATTCGAGCCCGGCAACATCGTCATCAGCAACGGCCCAGGCGATCCAAAGAAGTGTATACGTACTATCGAAACAGTGAGAGGACTAATCGACACGGACATTCCGATCCTCGGAATCTGTCTCGGAATGCAAATCCTTGCCCTAGCAGCCGGCGGAGACACGTACAAGCTCAAGTTCGGACACAGAGCCGTCAACCATCCCTGCCTTGATCTCGAAACCGGAAGATGCTACATCACCACTCAGAACCATGGATACACAGTGAACGGCGACTCTCTCAAGCAAACCGCCTTCCGCACGAGGTTCGTCAACGCGAACGACAAGACGGTCGAAGGAATCCAGCACGCGAAGAAGAAGATCATCGGGGTTCAGTGGCACCCCGAGAGTTCTCCTGGACCCTACGATACGAAGTTCCTCTTCGACGAATTTGTAAAAGGGGTGGACTGGAAGTGAAGCTCGAGGGTCTCAACAGGGTCCTCATAGTCGGAAGCGGCGCGATCAAGATCGGCGAAGCGGGTGAGTTCGACTACTCTACGTCCCAGGCGATCAAGGCGCTACGCGAGGAAGGAATCACGACCATCGTTGTGAATCCGAACATTGCCACGATTCACACCGACAAGAAGTTCGCCGACAAGGTATACTCGGTGCCCATCAAAAAGGAGTTCATTGAGGAGGTATTGGACAGGGAGAGACCACAGGGGATACTTCTCGGATTCGGAGGACAGACCGCCCTAAACTGCGGCATGGAACTCGCGGAGCACGGAATCCTCGAGAAATATTCTGTCAGAAGCCTCGGAACGACCATTGACAGCATCGAGATGGCAGACAACAGGGAACTCTTCAAGACAACGATGGTCCGTAACGGTATCCCTGTTCCTAAGAGCCGAAAGGCGTCCGACCTCCTGGGCGCGGTAGAAGCAGCGAAAGAGATTGGCTACCCGGTCATAGTTCGGGTCGCTTACACTCTCGGAGGCCAAGGCTCGGGAGTCGCTTTTGACGAGGAGAAGCTGAGGGAGATCGCTCAACGTGGACTCGCGTACAGCCGGATCGGCCAGATTCTGGTCGACGAGTATCTGGACAAGTGGAAGGAGGTAGAGTACGAGGTCATGCGCGACCGTGCGGACAACTGCACGATCGTCTGCAACATGGAGAACATGGACCCGATGGGAATCCACACCGGCGACAGCATCGTCGTCGCTCCATCGCAGACTCTCACGAACAGAGAATACAACATTCTCCGAGCCACAGCCCAACAAGTCATCCGAGCGCTCGGGATAGTTGGCGAGTGCAACAT
>DAFH01000171.1:0-466 GCA_002495485.1 Candidatus Bathyarchaeota archaeon UBA185
AGAAGACGGCGCGGTCGTTGAAGGTGAACCTCCAGTACATCCACGTCAACTGCCGCGAGTTCCGCGGTAGCCTCTTCATGATCCTAAAGCATGTTTTACAGAAGTTTACTCCACAGTTCCCGCAGCGAGGATTCTCCAGCGAGGAGCTACTGCACATTCTGCTGGACCAGCTGGAGACGAAGAACCTCCACATCATACTAACACTGGANNNNCGGACGAGCCTCTACAATCTGACGCGTATACAGGAGGAGCGTCCGGGTCGGCCGGTGCGTTTGTCGCTGATCGTCATTCTGCGCGAGATCCAGAAGCTGAACGATCTGGACAGGAGTACGCAGAGTACTCTGCAGCGGAACCTGATACGCCTCGACCACTACACGACGAGGCAGCTGGAGTCTATACTCCGGGAACGAGTCGAACTGGCCTTCAAGGAAGGAACCATCTCCGAGGAGACCGTGGAGTTCATCGC
>DAFH01000171.1:475-3108 GCA_002495485.1 Candidatus Bathyarchaeota archaeon UBA185
GGTCCGGCCAGAACACGTCCGGACGGCGGCCCAGAGCGTCTATCCGGTTATGCGTACGGAGTACGCTCAGCACCTGAACTTGCACGAGAAGCTGTTCCTGCTAGGATTGGCCCGGACCCTGGAGCGGACCCAAGAGGGGTACACGTCCATGGGTGACGCGGAGATCGCGTACAGGATGGCGTGTGAAGAGTACAGGGAAGAGTCTAGGGCGCACACACAGGTCTGGAAGTACGTCCAGAACCTGGCCGCCTCGGGTATAGTCTCGACCAAGCCTTCGGCTGCTGGCTTCCGGGGTAAGACTACGATGCTGGGACTGCCCACTGCTCCCGCCTCGGCGATCAAGCGATGGCTAGAGTCGAGCATTGTCCGCCGGTTCTAGTCGATTCTTGCCGCCTCGAACCTCGCTCGCCCGGGTCCTGTCAAGCAGCGGCAGGATCAAGATACTCACAGTCCTCTCCAACGTCGGAGAATTGCATCTAAGCGAGATTGCGAGGAAGACCGACCAGAGCTACAGCGCCACCGACAGACACCTGCAAGACCTGACCGAGGCGTCGATTGTGGAAGAGCACGATTACGGAAGGGTCCGAATGTTCAGACTAAACCTGGAGAACCCCCGCGTAAAGATTCTCAGACAGCTCATCCTAGAATGGGATAACGGTCCAAGTCCTAGAGCGATCGAGGAACAGGCTTAAACCGGGAGACCGGCTAGATCAGTTTGATCTGGAAAAAATGACAAAGTGTGCTGAGTGCGGCAGGGACCTAAAGACCAACAAGGAGTGCGAGTACTGCCACAAGACCTTCTGTGTTGACCACATGCCCCAGCACCAAGCCTGGGAGCACCGGCACGAGACCCTTGCCGAGGACGAGTCGAGACTCTGGAAGAAAAGAGAAAGGCCACAGTAGCCTACCCCACTCCTTCGCACAAAGCTACCTTTCCAAGAATTATCATGCTGGATGCTGCGAGGCTCGTGTACATTCGCGCGCCTCGAACCCTTCTTAGACTACTTGGGCTGTTGCGACCGGCGTTAGCTTCATGTTGGGATTTTTCATTATCTCGTTGTTGTTAAAAGAGAGGTCCAGCTGGACCGTGAGTGATTCTCCTCCGTAGATGTGGAAGCCTCCATTGGTGATTGGTGCTTTGATACCCGTTTCGTCGCCGCTGGGAATGGTGTATGTCTCGTTGGTTCCGTTGATCGTGATTACCGCCTGACTGGCGAGGAATCGTAGCTCATCGTACTTTCCCGGAGACAGCGTAGTCGTTCCTAGAAGTTTTGAGGTTGAGAGCACTGACATGAGATTCAGCGTGACCCCGGTTGTTAAAGTGTGCCAGCCGCTCTCGTCGGCAGCGCCTGCGGAGTGGATGTCGATCTCGGTGAGGTTGACGTAGATGGCGGTTACGTTGCTGCTGTATGTCGTCGGTGGAGGATCAGCTATCGAGAGCGCTAGGTGTGATGGTGCGTAGTAGAGATATAGAACGCTGACGGATGCGCCGAGAATTATTGTGATGATGGCGAGTACTTTGCGAGCCATTGTCGTCAACCCTAGAGCCGGGCTGCTTCATCTTCAAGTGAGAGTACTGGAACAGTATCGGGATTAGTACTAGCGCATCCTGTGGAGACACATACCCACTGGCGACGATCCCTCGTTAGTTATCGCAATTGGACGCTTGGTTTCGCTCCTTGTCTACGGCTGTACGATCTTCCAAAACGAGTCTTTCTTGGAGATCTTTCCATCCTTGAACTGGAACAGGTCGCAGCCTCGCACCTTGACCTTTTCTCCGGTCTTCCTCGTGCCTGTGAGTGTCCATTCAGAGCATCCCCGATCCCTGGCCACCCAGTGGACGTCTTCTCCATANNCGGCGGCCTTGCCGATGTATTGACGCCCGTATGGGTCTGGGCCGTGAGGCATGTCGAAGACCGCGTCTTCTGTAAAGTACTCCATGATTGCGTCGAGATCGTGCCGGTTGAAGGCATCTAGGAGCCTCTTCAGATCATGAACGGTTAGTCCAGCCGTCATTGTAGTGTCGAGGGTCTGTTCGTAAAGCGTCTTAAAGAAGCCTGATTCTGGCTCTGCGATATTGTCCGGCCAGCAAACGTCCAAGCCGTCGCGGAGGCCCAGACCGCGAATAGAATCGCTCTCCGACATGATCTATGGACTCTCCCTCTCGATCGGCGCGATCAGTCTGGTGATACCTACCGGGCAGGCATCGACTGCAACCGGGATCGACGCGAACATCCTCGAGTTTCTCTCTGTCTTTCTGATCTTGATCACTAGCTGGATAATCTACACGACCGACATGTCCGTCCTCCCTATGGAGACTCGTCTCGTGACGTTTCTGAACGTCGTGCTCTTGACGCTTGTCCCAATCACGCCGTACCTATTCGACCAGGTGGTCTCCAATTCCAACCCGCCTTCCGTTCAGGACTACGCCTCGATAATCTTCACGATCGACTATGCGATTACGCTCTTGATCATGGCCACGTTTGCTCACATCATAGCTCAAGAAGAGTTGCACCTTGTCGATGGCGAAATAACGATCAGATTCCGAAGGGCGAGGAACAGAATGGTCCTCTTGGCCCTAATCGTCGGTCTCTCTCTCGCCGCACCGTGGGACCTGATCATTCTCCAAGCTC
>DAFH01000169.1 GCA_002495485.1 Candidatus Bathyarchaeota archaeon UBA185
ACCATTGGGTCCCAGGAAACCAAACACCTCTCCCTCGTCCACATGCAACGTAACAGAATCAACGGCTGTCAGGTCGCCGAACTTTTTCGTCAGATTCTCAGTGCCGATCACGCTAAACCCTTCTCACCGTTCGATCTTCATGCCTCGCCAGTCGAAACAGACTTCCCAACTTCATGTCGGAAATTGTGCCTGTCTACTTTTTCCGCTTGAATCTCCCGAAGCGAAAGACATACGCTAATACGATTACGATAGCGGTGACGACAACAATCAGGACAATTTTGTCAGTAGTAATAATCGCCAATTTGTGGGATCAGCTTATTGCCACCCGTGCCCTTTCAAAATAAATACCGTTCGGCGCGTTCAAATTTCGAACGAGGAGAACCCCATCTAAACCGAGCCGTCCTCAGTCGACGAGTGACGGTCCATTTCCACCGGTTGGATGGAGGAAGAAACATATTCGTGGATGAACGGTCATCTTTGTGGATGACCGGGCTTTGGGCATCGTTGAGGTTAGAAAGGTGGATCCTCAGGGGAGGCTCGTACTTCCTGCTGAACGGCGGGGAGAGCTTGGAGAATCCAGACGGGTCATCCTAGTGAAGGGTCCGGGCTTCATCAAGCTCATACCCAAGCGGAAGGCTGACCTGCGACGATTCTACAACTCGGCCGATCTGGGCATCGATGCCATCGATGAATGGTCCGAATTTGAAAAGAAGATTCACCGGCTCCGTAATGAGAGAACACAAACTAAGAGAGATCTACTCCTACGACAGACACTGCGACCAGCTCGAAGGAATCGCTAGACTTCCAAAGACGTGAGAAACTAGGTCAGGTTCCTCAAGCTCCGATTTCGAGGAGGTTTTCACCGCTATCCCGGTTCGCCCGGGTACCATCCTCAAGGAGACTATTGCTTGTGTGGTCCCTCGGCTACTGGCTGGGAAATGAATCTTCGAGACAACTCGGAGCGGTTAGATGCTCAAGAGATGACTCAAGTAAGTTGCCAGAATTAGCAATACGAGTGGCAAGACAATGACACTAGCGAGCCGTGCAAGAATACTCGCATTGAACGGCCAGCTGTGGATCCGGTCGAGGTCCTTCCGTATGCTGTCTATTGCAATCAGCTCATTTGCTAGTACAGGATCGACGGGTCCATCTTTACTGGCTTCGATAAGTTCGATGACATGCCCATGTCTCCGCTGAATCCAAGCCATCTTCTCCTTTCTCGTCTGTACAAGTTTTGCCCTGAGGGTTAACAGAGGACCCGCAAATATCACGAGCCCTAGCAGGAAGAAAATTACGAGTCCCGGAAGTATGGTCGGGTTTGAGTATTCGATTGGAGGGAAAGTGAACACGACAGCGCTCAGGTAGAGCGTGACGAACAACAATGACGCGCTGCCGTATGGACTCAAGCCAAGGCTGCGATCCTCAGTGAAGGGCTTGAGCCTCATAGGAAGCTTGCCCCACTTATAGATGCAAAACATAGAGCCTGCCAACATCAGGAGAAACGTCGCCTGTATGAAGCGAAGATAGCCCGTTACCAGGAGCCTCAGGAGAATCTGATACGGCGAGTAGTGAAGCCCATATGCAACGGGGTCCAAGAATAGCGAAGTCAAGAAAAGAAGAATAGACCAGATACCGATCGTCGCTTTCACGTCGACCAGACTCCGCAGATTTCCGTCACCGGGCTCTGCTCCGAGTGTTCGCGTATAGTCTCTCAGTCGGAGAACCCGCACATAGACGAGCAGCGATGCTCCCGTCAAGAACACCACGTATACGGTCAACAGGGGAAGCGACAATACGGGAATACCAGTATACGCGGTCGCTATTCCAATCTCAGTCCCGAGGATCCAGAAGGCAACCGTCGGAACTAGGATTACCAGAAGTGATCCAAGCCATAAGGGCAGCTTCAGGCCCGAAGCGAAGTGCTCGAACCACAGCGCTGAACGAGGAGTCACTGGAACCCAACTACCAATCTGCAGGTGGGGTGGCCAGGAATATTACGGAGCCGTACACATCTGTGAGCTTTCACGCGCACTGTGTTGCATAACCGCTCTGGAACGCGGGTTCTTGAGAGCACATCGCGGAATGGGGTCCCGTTTGCACCCTCGTGAAATTCGCATTTGTCCACGCCTCTGCCCTGCGAGATCCAACCCAACACTCACCCAAGAAAGCATGATTGAGAGGCTGCGACTAGATACGTGGTGGGACCAAGCTTGCAACTGTCTCCATGTTAGACGCGGTCTTTATTCGTTGTCGAATCCAGACGACCAGCGCAACCACGAATGTTGTGTAGAACAATACTCCCACATCCCCTGCAAGCTCGTTGATAATATCTAGAGGAACGAACACAAGAACCATTCCGAGAATGAAATCGATCTTGACGATGCTGTTTCCAGCACGCCCCGCATGTCTCGCNNAGATATCTTCCGGTGACCAGAGCTAGCGGCAAGAACAAGACCGCCTGAACAGGCCACGGAAATAGATGTCCAAACGTCACGATAAGAAAGAATCCGGCCATGAAGAATATCCCCAACAACACGAACGTAAGCTCGCTCCTGTCCGGCCGGTTTTCCCTAGCTTGCAAAAACGAGCCCGGAGCATAGTACGCCGCAACGATGAAGGCTAGTGCGTAGAGCGAGAGAAAGAGTATGACAGACAGGGAGGGCATGAAAGGGTCGGATGTCGATATGAGCGCTACTGCGACCGCGTACACCAATATAGCGATAGCCAGTCCAATGTTACCAACGAGCCTCTTGCCTTTCGTCTCAGGAAACAGCAACTCGACTAGGACGATTGGAACCATAATNNGGGGACCCAGTTGATTCCCGCCCAGTGAGTATACAGCTGATTACCGATGTTGGACCCGGTGGGGTCGATCATCGTCTTGGCCGCGAAACCCTCCTCACCAACCGCATACGCCCCGCCCAGAAGCAGAACCGTTCCCCAACGCTTGCCCCACCGCAGTGCCACCTCTCTGATCAACAGCGCACCCGCACCATAGAGACCGACGAGAAGCCCAAGACCCAAGGGAGACAAGATGTCTCTGACGGGAGTAGAGCCCGTGAGAAACTCGGCGAGCGTCGCCGCAAGCAGGAGAAGCGTGACGAGAGATTTCCAGCGTACTCGGCCTTTTACGAGTCCTTTCCTCACGTCAAGCGTTCGGACCGCTGCTTGAGTCTCGGCTGACACTTGCCGTCCCGGAACAGTAGGAGTCGGGCTCCGTCCCTTTTAGCTAGGTGGTACCCGAGAGACAGAAATTTGCCTATTCCACACGTGCAGGAAGTTTCGACCGGCTCGTCCGCGCTCTTCAAGTAGTGATACAGAGCGTCCTAGCCCGACTCCCAGCTTCAGCGCAACATCATCGATCGTCGCCCCGAGGTGGCCTTGATGCAGGAATCTTGAAATACTTCATATCTTGAAAAGTTATACTAGTTGTGATATTTCTTGGCGTTGGCAAGAGTACGGAAGGTCGGTGGCAGCCTGGTCGTCACCATTCCGCGCGAGCTTGCCGAGGAGGAGGGGGTCAAGCCTGGAGAACTGGTGAACGTTGAGATACGAAAGACAAGGAAGAGCTACTTCGGAGCCTCAAGAGGAATCGGACCCTTCACCAGCGATGATGAGATGAAAGCCCACGACTAGATACGTCGTGGACGCCTACGCGTGGATAGAATACCTGGACGGAAGCACGCGAGGAGCGAAGGTCAGAGACGTTCTCGAAGACCCGCGGAACTCGATCACGACCTCGACCGTGACCCTCGCGGAACTGGTGAGCAAGTACGCTCGAACAAGACGAGACCCTAGGGTCGCGGTTGCGGCTGTCGAGAGCAACTCGACACTTTATCCCATCAATCCCGGACTCGCAGTCCTAGCTGGGGAGGTCCATGCCGAGGAGAGAAGGCGGAAGAGGGACTTCGGGTTGTCTGATGCCTTCGTCCTTGCGACCGCGAGAACCAGGTCTTCCAAGGTCCTCACTGGAGATCCCCACTTCAAGGATGTTCTAGAAACACTCATGATATGACACGGCTCTCGCCGAGAGACCCGACCCCGTAAGGCCTGTTACTAGTCTCCCGAATATTTCGAAAGACTCGTCATGACTTGACTCTATTCACGGGCAGCGGCTCGTAGTGTAGCCCGATGACGCCTGACTTGAAGGTCTTTGAACTCACTAGCTTGAGCGGGTGTCTCGTTTCTGGGTCTACGAAGACGGGCCTGCCCGCACCCAAGACGATTGGGCGGATTCGGATATAGTACTCGTCTATGAGGTCATCCCGGAGCAAGGCGGCGACCAAGGTGCCGCTTCCGGCTACTACCATGTCTTTGCCTGGCTCCCGCTTGAGCCTAGCGACGGCATCGCCGGGGTCCCCACGAACCAGTGTCGCGGGTTTCCACGGCGTGTCGCTGAGGGTGCTCGAAAAGACAATCTTCGGAAGCTCGTTCAAACGCTGAGTGAAGTCTGGATCCACGCCCAT
Organism: Candidatus Bathyarchaeota archaeon UBA185; assembly: GCA_002495485.1. Taxonomy (GTDB): domain Archaea; phylum Thermoproteota; class Bathyarchaeia; order 40CM-2-53-6; family 40CM-2-53-6; genus 40CM-2-53-6. Next base: position 4,467 of record DAFH01000169.1, read on the forward strand.
ACGCTTCGGACCGGAGGTTGGCCAGAACTGGCTGAACTCTTCGTATGTGACACGCCCTAACAGCATCGCGTCGACTCGGCGATTAATATCGGCTGACCATGCCCACTCGTCATCGTCGAACCCGAACCAGTCGATCTCGTTCTTCGGGCTTGTAAAATATCCATCGAGCGAAATGATTGTGTCCGCGATTAGTTTTCGCACATCCTCACCTGTCGCGAGCGGGGTTTATTCTCATTTTGGGAGAGGCCGAATCGAAGATGGGGTTTCAAAGCGAATAGTTGAGCATGCGAGGGACTTGGCCCGGTTACCGTTTCCAAGCAACGAGAACTGCCCGGGCATCAGATGGGCAATTGCTTCTCCGCGAAGCACAATATTACGTTCAAAGTTACAATACGAATATAGGAAATTACGATAAAGGTCCAGGGAGGAAACTAGGACTCACGGAGGCCTACAGCAATCGACATCAACGCGGTGCTGATCCTTCAAGTTTCAATCCCTCCGCCCGTAGAACGAGTCACGTGGTTGTGTCCTTACGACTCCGATCTCGACACTCGCTACCTTCTCAGTGCTCTGATTGGCGGTTCGGACGCATCGACGCAGTTGTGAGGATGTTCCATAGAAAATGATCGTGCTGGTTCAGTCGCTCGCTCACTGGACTGTGCGAGCAGTTATCGGATTGGGCGCTGGGAAGGCATAGCCATTCTTGAACATTGAGAAACCGACAAAGCAAGCCGACACGAGGAAGCGCTTGATCTTCTCGTTCAACGAACTTCCTGAAGTCAAAGAAGCTCTCAAAGAGAGAGACGAAGTTCGTGACGCAGTACGTGAATCATTGAAGGAGGAACCGCTCGAAGTTCAAGTCGAGAAACTCCGAGATATTACCATGAAGACGCTACGGAAGCTGAACGAAGATGAGTCAAGTCGTTGAGGAGGGCATAGCCCATTCGGATCGCTATTGCGGCGAGAATGTCATGTTACAGCCTGTTTCGGTAAGTTTTCCTTTGAAGCCCACGCTGAAGGCTTCAGCGGACTTTCTGTACCCGTTCATGCAGGCACCGCAGAAGATAGACTTGGCCAGAGGTTTGGCGATACCGTAGTCTTCCGAATTCTCAAGTGTCGATTTGATACATCCGCACTGGTTCAGAGAAACCGACCTAGCTTGTCCCTTCTCTTCAACCGTGTAGTCGCTGTTGAAAGTGTCTCCCATGCTTATTGCTAGGTTCCGGGCCAGTTCTTCAGCCGGATCTCCTCCATTGCTCTTGACCGCTTGAACTCTGAGATCCACCGTTTTCTGTGTCAGAATCTCCATCGCGGGCCTAATGGCATCCAGGCCAAAAGCGTGAATGAAGGTGCTAACCTGGAGTAGAAGATAACGAGCCAGGGATTTCTTCAGAAGCTCGTAACGCTCCTCCAAACTCATGGTCAGGCCACTCTCGCGACGATTTCGACAAGGTTTCCGTCAGGATCGCGTAGAAGAGCATTACGGTTGTGCTTGCCAACATTGTGGGGCGGCTGGACGACCGGCGTTCCGGCGGACGTGAGCTGCTGGCAGGTCTTATCCACGTCCTCCGTCCATATCACCAGAGACATAGCCGGCAGGCCTGGCGTTGCATCGACTCCATGCACTCTCTTCGCAGCTTCCACCGTGCCAAGTCCCAGCCCGAACCCGCGGAGCGTACGCTCGACATGCGTTGGGGTTCCTTCATTCGGGGTCCGGAATGTTTCCTTGAAGCCGAGGAGATCGCGGTAGAAGCGAAGCCCAGCCTCAATGTCGCGGGTGTAGAGATGGACGAACGGACTCTCCAGCATGCCCAACATATCGGGAGCCCTAGCAGTTAGGCCTTGCGCTCGAAGGTCCTCAATACTGAGACTGGAATTCAGAAAAAAAGGGAAGGAGGGAGGTTGGATCAGTTCGGGCAGAATGAAGCCGCACAATCACTGGCTTCAGCGAAGAGCGTTGTCGAGTTATTGGTGGGCAGATAGGTTACCGTAAGCTGGAAATCAGTGACTATGGTGTAGACAGTGCTGCTGTATTGTGAGCTGGTGTAAGGGCATGAGCCGTTGAGGTTTGTCAGATGGTCATAGACTAGATTTCCTGACCTGTCGTATGCGTAGTATTCGTAGTAGCCGCTGCCAAAGCTCCAATCGGTTGATGGACTGCTAGTGCTGCACTCGGCCTTGTGGTTTTCGGTTCTGAAGTTTGGAGCGCCTGCACCGCATGCGACCGCCGTAATTTCGGCGTACTTTCCAGTTGCGGGTTGGAATGTCTGGCTGTTGTAGGTGTTGCCGGTTCCGCAGAGGTGGGCTTGAACTCTCAGGCCCACCCCGGGGAGAGCGAAGAGCATCGCCGTTACCGAGAGAAGGCACACGACGGCTGTTCGAATCTTCAATCGTCTTCNNTGGGAATATTAGTCCCCATGAAACCAGACCATAGAAGACTGTTCTCTCTTCTCGATCTACGGGACCGTCGTACCTGCACAGATTTTGTTGTGCAATGCTGAAGGGACGAATACTTTTTTGTTGATAATTAGTCCCAACTACTTATAATATCAAGCGACAGGAATGCTTCCGCTTTTGAGACGGTCGAGGGACGAGATTCTTTTTGGAATATTGAAATCGTGCGCAGCAGACAAATTATCTATCAACGAGCTGCTCAGAGTCCAGAACCTTTCTTACAAGCTTCTCAAGTCGTCTCTCGAACAGCTTGCGAATTCCGGACTCGTTGTCGTCGAGAAGGAGAACGAGCGTACCTTGGTCAACACTACCCAAGAAGGCTTGGATGCCCTAGCTCACTATCGTAGAGCAGCAGCGATGGTCAAGGCAAACCATCACGCGAGCAAGCATCAAACTACCGTCAAGTTCTAGAGATTAGTCGATCGGCCACCACGGTTTGACCGTAAAACCAGATGATGGAACCTCTAGCTTATGGCCTCCAGGGCACTCGTTATAGCCGCATGTGAAGACCTTCTTCAAGAATCACAGGTCCACGATCAGACTTAGAGTGAGAGCAGTGGGAATGACTCACTGTACGACGATTTCGCCGCTCATGTAGCCCGGCATGGACATTCCTCGGCCACAGGGAACGATGCAGTGATAGCTGTACGTGCCCGCCTTGGTGAACGTGTAGCTGAATGTCACGACCGAGATTGGTGGAAGCGGGATATTGAAGAAACTCGTCGTGAACGTGTGGGCGACGACCATGCCGTTCCCGGCCGTAGCCGGGTAGCTTGTCGAGACCATTGCCGTCCCATTACTCTCGTAGGCTAACACGGTGAAGGGAAGACCTGCGCTTCCAGTGAAGTTCATGTTTAGCGCATTGTCGTCCGTGGTGATTGTGAAGTTGATCAGCTGTCCGACCTTTGCGTGTATCGTGTTGTCGTTCGGGCTTCCAGCAAGAACGAAAGCATCCTGGGTCGGAGCACTCTTGTCTGGAACGACCGAGAGGGCGACGTTCAGCACGTTCGAGCTCGAGGTCCCGAAACCGAGGTTCAAGCGTGCTCCGCTGGCGAGGAGCCCGAGGGCTAGACCGGAGGCGACGCAGAGGAAGATGAGACAGATGGCGACGATGATGCTTGACTTTGTCTCTCCAGGTTGACTGGCCGGCAACTGCATGTCTTTGCGCGAACTTGTGAGCTGCATGCCAGAATTAGCCATTTGCCCCGAATATGTTCGGGATCGAAACGAACACACAATCACCGGATATGAAGACGAACCTACAGGAGAGACCTTGAAACGGTCCGAGTCTCTACCGGCATTCTAAGAATCTGTTAGAGGGCTTCGCGCAGACACAAGCCGTTCGGATACGTCGACTACCGTCTTCTCCCTCCCACTCCCCAATCACCCTCGCGCTGTCCCTGCCCACGGGAGCCCGTCAGCTTATGGCTTGCACGGCGGCTGTTATTGTCTGGGTGTACACGATACCATGTGCAGTGAAGACGCTTATGCGGAGGGACACGAAGAAGAAATACCCGTGACCGGTCGCGGGTATATGAGCAGTCACTATCATTCCATCGCGGCCTAGATTAGCCACTTGTGCGCTGGTCCAAGTGGATCCCCCGTTAAGGGCTATCTCAGCGGAGGCTTCCACGGGTCTTATCCTTTCACCGTTGGGTGCGAGCAACGCGACTTTGACCTGAAGGTTCTCATTGCTGTCTAGCTGTGCTTGGTTCAGGACGTTTAGGCCCCTGACGTCATAGTTGTAGGTTGGAAGTGGGATCGGTCCCTGGTTGCGGTGGCTTGTACGGAAGACTATGGTGCTCGTCACGTTCGTTGCGAGGATGGATCCGTATTGGTTGGGCTTCAGTTGCATGACGACTTGGACTGTCGCACTTTTTCTCGGTAGTGAAACATTGAGGGGTGCAACCGAGACTTTACTCTCTTCTAGGCAGTTGTACGGATTGCAGTCCTGACCCGAGTTGAGTGACGTGGTCTGGGTCGTCTCCGCGCTGAGCACTCCATTGACATAGACTGACATCTGGAAACTCCAGCCATCATCATTGAAAATGTTGACGCCGAAATGGCCGAAGTTGTCAGTGACCTCGAACCCGCTCAGCATCAAGGTATCACCCTGCCTCTGCACAGAGGTCAACTTCGGATGGGCCGGCATGGCCGCCCACGTTTCATTCCGCGTCTCCCCCGGAGCCTCTACTCTGCCCAACATGTACGAGCCGAAATAGTTGAAGGTAGCGGGGGATTCAAACCAGAAAAAGGAGAAACGTCCGCTTGGATCGAAGAACTGCCGGTAGCCGGCCTCGGTCGGCTGCTGATACTCGACGCGCTGAGTGGGAGCGACACCGTAAAAGCCAGAATAGCTTACGGTTTCGTTGAAGGCCATCGGATATGACCATCGCCCGAAAGACCCTCCCCGAATCGATTTGGCATAATATGTCGCGTAGGTTTTCGCGAAAGTTGAGAGGTCATCGACTGTGTGGGTGATGGGCTGTTGAGTGTGGTTTGTCATGGAAATGTCGTAGAGGGCAGCAGAACCTCGTTCGTCGAGCCATCGATCAAAGGTCCAAAACGTGCCCAGTTTGGCGGATGCGTTGTTGACCGAGTAACCGTCCCATCCTTGACCGAATATGGTCTCTCCGAACTGAACGGAGGAGCCGTCGGGGCGAATGNNTATGTAGTCTGCAGCCTCGTCCTGCTGTATACTACCAGCGGTGGGATCTGCTTGAAGATCTAGTCTGACTGGACCAGCCTGTGACGCGTCGAGGGTTACGTTCGCAGGGCTCGTCGTCACCGGAACCTCAAGAGCGGCTATTCGATAGTAGTAGTAATAGTAGTAGTAAAACAAACCATCATAATACTTCAGTCGAAGGACTACCATGTTCACCATGAAGTTGTAGAGGCTGGGAGGTAAGCGAAGCGTGGCTTGTCCACTGCTGTTAACGTTCAAGTTGAAGTTTTCAAAGCCGAGCGGGTCCAGCGCGTCGAAGACGGAAATGGCTTGGAAGTTGTAATCGCCCACGCCACCGTACAGGCCCGGGGGGAGCGCTGGGTTGATTCTAGTCAGATATGCGGTTTGACGAGGTCCCTCCTTGGCGAAGCCGAAAATCGCGTGAGCTAGAGTGGTATTACCGCTGCTGGCGAAGATCCGTCCACTGAATACGTTCCAAAGCTTCATTGTCGGTGCGTCGGCGACGTCGATCGTGAGGGTGACAGATGCGGAGGCTCCCGCTGCGATTGTGAGATTGTTCTGGCTGAGGGATACTAGATTGTTGTGGGTTGCTCCCGTGTCCAACGGGCTCTCTGGTGTCTGGACATCCGTCATCTCGTACGAGAGGCTGAGAGAGACGGGTGTGGTGCCGAGGTTCGTGATCTGAAATGTGCGCTGGATGCTAGGAGTTGTATAGGGAACGTCTCCAAAGCTGATCTCTGAAGAGTTGAAGACGATATTTGCCTCGAGCGCGTGGTCGATTCTGACCGGTCCAGCTCCTTGT
>DAFH01000119.1 GCA_002495485.1 Candidatus Bathyarchaeota archaeon UBA185
TGATAAGCCTCTCTGGTGTACTTTTTCGAATCCGGCGACGGTTACGGCTAGTTTTTGGTGATCACTAACGAGGAGGCAAATGTCCAGCGCGGACTCCGAATGACACGGAAGCGTGGTTGTATTTGACACGGATCATTTCAGTTCAGTCGTTCAAGGGAGGAACCGGCAAGAGCACGATCACGGCCAACCTCGCAGTAACACTTGCTCACTTGAGCAAGAGAGTCGGAGTCGTGGATCTGGATCTTGAGGGGCCGGGTCTCCACGTCATCTTCGGAATTTCCGATGGCGATGTGAGGGGGACGATCAATGATGTTCTCCAGCGTTCGATTCCAGTCAGCCAGGCCGTAATAGACTTGACCAGTCGGATCCGGCTGAAAGATGGTTACCTAGTCTTCGTTCCTGCCGGACACACGCTCGAAGAGATACTCAAGATTCTGGATACAGGCTTCAACCTCTTCACCTTCAAGAACGTCTTGGAGGAGCTGGGCAAGATCTATCGTCTCGACTATCTCTTGATCGACAGTCATCCGGGCATCGAGAAGGACACTCTGCTCGCGATGGCGCTCTGCGACTATCTCGTCCTAATATCACGCGTCGACCAGCAAGATCTCTTCGGGAGTGGCGTGATGACGGAGGTTGCTGGCCAGTTGAACAAGCCGGTGGTCGTTATCTTGAACATGGTGCCAAGTTCCGTGAACGAGAAGGAATCCAAGAAGATATCGGACAGACTCACCGAACTGTTTGGTCTCCGCGTGCTCACCGCTCTGCCCTTCAACTCGGACGTTCTGGAAAACTTGAGCATGGGTGTCTTTGTTCTCGAAAGGCCGAAGGATCCACTTACTAGGAGGTTCACCGAGATAGCAATGAAGATGCTTGAGGCGATCGAAACGGGCCCATCAGAGGAGTTCTCAACCACTGGGCGCGCTGCCGGTTCTCTCGCCTAGCTCAATGAAAAAGGCTACGAGCCTACCAGTCCGTTTGAAAGATGAAATAGTATTACCGTGACTCGGCATTTGGGCCGGTAGTCCAGCCTGGTATGCATCGTGAGCACGGAACGGACGTCGCCCTCACACGGCGAAGGTCGTGGGTTCAAATCCCTCCCGGCCCACCAANNTCCCGGTGGTCGACATAGTGCGGGCAACCGTCGCGCTCTTCATAATTGTAGACCCGATTGGTCTCGTCCCGATCTTCTCCAACGTGGTTACCGACATGCCCGAACCAAACCGTGCGAAAATGTACAGGGTAGTCATCTATACCGGTGCGGCCCTCCTCACCATCTTCGCGCTCGTCGGCCAAGAACTCCTCATGCTATTCGGAATCAGCCTAGCCAGTTTCGAGATGGCCGGAGGACTGCTGCTGTTGTTGCTGTCGCTGGATATTCTCTTCAGAGGCGAGAGATTTGCCAAGCCGAAACATCCTGAAGACGTGGGCGTCGTCCCCATCGCCTTTCCCCTCTTGGTAGGACCCGGCGCGATAACGACCACGATGATTGCCCTCGGAGCCTACGGGATTCTTGCAACACTCGGTTCGGTCATAATAGTCATGTTTCTGAGCTGGGTCGTGATGAAGCAGACCCCAAGAATTCACTCGCTACTGGGGAAGACCGGGTCCTCGATTATCGCCCAAGTTATGGCTGTCTTCATTGCGGCAATAGCCATACAGTTCATCATTACCGGTGTACGCACGTATCCGTGAGGGGGAGCTCGTGAAGACTTGGCTACAGCTTTGCTAGTCCCATCCGCTTGAGCTGCTTGTACAGGATGAAGATCACCAGGGCGATTATGACGAAGTAGATGATTTGTGAGATGAAGTCGCCGTAGAGAAAAATTGACGGCTGGTTGGAGACGGGAGAAGTGACCGTAGCGTTCAGCGATGAGAGATTGCCGGTCGGAAGTACGAGCCCGACGATTGGGTTGATTAGGTCTTTGACTAGGGAGTTGACGACGGCAGAGGAGGCGACGCCGATTACAAACCCGATGGCTAGACCTATGACTCCAAAGGTCTGAAGAAAGTCCGCGAATTCTTTGACGAATCCTTTCTTCTTCTCGGTGGCCTTGTCCATCTTGTCCATGATATTGTGGTTGGGAGCTTCAGTGCTTATAAAACGTAGGAAGTCTCCGTGGATCTGTGGCCAGTAGAGTATCTAGCGTCTAGCTTCGGCTTCTCGATTACTCTTGTCATCGGAAGACTTCTTTCCTTTCCGCTTTTTGTTGTCGGAATCCTTTGTTTCCCAGCCTTCCTTGTCAACCACCACATTCTCAGGCATCAGTTCGTCCGGAAGGCTTGATCGGCGACGCAGTCTGACCGCGTAGACGGCGAAGAGTACAGCGCCAAGAGCAACGATAAGATACGCGAAGGAGGCAGAGACGGTGCCGCAATTGGCAATTAGCGTCTCGTGACAGTCGTATTGGCCTGAGAGAACCGTCGGGGTGCCTAGGTTCGATCGTAGGTGCTCGGCCGTACCCTTTACGGAACGAATGCTCACCGTCAATGAGCTATTCAGAAATCTAGAGACTGAAAGATGCTCTCCAAGAACGGAGACCGAAGACACTGACCCAGCTACAGATCTCATGTACGAAATCTGCTCAGCAAGGCTTGAGGCTGAACCCAGCGTGGCGCTCAGAAGTGTTGCAAGGCCTTTAGTTTCTGTTCCCCTGATGCCTACGGAGACAACTAGAGACCTGAAGAATGATATTTGGTTTGAAAAGTCCGACGTGGAACCGATTGAAGCGCTCAGGGTCAAGGCTCGACCCTTGAAGAGAGACGATGCCAACCCTGCAGAGCCCGACAGGTATCTGAACAGGGAGACTTGCTCTACTAGAGTTGACTCTGAGCCCATGGAACCAGATAGTGACTTGGCAAACCCATTAGACTCAGAGCCTCCCAGAGAGAATGAACCTGTCAACGATCGGAACCATGAACCCTGTTCCGTGAAGAGTGACGACGAAGCCAACGAACCGCTCAATGCATCGGCAAACCCCTTAGTCTCAAACGATGCGTAGCCCAGCGAACCGCCCAACGATCTGAATAGAAAGAACTTCGCACCAGCGTTTGACATCGACCCGATCGAAGTGGAAAGAGTCACTATGCGACCCTTAGAGAGGGAGGACGACAGGCCTAGCGAGCCGGTGAAAGTCCTCAGTAGTGACAAATGTTCAGCGAGCGTTGAGGACAGCCCTAGAGAGTCAGAGAAAATCCGGGGGAATCCGTTGGTTTCAGAACCTGCCTGAGAAATCGAACCAGTCAATGTCCTAGAGAGTGACAATTGTCGTCCTGGGGTTGAGACCAGATCTAGGGAGGCAGACAGCGAGACCGGGAAACTCTTTACCTCTGAACCAGTAAGAGACAACGAACTGTTCAGTGTCCTGAACATCGAAGCGTGCTCCGCAACATTCGAGAACGAGTCCAGTGAGCCAGTCAAAGTTTCAGCAACGCCTTTGAACTGAGATGTCGCCATGGAAATGGAACCGGACAGAGATCTGAAGAATGATGTCTGCTTAGTCAAGCTTGAGGACGAACCTACGGTGCTGGTCAAGAACTCGGCGCGGCCGTTAAACACAGTCGCGCCGATGCCCAGAGAGCCAGCAAGAGACTCTCCAACGCCTTTCATCTGGGAACCGGCGAAAGAAAGCGAGTCCGTCAGGGTTCTAGCTAGACCCTTCGTCTGCGAAGTGGTAAATGAGAACGAGCCAGTCAGTGCCCTAGAAAGCGAGCTACGCTCGGTTAGACTCGAGACCGAAGATAGTGAACCGGTCAGCGTCCTGTATAGCGAAATCTGCTCACTGGGACTCGACGCTGTGGTCAACGAACCCGTCACTGTTCTGAAGAATGAAGAATGCTCAGCTGGAACCGAGGAGAGACTGAACGAACCTGACAGGCTCTTGGTTAGACCTTTGGTTTCTGAACCAGCGACGGATAACGAGTCGGTCAATGTCCTCGATAGTGAAACGTGATAAACCATACTTGACGAGAAACCTAGCGAAATTGTCAGAGTCTTAGCGCGGCCTAGAAATCGAGAAGCGACTTCCGAAAGCGAGCCCGTAAGAGTCTTAGACAGTGAGATGTGCTCAACCAGTGCTGAGGACGAGCCTAGGGAACCGGATAGGGACCTGGCAAGGCCTTTGGTCTCGGAACCGGTGAGACCGAGAGAGCCTACGAGAGATCTGTACAGGGAGTTGTGATCAGCAAGCCCTGAGGATGATCCCAGGGACCCAATCATGGTCTTTGCTAAGCCCTTGATTTCTGATCCTGAAACAGACAATGAGCCTGTCAGAGTCCTGAAGAGGGATGTGTGTCCAATGAAGATCGATGCTGGACGCAGCGAATCGGTGAGGAACTCGGCTCGGCCATAAACCATGGAGGTCGCTAGAGATATCGAGCCAGTCAATGTTCTGAAGAGCGATGTCTGTTTAGCAAGCATTGCAGAAATGCCCAGCGAACCGGAGAGGAGTTCAGCCCGGCCTCGGAACAGAGAAGGTGCAATACCCACTGAGCCCGTCAACGTTTTCGCCAGGCCTTTGGTCTCGAAAGTTGCAAGAGACAAAGAGCCCATCATGCTCTTGGTTAGTCCCTTAGTCTGTGAGCCGGTCAGAGACAGT
>DAFH01000054.1:0-209 GCA_002495485.1 Candidatus Bathyarchaeota archaeon UBA185
CGGACGTCTATCGACTGGAGGAATCCCTCGGCGAGCTTCCGGTTGCTGACCCTGACCATATGGTCTCTGAGTCCCACCTTGTCGAGAATGTCCGATCCTAGCGCGATGATCTCAGCGTCAGCCGTCGACTCGGCCACTCCATAGATCTCCGCGTCCCACTGCGTGTGGTACCGATAGCGTGCGAACTGGGGCTCGTCGTACCGCCAGAC
>DAFH01000054.1:350-3715 GCA_002495485.1 Candidatus Bathyarchaeota archaeon UBA185
AGAGAGCACCGTGCGTATCTTGTCCGCGAGCCAGATCCGGCGCGCCATCTCGTCAGGCTCAATATCCTTCATCCCGCGCGGAAGATTGAACTGTCGTTCAGACATCTGAAATTGTAATCCTCGTCAACGACTTAGGGTCGTCATAGATAACATTCTAAGCCATCCAACTGGGCAGTTCAACAGGCCGACCAGGTTTCATAAACTCGATCGAGCCGTCTCTATTCGGAACTTTTCTCCATGGTCTTCGCATTCCTTTGAGACCCGCTAGGTCTCTTCTGTATAGTATTGCGCTGAATAGCGGCCGTCCTTCTTGGCTTCCAGTTGGTAGAATCTTAGCCCCTACTCTTAGGGCTTTGACGGTCCAGATCTTTCCATTAGGGCGTTCGAAGGTGCGTTGGATGTATGTTCCGAAAAGCCTTCGACTTGTGTCAAACAGTTCCCAGGCACTTGTATCCGAGAGCCCATCTATCACGATCACCAGCTGACCTGACTCACGCCAATGCTCAAGTTGGCTAACGTAGGTTGTGGAGACTTCAGTCTTAGCCCATCGGATGAGATTAGGCAAGAGCGGCGATAGAAGGCTCAGCGATAAACCGAGGACGAAAGTACTGGCGAAAATCAATCCGCCAAGCCATCGAGGCAGAGGCTCGACGAGTGCACCGACCTCGTAGGTAGAAACTAGGATGATCAATCCAGGGACAAGGAACCACAGGAACTTGCGCGAAGTCTTTGATCGGGGCTTAATACTCCCTAGCTCTATCAAACCTAGAGGCGGGTCTCGTTTATTGTCCTTGGAATGTTTCAGGGTTCAGCGTGTAATACACGATGTCTGTGCGTCGGTCGATGACTGCTAGTACGAGGTCTTTTCCGTCCTTGTTGGCCTTGGCCGAGAGCCGGGCCAGTTTTTCTAGTGTTGATTCTCCGCCTTCGTATACGATCGAGACGAGGCGTCTCATGGCTCCTTTTCCGAAGCTTTCGAAGTCGTAGCCGGCCTCGCCCTCCCGGACCAAGTAGCCGCGGTCGCGGAGGTCGCGGTAGACCAGGTACTTGGTCCAGATCGCGGGCTTACCAACGGATAATCGTGTCACAAGCTCCTGTAACGTTTTCGTCTTCCTCGTCTTCTCGTCCAATACGTTGACGCGTTTCTTCTCGACCAGGTAGAAGGTCTCGTACGGGTTGAGAACTATACGGTCCCCGGTCAATGTTCCGAACGCTTTCTCGCGAAGATCCATCAATTTGCCAGGGTCCCGGAGGAAGACTACGCCCTTGGACAGGTACGCCTCAAGCACCTCAACAACTACTGGCGCGGGTGCTTCCTGAACTTTCGTTTCAGTCTCCAAGGGTCCCAGAGAATCCGCGGGGGACCCGGCGGCTATAAAACCATTCAAACACGCGAGTTGCCTATTGGCGATTCTTTTCTTCGGGTCGTGGTCCAACGATGCCGGTGGGGGAGTGTCGTGTCATGAAATGGAAAGGCGCAGTCCAGGATGCTCCCAGTGCAACAGTGAGAACCCCGCCTGCGAGTGCTATCCAATCTCCTATGGTGTGCAGAGCGGTCGGTTCGTGGACCCCATACAAGTTGGAGGACGTACAAGGGGTTGTGATAAGCCACGTGGGGGGTAGCTGGAGTTGCGACAGCTGACCGGTTGTGAAGGTCGCGGCGAAGAACAGTGATGCTACGATCGTGAGTAGACCTCCATAACGGGAGAACAGTGAGAGTACTCCTCCGGCGATCACTGCTGTTAGGACTAGCCATGGGGGCTGAGGCAGGTTGAACAGCCAGTAGGCGAGGAGGGACTGGCAGAAGTAGGCTATGTACCACGGGACCGCAGCCGAGGCGAGAGTCAGCCCCGCGCCCAGTGCATTGAAGCGTCTATGCTCCATTGCTCTTCTGCAGCTTCTTCCCGATCCATCAATAACTCTCGAGTCAGGTTCCGTTAATGTCTATCGGGCAACTGTTCCTGGAACTACATGTAGACGGTGGCTATTCTTCGTACTGCATAGTCGATCATCATCACCGCCGGCCCTAGAAGTATATCATCGAGACAAGCTAGGGAGTTTCAAATAGAAAAGAAGATCGGACAAGGGTCCGAGTGCTATGCTTAACAAGAGTCTGGAGCCCGTCAGATGGCGTCATGGTACGCTTGACGTTATTGATCAGACGCTTCTTCCGTTGAGATTCTCCTATGTCCGTCTGGCGAGCGTTGATCAGGTCTGTGGCGCTATCAAGACGATGAAGGTTCGCGGCGCACCATTGATCGGTGTTGTCGGAGCCTTCAGCCTCGTACTGTCGCTGAAGAAGATCAAGACCAGTAATGTCGTCGAGGCGAGGAAGCAGCTGCGAAAGTATGCTGACGCGCTGATCCAGACGCGTCCGACGGGCGTCAATCTCCGCTGGGCGGTCGAGCGCGTCTACAACGCGTCGTCCCGGGCCGAGACAATGTCGTCGCGTCATGAGGTTCTCGAGAGAGAGGCTGAGAAGATCATGAGCGAGGAGCTGGAGTCTGCGCGGAAGATCGGCGAGCATGGGGCTCCACTGTTGGAGGACGGTGACACGGTGTTGACTCACTGTAATGCTGGTGCGCTGGCGACCGTCGGGTACGGGACGGCACTCGCAGTCGTCCGGACCGCCGTCGAGCAGGGCAAAGGGATCAGCGTGATCGCGACTGAGACTCGGCCGTTGTTGCAGGGGTCCCGGCTGACGGCGTTCGAGCTGGCCCACGACAAGATTCCGGTGAGGATCATCTGCGACAGCGCCGCCGCACAGGTATTGTCGCGGGGTGTTGTGGACAAGGTCCTGGTCGGGGCTGATCGTATTCTCCGGACGGGTCATGTTACGAACAAGATCGGGACTCTGCCGATCGCGTTGTCCGCGAAATTCTACGGTGTGCCGTTCTATGCGGCGGCCCCCGTGTCGACGCTGGACATGAAGACGGACGCTTCTGGTGTCGTTATTGAGGAGCGGGACCAGCGCGAGGTCTTGTTCTTTAGAAGCGTGCGCGTTGGACCGCGGAATGTCGGGGCGTTGAATCCGGCGTTTGATGTTACCCCGCCGGAGCTGGTCTCCGGGATTGTGCNNTCCCGCCGGAGCTGGTCTCTGGTATAGTGACGGATCGTGGGGTTGCGAGGCCGCCGTTTGAGGAGGCTCTACGGTTGCAGACTGCTGAGTCTCTGATGGTTCCGGGATGACGTTTCTACTTTTTCTACGTGGAAAGGTATGCTATGCGGGAATCATCCCGCTAATCTCTTTTTTTATGATAGTCGTCCCAATTTCGACCGGAATGTTCCCCATCGACTCAATACGCGGCTTCCAGGCGTCGCCGATGGCGATAAGCGCGTAGATCCCGATGACCTCCGCCTTCGCC
>DAFH01000002.1 GCA_002495485.1 Candidatus Bathyarchaeota archaeon UBA185
GGGACGGCGGTCGCGTTCGTGGCGCCAGACAAGAGCGCCAGCGTGACCCAAGACAAGGGCGGAGACTTCAGTGGCCGGATTGAGGGCGTCGCCGCCGCCAAGGAAGGAGAACAGGAGCGCCCCCTCGCAATCATCGAGGCCAAGGCCTACTGGGTTTCGTCTGGAGGAGGCGAACGAGATGTCAAGTTTGACATACACACTTCTTCCGTGGAAAAGGCAACAGGATTCGAGTTCCAGAAGGACAAAGTGTACGAAATCCATTGGAGTGTGAATGGCAAGGGCGACTTCACAAAGGAATATCGAGGAAACAGCGACCACTTCGTACTCTTCGTACCGCGTGAGCACCGGGACGAGGTCGATACCTCGAAGAGATCTCGAGTCGAGATTCAATCGATTAGGGAGCGGCACGAAGTACCTGTGATTGATGAAGGTGGGCGCGCGAAGATTGTGATTGCGAAATCTATAATTCATTCGGCTGGTCTTCGAGAGTTCTCCGATGGCGACACTCTTTCAATGCATCTGCGCGACAAGTCGACGAATAGAGACTCACCAGAAGTTTTTGTGACGATGAGAGGCGACCATGCCCGAGTCTCAGCTTCGGGTCTGGGTTTTTCGGCTGGTGACAAACTGGAATTGGCAACCGCAGAGATGTGCCGGCTCGCTGATTTCGCCAGCCGCTTCAACACGCACCTGTCGCGGGAGATGCAAAATGTGAGACTTGATCTGAAGCCTAATCCTTCACTAGAGGTGGACGGTTCGAATCTCCGACTGGAAGGTCCGAAGCTACAGACCTACGATTCACAGATTGTCTTGCGGTCAAGATTAGAATCATTTCAAGATGGTCGCGTGGTTTATGCGGATGGCAGGACAATTCCACCATCGGGTTCGAAGGTGTACTTGTGGTACAGCGGGCTTGAGCGCCAATCTTGGATTACATACACTTCTGGCAGGCATCAACATACGCCCAACAGGTTGACGGTCCAGAAAGAGCTAGGCGAGGTCCCACCAGCTATCGACGGAAAACTCATGCAGGAGAGTATGCGGTTATACTCGACCGAGGGTGTTGAAGGCAGGCTGAAGTTCCGAGTCACCCAAGACTTAGTTGATCGAATTAACAACCGACTAGTCTGGGCAGCCCAAACGGACAGATTCACACACGAAAGAGGCTCGATTGCCGAGGAGCTCAGCGTTTGCGTGCTCGAGGCAGGAGGGTGGAAGGAGCTCAAGCGCCACCCCTTAGCAGACCGTCCGTCAAGCCATTCCGCGAATGAACACGGGCCCGACAGCCTCATGGAGTGGAAGCCGACATCCACTGATTCATTTCACGAGATCAAGTGGTGGGACGACCCAGGAGCAGCACGGAGTTATGCACGAACCCAAGTCTTCGAGTCCAGAGAAACTTGGATTTCAAGGGGAGGACGCAGGGTCGGGGGTGCTTTTATTGACATTCTGGATATGAAGAGGATGAGCAGAGAGGGAGAGCTTCATGTCGAAAGAGTCTGGTAGGGAGTCGGACACTCGCTTGGAACAGCAAATTGTCAAAGAGGAACTAGAGCGCCTGACAGGCGCCAAGTTCGAGCCTGGGGAGCCAACTGAGGGATTCAGACCTTTCGGAGAGAAGATCGAGTGGTACCTCCGTTCCCCCTACATCGAACAGGTGAAGTCGATGTACTATGCCAATGCCTCGTGGAAGAACACGGACGGAACGGTATACATCCGGGGTCTCTCTGTTGGAAATTATCTCGCCTGGGCAGAGCAGAGTTATGGGGAAGACGGGGTCAAAAAGGCCATGGCGATGGACTTCACACGCTTCAACCAGAAGGAAACGAGAGAGCAATTCGCAAAGCAGTTTCCCGAAGTCGAATCGAGGATTGCCAGGTACGAGAGGATCTGTTTGGAACTGTCGAACTCGGCCATGCAGTTTTCTCTCTTCTTGGAAAGCAGGGTCAACAATGTATCCTTCTACTTGGAAGCGTCCCTTCGCCCGAGAGGTATGACTTCCGAAGCACTTCGTTCAAGGGTTGGCACTTTGATAATGGGGCTGAAGGAAGCGTCATCGGAGATTGATAAGTTCGAGGCGATGCGGTCAATTCTTGACCGCTAAGACATGGCTTCTAACGTCACCTTCACCGCCCACGCCCAGATTAAGAAGAATCGCGCCGCCCTTCGAGAGGCCGTCGAGCGGATGGCGAAGGAATAGGCGAAGCAGATTGGTTGACTCTCGCAACGCAAGAGTTATATGCGCATCAATGCGCATCCCACTTCCATGCCTCGGAAGGAGCGGACCGCTCCGATGAACATCAGCGTCCCGGTCAGCCTCAAGCGCGAGCTGAAGAAGCATCCGGAGACGAACTGGAGCAGAGTTGCGGCTAGGGCTTTCGAAGAGCACCTCGAGNNCAGTTCGCGGAGCCAGGAATAACCGAGGAGGAAGCGATAAGCAGGGCCCTGAAGCTCAGACACAAGCTGCTCGCTAAGGCGCAGTGAAGGCCAGCTAGATCCTAGCGTTGCTTCCGAGAAAGCTCGTGGTCGACACGAACGTGATAGTGGCTTGGCTTCTGAAGCCGAGCGGCCTCTCCGCGAGGATCATCCGCAGTCTGGCGCTTGACCTACACACCCCTTACAAGTCCACAGAAGAAATCTGGAATCACAGGTCCGAATGGAGCCAAAGGAGCCCCGGCTTCAGCACGGCCAGATTCATCGAGCTGATGCGGCGCTACATGCGCGTCGAATTCGTCGANNATTCCTGGTATGACGAGGCGGCACGGATCATGAGCGCAATCGACCCGAGCGATACCGAGTTCTTTGCCCTCGCCCTGAAGCTCGATGCCCCCATCTGGACCCACGACCCCGACTTCAAGAAACAGACGCGAGTTCCTATTCTCACCAACTCGGATATTCTGAGACAATCAGCCAGTCTCCCGGAACTCTGGGAGGCGCTAAGGGACGTGTGAGCGAGGGGAACCGGTGTCTCTTGGATTGCGGGTTCATCGTATGCGGCGAGAGAAGCGTTTTAAGGTGAAAACTGCCTATTGGTCGTAAGCAGCATGCGAGCACCGAAAGCGAAAGTCGAGTTCGACGTCGAAGCCAACACGGCATACTACACACTGAGAAGAGGTAAGGTGGCCACGACGGTTCCCAAGAGGTTGGATTCCGTCGACGTTCTGCTCGATTATGACAGCAAGGGCAGGCTTCTGGGAATAGAGGTCCTGAACATGAAGAAGGCTCTCGAGCGCGACCTCAGCAAGATGGGGCGCAACTACATTCCAAAGGCGCTGGCAGTGGCGCCGCGGGTCAGATGACGAAGGAAGGTCGTTACAATTCGCGTCCGGACATCATGCTGGCGGAAGTGAAACGCCCTCTTCCGATACGCCCATCCGAGCTTC
>DAFH01000030.1 GCA_002495485.1 Candidatus Bathyarchaeota archaeon UBA185
TTTCTGCAACCAATTCAGCGCCACTGGGTACATTCTCGTTGACAATACTCGCAACAAATCCTGCGCGCAGTACACGGCTCTCTCTGACGATTCTTCCACCTTCCTTCGCGTCGGTAGGTTGCGGTAACGATTCGACATGCTCCGTGGTGAGCAACACGACGCTGTCAAACATGAACTTCGCTGGAAACACAATACATGTCGAGGCTGACGGGCCACACGGTGCGCACGGCTATGCGAACGTGACAGTTCCCAAGTCGAGCATTCCAGACATTAACGGGCTACACGTCTTCGTCGACAACAACAAGCTCGGCAACTCTGAAGTTAATATCACGAGCAATTCCACCGCATACTCCATCTACTTCACCTTCACGCTCCACAGCCCAGTACTAATCGACATACAACTGACATCTCCACAGCCGGCCGCCAATACCCCAACTATTCTCGGTCTCAATCAGACGATCTTCTACTTGACAATAGGAGCGGTGGTCGCATTCATCGCGATAGTCTCCATACCCCTCGCGGTTCGTCGACGAGGCAGAACCGTGCGCCCCCGGTGACCTAATCCCGTCCTGGTTTCGCTGCGAGGCCAGTGCCGAATCGCTCCGAATTTTGTCTCAAAGTGTCAGCCATCTCGTTCTTGTTTCTCAGTCGATTGCTAGTCGGCGCCCGGTCTACCTCGTCGTCGCTTCGAGAAAAGAATCAAGATGCCCAAGACTCCGATGATGCTTGCACCGACAGCGATGAAGATCGGCCAGTTGTTTCCGTTGGACGGTGGACCTGATGGTGGTGTACCTTTACCTGTTGAGTTGGTCGGGCCTGTCTGGGCCGCCTTGAAGCTGAGGAGGCTTCCCCAGCCCTGTGGTGATGAGTTGTTCTGCATGTTCCCGAGAGCGCCTGCGCCTTGTGTGTCGGTCCAGTCGCCTGCGGGCCACCAGAGCCATCCTATCCGTGGGCTCGCGCTGTCATAGAGGTTTGTNNAGAGTTCTACCAATACCTCAAAGACTCATTCGACGTTATGTACGAGGAGGGCGGGAAAAATCCAACACTAATGAACGTCGGTCTCCATGTTCGAATATCCGGCAGACCCGGTCAGCTGGATGGTCGAGTCTCCGCAGGATGAGAGTGCGGATATGTTGTCTGCTCCTCCTTCGGTGTTGAGGGCGGGCCAGCCCGTCTGCGCGATGCCTGCTTGGATCATGTTGTAGTAGTCTTGCGCTTCAGTAGTCGCGCCACTGCTGCTGTCGTATTGGCACTGGAGGTAGGAGTGTATCGAGATGAAAATGTGGTTGGCCGGATCGGTCACGCTCGGGAAGCCGTTGACCGCGTTCATACAGTCCCCGGCACCGTCCGGACAGAGGCTACAGCCCAGACTGCATATGTTCTGTACTATGATCCAGTGATTGTCGCCCTGTCCACGGGTCTGGCCTATGAACTGCTGGTACGCGCTCGAGAGGGTCGGCATGCAGGCGAGGGCGCCGCCGCAGCTGGCTCCGCTGTACTTCGGCTCGTTCTCAGGCTCCCAGATTATGCCCGGGTAGGTGTTGCCCCCAAACTGTTTCGTTATGCCGGACCAGACGTTCAACCAGCAAGAGGTCGTCTGGAAGATGTCGGTGTAGCCGTGATAGTCCACTATGATGTAGAAACCGTAGGTCTGCGCGATCTTGATAGCCATCGCAAGGTCGGAAGCGCTGTATTGGGAGCCGATGGGACTGGGGCTGGTCGTGCAACTAGGGTCGAAATCTACTCGGACACCGTTCATTCCCTTGGACGCCATGACTTGGATTACGTACTCCATGTCTGACGCGGGACCAGTCACGTTGGCCACTCGCGTCGGCGGATTGCCCGATGAGAACTTGTGAGCCTCTCCTAGAGAGACGCCGCCCATTCCGACGACTGTCGGTCCAGTGACGATGGCGTGAGCAGGGGAAAAACCTAGACTAAGACTCGGCGTCAGGGTCATTAACACAACGAATAGACGAGCCAGTCTCACTCTATTGATTCTCAACACCATTATTCCTCGACGAAAATTTGCACAAGATAGCATTCTTACGGAATTGTCGGGAGCGCGGTCTCGGTCGGCCAAGAAAAAGAATCTGTCACTCGTCAGTTGCGGCTAGTTCTCTCTGTCAATCCGTTCTGGTTCGGGGTCCTCTCGGACCCATGTGCTCAAGGTTATTAACGTCGTTCGAGCCCTTCTGGGCATATCGTAATGGGAGGTGTACTAGGCCGATGAGTCGTAGTTCGTATGGCAGTCCTCGGACAATGCACAAAGTTGTCTGTTCTGACTGTGGCAAGGAGACAGAAGTCCCCTTCCAGCCAACAGAAGGCAGACCAGTCTATTGTCGTGACTGCTACCAGAAGCACCGCAGATACTAGGAGTTTCCCCTAATAGGGAGGCCTAGCATCTCCCCTATCTTTTTCTCTAGCATTGTTCTCAACGTTGTTGCTGGATCGTCAAGGCCTGATCAAACTCCAATTCAGCCGGAGCCTCTATCCCTTGTTCTCTTCAATCTCTTTCTCAATCCAGCTCTTCTAGGTCTCTTCGTACCGCTTGTCTGCGTCTGCTAGAATGGTCTCGAATTCTTTGACGAGTTCTGGACTGGATTGATCGTCTGCCCAGTGATGTGAGTTCTCCAAGGAAATACTCCGAATCTCGGTATTCTTCGTCTAGTTCTGTACCGGTCTCTTTCCAGTACCTTTGTTCCACCTCTAGGCTCGTCTTGAACCTCCAGCCGGGACCTGAACAGCACATCGCCAAACTTGCGCGCCGTATTCTCCTGTCTGGCACGCTCAAGAGAGATGCCAGTGACTGACTTCGCATTGATCGCGACTCGGATGAGTGATTCGACTGCCTCGCCGGGCGCAGCTCTTCCAGTGCGCAGAGTTGCTGGAACCGCTTGAAGAGGACCCGGTCTATCTGTAGACCTGTCCGCTGCTTGGACAAGTCAGCATTCTATGCCGACATCTTGCATTAGAACGAGAGAGCTAACCAACATATCCGTTTACACCACGGGTCTGAGCGGACAAGTCATTCGAAATTCTTAGTGTACTAGTCCACTGGTGCGCGAATCCCACTGCCCGCATCAAACATGATACCTTCAAACCGTCACAGGGTACGTTTTTCCTTCTGAACAAGACACCTGATTGAGCTAAAGTTCATTTGCCGTTCGGTCAATAAAAGACGGGCATCCCGTAATAGTCAGGCGTAGAACTTAACCGTTGGATGCGCGCAAATTTATAGTTTCGAAGATACATGTCCGACGAAGCGCAGTGTCCACTGGTAGAGACCAATATCGGCTGCTGTGCCGATCGTGAAATCTATGACCACGCCCGCATGCACTGGAACAACTGGCCACGCTTCGCCGCTTCCAGAGAGACTCGAGCAGTTAGTGACGAGTCTCGCATAGCGAGTGGTTGGGTCGTAGAAGCGGAGGACACCCCGTCGCCCCTCGTCGCTACTCACTGAATTGATGTCTGGACCGCTCCCCGTTGCTCACAGCGTAGGCTCGGCCAGATCCACGCCTTCGCCACTACGGATCGCCACTAGAACTTGGATTCTGGTAAATTGTTTTATGCACGAAGAAACCAGGCAATGATCAAGGGACATGGGTTGTCTGAGGGCGAGCGTAGACTCGCTGCAATC
>DAFH01000032.1:0-297 GCA_002495485.1 Candidatus Bathyarchaeota archaeon UBA185
GATGGGAAATGAGGATGGGAGGGTAAAGATCTTGACGAAGAACGGGGAGCGAAAAATTCCAGGAATTGTTGAATCGTATGAGAAGCAGGGTGTTCATGTCACGTCTATCTCCCTGAGCAAGCCGACCTTGGAGGATGTGTTCGTCAAGTATGCGAAGACGAGCTTGGCAGGTGCCGAGCAGACGTTTCGAGAAGCCAGGTCAGCACGGCGAAGCATTGTGAGGCACGCGCGATGAGTAGCCTGAGTAGCATAGTCAAACCGATTCGAAGCGTCTTGACCGTTGCTGAGATGGAGGCT
>DAFH01000032.1:366-975 GCA_002495485.1 Candidatus Bathyarchaeota archaeon UBA185
GTCCTCTTCGTGGCGATATTCTACGGGATAACGATCGTCTGGGAGAGAGACATGGGTCTGCTTACAAAGCTGCTCTCCACGCCTTCACCGCGGTTTTCTATTGTTGCTGGCAAGGCTCTCGCTGCGGGCGTCCGAGGGATTTTCCAAGCAATAATCATATTCGCGCTGACGCTTATCATAGGCGTTAACCTAAGGCTGGACCCGCTCGATGTGACGGGAGTCTTCGTGGTCATCGTCTTGTTTGCAATGTGCTTCTCTAGCCTGTCAATGGTTCTAGCGTCGATCTTGAAGACTAGGGACAGGATGATGGGGATNNGCGATAACGATGCCGCTCTTCTTCTCGAGTAGCGCAATATATCCAACGAGCATCATGCCAGCGTGGCTTCAAGCAATCTCAATCTACAACCCTCTAACTTACGTCGTGGACGCGATGAGGGCAATGCTGTTGACCGGAAACTACGGGAACCTGCCTGTCGACATTGGAGCATTACTGCTCTCTACAGGGATTCTCCTGACTGCCGCGTCTGTCATATTGCGCAGATTGATTGAATAGCTCGGGTCCTGTCCCCATCATTCTAGGCTCTTATCGTCTTTCTCATCAAGACATGG
>DAFH01000032.1:1125-2192 GCA_002495485.1 Candidatus Bathyarchaeota archaeon UBA185
CCAGAGCTTCTCCGGCTCGTCTTGTAGGTTGAGCCGACTGTAGTTTCGACCTTTGTCGATTCGCGGAAACTCCCGCTTGGGACCATACGCGCACCAGCCGATTGGAGTTCCGGCATCGTAGAGGAGGACGCCGTGAGCCTTTCCGTCCTCGACGAGGGTTTTCTTGTCTCTTTTGTTCTTGGCGCGTCTCTCGCCTGGTGTGAGCTGTTTCATCGTGCCGCCTCGTGGCCGCTGGTAGTACATGCACCAGCAGCCTCCGACTCCGCCGTGTTTGGAGAATAGTCTCTCAAAGTCTGTCCATGTTTCAGGACTTAGTTCCTTTGCGCGATATTCTGCCTGGCTTGCCAATGCCGCTTGGACTGTTGCGAAGGCTGCTTCGAAATAACTTCTCTGCCGGCGGCCGCCGCGCTGTCCACGCGACCGTCGCGGGGTTTCCAGTTTCATCCGGCCTTGTATGGTCTCATGTTTAACTAGGACTCGTCGAGGAAGAGATTTGCTGGTTTCTAATGGAAGCAGCAACAGAGACAACAAGACCACAGCCACGGTACCATGCACTGGTCCACTTCGAGATACCGACCGACTCGCCTGAGAAGGTCGCGCGGTTCTATGAACAACTGTTCGACTGGAAGATTAGCAAGATGCCGATGGGAGCATCGGACTATTGGCTGATAGCGCACCCGGATGCTGGCCCGAACGAGACGATGGGCGGCATCTACAAGAAGACGATGGGCGAATCAGGATTCCTCAACTACTTCGGCGTCGCCAACATTGACCTGGCTCTCGCTAAGGCCGAGAGTCTCGGCGCGAAGGTCGTCAAGGCGAAGGAGGAGATTCCGGACATCGGATGGTTCGCGATCGTCCAGGACCCGGAGAACAACACGTTCGCCCTTTTCCAGGGCAAGCCAATGTAGACGGCGTCTCAGCCGACAATATCCCTTCTTTTTCTTCGCTGAGGTAGCGTACAGACCGGATTGGCTGACCGACGACCCGAAAGGCCGCAGGTCGAAGGCCCGTCCGGGTCGACAGGGTCTTTGGTCTTCCGCGGCGTCTCGCGTGATCTCGATACC
>DAFH01000032.1:2199-2681 GCA_002495485.1 Candidatus Bathyarchaeota archaeon UBA185
ATTACTCCGTTCTTCTGGTTCGACAGGAATGCGGAGGAGGCGATGAACTTCTATGTCTCGATCTTCAAGAATTCTCGGATTGTGAGTATCAAGCGGTATCCGGAGGGTCCGCTGGGGGGGCCGATGAAGGGTATGGAGGGGAAGGTGTTGACGGGTTTGTTCGAGTTGGAGGGGCAGCGTTTCATGGCGTTGGATGGGGGGCCGTTGTTTAAGCCGAATGAGGCCGTTTCTATGTATGTGGAGTGTGAGTCGCAGCGGGAGGTTGACCACTACTGGGACCGGTTGAGTCAGGGTGGTGATCCGAAGGCTCAGCAGTGTGGCTGGCTCAGGGACAGGTTTGGGTTTTCTTGGCAGATTGTTCCGGCGGCTCTGCCGCGGCTTCTGAACGATCCGGACGCGAAGAAGGCGGGGAGGGTTATGCAGGCGATGCTGAAGATGAAGAAGATTGATGTTGCGGCGCTGGAGCGGGCATACCACGGTTA
>DAFH01000156.1 GCA_002495485.1 Candidatus Bathyarchaeota archaeon UBA185
CCAGCCGATACCGATACGGTTCATGCAGAGCCTCTTCAAACGGCTAGAGTGAGTACGCCGCGACTCTAGGTTCTTACACTTAGCACTTTGTCGCGCATGGTCCGAGGCTTGTCGAGACGCTCGTCTACCCTAAGCGAAGAAGCGATCCGTTCGACGCCCATAGACCGAAGTGCGGCGTGGGACACCTCGACTGCCCGAAGAATCGTTTCGAGGTCTGAGGCTTCCAGAACGGTTGCCATCGGCGTAACCTCATACTCCAAGCCGGGAATCTTGGACAGCGCTCTGATTGCCGCCTTAACGTAACGACCTACGCTTGTTCCGGACCCGATGGGATGGATACTGAACTCGGCTATTATGACGATCCTCTTGGGCGTTATTGCTCCCCATCGACTGGGGGCGAAAATGTCCGGTTAACGGTTTGCTCTAGCTTACGAGCCGATTGGTTTCGCGGCCCGGCTTCTGGCGCAGTCCGTGCGATTCCTCGTACTTGGACGTCTTGTCGATGTCAAGCTCCATCAGCTGGACCGTTGCCTTCTTGATAATGCCGAATATCTCCTCTAACTCATCTTGTTGAAAGTCTTTGAGTGAAAGATTCCCGATCCACTGCATCCAACCCTGCATGCTCTTCGCAAGGGTAGAGCAACAGAGGCCTATGCCGTAGACGATGTCGAGCCTATCCTTCGGATCAAGATCGCTGATGCGCTTCACTCTATTACGGGCTTCTTCCACCCACGACTTAGGTTCATCTGCCAATTCCATTTTGCTTCTTTTTCTCCAATTCGAACCGTTGCTCGACAGCTTCTAGGATCGTACGTGTGGACTGTCTTGTTCTGGTTCGTGCGATGAGTCCACGCAAGAGTCAATATTAACGTTACTTGTAACGCGTAGCACACAAAACGAGTTACCAGCGATCAACAACTAGCTGGAAGCAGCATGATTCTCTCCTGAAGTTGGATTTCGTTCGCTAGGCCGATATCTCGGTCAGGATGCGCCTTACTGGTCCAATCGAGAGTCTGTACCCGATCTCTGAGAAAATCAGGGAAACGACACCAATAGCCAGGAAGGGCAATGCCTCGATCAGGTCCAAAGATGCCGAATATCCCACGATACGAACGCTCACAATCAGTGTCAGAACGAATGCCACGGCGAGAAGAGCCATGAGAACCATTCCAAGAACCGATCCGATGATAGAGCCCGCGATTGTCACGAACCTCGGTCTGGGACCTTCGGAAAAGTCGGCATAGCGGCTGCCTATCGCGATTCCGAGACTTGACTCGGCAAGAACGACCGTGAGACCAACTCCGAAGAAGATGAAAGCGTCTGACACCGACAGGTGAAAAACGAACACTGCCAATGAGAGTCCTAGAGTCAGGCCGATCATGGCAATGATGGAGNNAACAAGAGTTTGCTCTTCACGACCATTCTCTCGCCAATGGGTAAAGCTCCGATGTTCCATAGCCTTCCGCCTTCCTGGCCGATCGATGTTAATCCTAGAAACAGCGCGCCTAGACCTACTCCGAAGATTAGAGGCCCGGCCAGAAGCAACGGATTCACGGAAACCGGTATGTCAGCCGCCGAGGACGGAGCAGGCGAGAATACAACCGGGAAGAGAATCATAACAGGCAGTATCAACGGAATGGCCATCAATCGGACCACCTCCTTCCGGCGCGTGGCGGAACGGATTTCGCGCCTTACAAGAGTGATCGACATGTTGCTAAGTCCAAACCATCTAAGTCTGCTCGCCTTGGAAAGAGAACCTGAGCTTGAGTAGTGTAGCGAGGGTGGCGCGGTTATCCAGAACCGTGCGCGAAGAGCGAGGGCGATATAGGCCAGTGAGAAGAAAAATCCGGTGCTAAGCAACGAATAGATTCCCGCGGAGAGGGGATCAGAATTCAGCAAGCTTGTGATGCTCAGGGTCGGCCAGAACACAGGGACCGCGACGGTTGCAGCGATGTCGCCGACGAGAGTGCTGATGAGTCTCACGACTAGGAAGCCGCTGAACAGTGCCTGAGTGAAAACCAGAATAACGACAACTCCTATGATCCGCATCACGACCATCGTCTTTCCACCGACCTTGGTGAAGGCTGACGACGCCCGAGCGAGCACGCTTCGGAGAATCTCAACACCTACGGACCCGATGAACGTTGAGATCAGACTGACACCTACCAGAAGAATGAACGCGGTGGCGTTTCCCGTCAAGAGTCCGATCGGCAGTGCATAGCCGAGCGCAACCGCGACTAACGGTGAGTACGTGTAGCTGGCTGAGAGTGTTGATGCGATCACATATTCGGAAGGCGTTATCGGGAGCCAGTTGATCACGTCCGTCGTCTCGGACTCTGTTGACGCGTTCAGCTCCCACAACAAGCCCATCGAGAAGAAGAAACCGACCAGAAAGATCGGTATTCCCCCAAATATCGTGTAGACAATCTGGCCGGTCGCGGAAGCACTGGAGCCGGACGATGCCAGGAACGAGATGGTCAGCCATCCGAGGGACAGGCCGATTCCAAACATCGCCACGCCGATGAGTGTTATGATTATGGGCCTGCTCGTGATACTGTTCGTTACAAAGGACCGTCTTGTCCCGCGGAGTCGCGAGACCATCAAGATCTTGGCAAACTTCAGCAGAACACGGAGTCTCATCTCATCAGAGCCTCAACGATATCCTCAACGCCCTTTGTTCCTGTCAATTTCAAGAAGACATCTTCCAATCCCGAGCCAGGAAGCCCAGCCTTCTCCCGCAGCTCCTGAGCGGTCCCCTCTGCCAGGACGCGCCCATTCTGAAGTATTGTGAGACGATCACAGACCGCCTCCGCGATCTCAAGTATGTGAGTGCTGAAGATCGTGGTGACTCCCTCGAGGGCGAGACTGTGAATCAGCTCCTTTACGACCCTGGCCGACTTAGGGTCCAGACCGTTCAAGGGCTCGTCGAGGAGGAGCGCTCTTGGCCGGTGAAGGATCGCTCCCATCAGGGCCACTTTCTGCTTCATTCCCTGGGAGTAGCCGCTGATCGTGTCGCCCTGCTTGCCCTCCAGGTCGAGAGCCCGTATTAGCCGCTCAATTCTCTCCGTCTTCTCGCCGTACGATAACCCTCTCACGTCAGCGATGAAATCCAGATACTCCGTTGCTGTGAGAAACTCGTAGAGTTTCGGCGACTCTGGCACGTAGCCAACAGAACGTCTAACCTCCATCGGAGACCTTTGCACGTCAAGTCCGAGAACCCTGACAGACCCTGAAGTGGGATGAATCAGGCCGACGAGACTCTTCAGCAGTGTCGATTTTCCCGAGCCGTTTTGGCCCAGTAGTCCTCTGACCTCCCCGGGGCCGACGGAGACTGAGAGGTCGTTTAGACCCACAACAGATCCGTAGAGCTTGGTAAGATGATCTGCTACAACCGCGGATCCACTGCGGTCCATCGACACTCATGGAGAACCGGTCGGACGGGCAAGTTTAGCATGTTGTCTCTTGAGAGTTGGAAAAAAGGGAAAGGAAAAGGGGGCTGTCTGTGCTGCTACTGGGTTGGTCCGGAGGGTCCCGGCATTGGACCCGGTGACTGACTAGGCGGCTGGCCTGGCGCTGTTGTGGCTCCGGCCATGGCTGCTGTTCTGGAGCGTTTCCGT
>DAFH01000060.1 GCA_002495485.1 Candidatus Bathyarchaeota archaeon UBA185
CCGAAAATCCACCCCCCGCTACCATTGTTCTGGAAGGGTCGGCTGCATTCGACGTGAATAACGAGTCCCCGTGAGATAGTCCTAGTCTGATCCCTCGGGGGAGGCGTGCAAGACCGGAGTTAGGTCACAATCGCCGTTGCTACGGCAGGTGGTGAACGGCTGAAAGTCGATCAATATCGTGGTAGTCTTGCCTGCGCGTACATCTGCCCGTGGACTAAGCGGGATCTCCTGCGTTCCACTTGGGGAGCCGAAGGCCACTATGCCTGTTCCTGGAAATCTCGCCCTAGCCGACGAGACAGTAAGTCTCACATCCGTAATCGTCGCCGGCTGAATCTGAGTCTCGCATACTGTCTGTGGCGCGTTTCTAATCTTGACGATGTCAAAGGTCTGTGAAATTCCGTTCGTGCATCCGGAAGCCCATTCCCCAGTGATGTTATCGATGCCCAGCGTGTGGACTTCTATGGATGAAACGGTCACGTTTGCGCTCGTCGCAGCACAGGTCCCGTGACAGCCNNTTAGCTCGAGGCCGGAGAAGCTATCGTTCGTGAAAGCGACTTGAAGCGTCCCTTGTGAGGGAAAGACGGTTTGAGGCCTCAGCTGTAGTCCGACTATTAGGACCGCTCCAATGGCCAGTCCGACGAGGCCATACTCGACCAGTTTCATCTTGGCGGGATTGAGCGTTCTCGGTCGCCTTCTTTGAACGGGGTCTAACCGACAGATAACCCAACGAGTTTGAACGCATTGTTCAATCCTTGAACGGTCACGGCTGCTGCCTCCAGGCCTTCCAAGTCTCGAACCAGAAGATCGCGGACCCCAATCCTCCGAAGATAAGCCCGAACAGCGTGAACAAGCTGAGATCCGGCATGATCATGACGTAGTAGACGAATAGGACGGTGAAGAGTGCCGCGTAGAGTGCGAATCTAGGCACGAAGAACGTGCCCAGCCTGAGGAATTGTTTGAGAACGTCGACCTTTACCTCCTTGATGAGCCGATACTCCCCTGAGTCCTTCGAAACCAACCCTAGATCTTTGAGTTTGTCCAGGTGGTAGAGGGCGAGCGTCGGGCTGGAGAACTCGAGTGCTCTTTGAACCTCGCGAACGCCAACCGTCTGCCTGTTGGCATTCATCACGTACCAGTAGACACGGAGGGTATTCCCTTTCAACTCGCTGGCAACCCTCTCGGACTCTGCCTGTTGTTGCGAGGTCAGGACCAGTATCTCCAGACGAGCCTTAGAACAGGTTCTGGCTAATTAAGGACATGCAGTTGAGCTGAGCACAAATGTCGCCTCGAATTGGATTATCTAGTCGGAGGAAGCATGGCTGAAGGCTGTAGTCTTTCACGAATTTGGAGGCCCTGAGAGGCTACGTTACGAAGACACTCCAGACCCGAATTTCAATGAGACTCAAGCTCTTATCCGTGTAAGAGCCTGCGCGCTCAATCATCTGGACATCTGGGCTCGCGGTGGGACCAGAGGAGAAAGAATTCCCATGCCACACATCTCAGGCAGTGACATATCTGGCGAAGTCGCCAGGGTGGGAAGTCTTGTCAAATATCACAGACCCGGCGACCGAGTCCTAATCGCGCCAGGAATCAGCGACGGCACTTGCGAATACTGCGCATCGGGCTGGGACAGCCTCTGCGAAAACTACAAGATCATCGGATACGAGACTCAAGGAGGATACGCAGAATACGTGTCAGTTCCTCAAGAAAACATTCTTCCGATTCCCGACGAGCTAAGCTTCGAAGAAGCCGCCTCCATTCCCCTCGTATTTCTCACCGCATGGCACATGCTCACGACTCGCTCACACCTGGCCGCGGGCGAGACAGTTCTAGTCTGGGGCGCCGGTAGCGGGGTAGGAAGCGCTGCGATTCAAGTCGCCAAGATCTTGGGCGCAAGGGTCATCGCCACCGCAGGCAGTGACGCGAAGCTGGAGAAAGCGCGAAAACTGGGAGCCGAATGGGTNNTCAACCATCACACCCAAGATGTTCCCGCGGAAGTGAAGCGAGTCACGAACGGAAGGAAGGCCAACGTCGTCTTCGACCACATCGGTCAGGCAACATGGGAGAAGAGCATGCGATCAATGGCCCCCGGCGGGCGACTCGTCAACTGTGGAGTGACCAGCGGTGGAAAGGCAGAGATCGACATTCGATACGTATTTGTCCGCCAGTTCTCGCTTATGGGATCCTACATGGGAGGAAGGGGAGAGCTCCTCAGGGTCCTGACGTTCTTTGAAGACGGGAGACTGAATNNATCGTAGATTCAATATTTCCCCTTAGAGAAGCCGCCGCAGCTCAGACTAGAATGGAGAACAGCGAACATTTTGGCAAGATAGTTCTCAAAATCTAGCGTGACAACAATTGCCCGATACGCCCAGTCTCTTCTTTAACAGGTTAGGCTATCGAACTACTCTGGCACTGATTCCGTCACTAGTTTGCCATTAATGACCTTGACAAACAGGTAGCGGTTGTCGCGCAGGATAATCGTAAGTTCGTTCTCGCCCTCAGTTACTGTCAGAATGTCTTGTCCTATGATTCCGTCATGANNCTTGACGATTACTCGATGCTTATCCTGATGGCTGGAGTCTTCGCGCTGGCTTCGCCTCTCTCAGTGAAGATGTGTTTGCCCCATTTCGCATGGACCTTAGCCTCAAGTGTGTGGTGTCCCATGCCAAGCTTAGATGCTGGGAGTTCGAAGCTTCGCGTGACGTCGAAGAGCATCCTCTGTGCTTCTTCCTCCGTTTTAGGATAGAGGATCGTCTCGAATTCAGTAGCGACTGTTGCCCAGACTCGGTAAGGGAGTTCCGGGTTTCTGGTCCAGAAGAATACTCCTNNACTCTCAGTCCCAGATCGTGTTCGTCGTATGCTACCTCCCAGAGTCGTCGAACGAAGTTCCGTCTTATGCCGCCATTGAGTTTGAAACTGACCGTGAACGCGAGACTGTCATCCGGTTTTGCCTTTTCCGGCGACACGGAAATTGTAGCATCTTGGACCGTCGCCCACCGTTCGCCTTTTCCTCTTTGAGTGGCTGACTGCAACATCAACGCCTGCTGAT
>DAFH01000174.1:0-196 GCA_002495485.1 Candidatus Bathyarchaeota archaeon UBA185
TAGCGTGACCTGTTGTGAGCCCAACTTCTTGCGAATCTCGTCCTTGACTCGTCCGGTTACCGGGGTCATCTTTCGTTCCTCGCTGACCTCGGGGCGTCTTTCTCTCGTCATAGAGAGGGCGGCCTCTAACGCCGAAGACGATAGCACGAGTTCTCACTTCCTCACTACGAAATCCGCACGCGAAGTTCCATTTCGG
>DAFH01000174.1:325-458 GCA_002495485.1 Candidatus Bathyarchaeota archaeon UBA185
CTCCTGCACTCTGAGGAGTACGAGCGCGACGGCCTCATTGACCAGCGCCTTCCTCTCCGTCAGGTGTCCTTCAAGAGGAATCAGGGTTTGTGTTCCCCTAACGCCCTTAGTGGAGCGTACTTTGTTGACGAAT
>DAFH01000174.1:534-3354 GCA_002495485.1 Candidatus Bathyarchaeota archaeon UBA185
GCTGGGGAGCTTTGCGACGCTCTCAGGTTTGTCTGCGACTTTTGCGGTTTGCATTATGTTTCAGGACACGCGGATTTGTTACGGCATATAAATTTTCCTACACAATTGTTATATGTATAACAACAGCACACGCTGGCCGAGAGCAATTTGAGCAGAGACGGGAGAGCGACGCAGCTATCGACTACAGAGGCCNNCCGGATGAAGGTCGTGAACTACCATGCCCTCGCGGCGCGTATTCTTCCTAAAGTTGAGGAGTTAACGGGGACAAAGATCAAACTTCCTACGCTCGTCGTCACTGTCAAGCGGTTCTCAGATGGCATAGCCGAAGAGCGCGCGACGAAGCTGGATAAGATTCTAGATGACGCGAGGGTGACGTTGACCGGGGGAGTAGCAGAGATCTCGTTCCGGGTGAGTGGAGTTCCACCGACCCAGGTGTTAGAGGAAGTCTTGAAGATGCTCCCGAGGCTCACAACTCCGACGGAGATTGTACAGCTCCCCGGCGTGGTTAAGGTCCTCGTGGACAGAGAGGACAGCAAGCTGGTCGAGAAGGAGCTGGGAAGGCGGTACCAGATGACCGTAGAGGGCGGGATGGCGAAGATCGGCGTGCGCATCGGTCCAAGGTCAGAAAAGACGGTGGGCTTGGCCACTTTCATCACCGAACTGCTTTTCAGGAACGGAGTTGTGCTGCAAGGTGCGTACATAGGACGACCGGACAGTCTGCTGGTATTGGAAGAAAAATTCGGCGCGAGGGCGTATGACATCCTCAGAGAGGAAGCGCGCGCCCAGTAGGCGTCTCTCGAGGGATTCTTGGACCCCTTTTATCGACGACTCGACCTGATTCGAGGGCGACCAATGGTACTTGGGTCGCCGCAAGTCCAAACTCTAGGCTAAGTGGAACAGTTCCGAAGGGAACAAACTATCTCCTTGACGGAAGACGAACACAGAGCCCCGTAACTCGGTTCTGCACTTGGTCGAGTTCCGTTGCGTCTAGAGGCAAACTAGGTCAAAATGAGAGTATGCTGCCATAGACTGGTTGAGGGATGTGCACGAGGGGACACCCGCAGGGGAATCTGAACTCGCCGCGATTGCCAATGCCAATCTGTCGAGTACGCCCTTCTCATTCGGTCAGCGCGCAGTTCGCTTTCTCCGGCTACCCTGGTCCAACGATTAGCACTGGTACCTTGGATTGCTGCACTACGCTGTTCGAAACGCTTCCAAGGAGATGCCTTTTGAAAAAGCCGAAACCCCTGCTTCCCATCACGATTAGGTCAAACCCCCTCGAGGCCCTAAGTATCTCCACCGAAGGGTCGCCTCTCTTGAGTATGGCACTTACTCGTACACCCTCCTTGGCTAGCTCCCTCTTTCTTTTCGAGAGCAGCTCTCTCGCGAAGTCCTCCATCCCGGTGTAAACCCCCGCCGGAATCAGCATCGTCCCGTTGCCAACGCCGGTGTAGACTAGGCGCTCAACCACGTGAATCAGGGTAATCTCAGCGTTGTACTTCTTCGCCAAGTCAACTGCGTATTGAAGTCCATGGTAGGAATTGGGCGAACCGTCGATTGGGGCCAGGATTTTTCTGAACTTAGCTGGCATACTGCCGGGAGTAGTCACGACGTGAGCATAAACCCTTTCTTTCCGAGAAGGAGCCTCGGATAGATGCCTCATTCCAACCGGAACATTGTCGAGAAACAAGTCTACGGCAGATTGGAACTTGGGTCGCTGGCTATGTCCGTCGCAGTTGTCGCGTTGGATTTCCTCGATGTGCCAGGAATGGCAGCAACGAGATGAGCCCTAAGGAACGCGGGTGCGTGGCTTCGTGTAATCTGGTTCACCCCTTTTATTTAACGTCCTGTTCTTTGGTGAGCGAATCTTCCGCAGATAGGGCCGCGACCGAGTCCCGCCAGTCTGTGAAGACCATGTCGAATCGGAGGCTGTCGAACGGTTTTGACCAGCGAAGTGACGCTGTCTTCCTCGCCTCACTGTCAATCACAATCGTCTTCCTGTGCATAGTCGTCGGTAATCTCTTGGCGTCATCGCCGTCTGGAAGGTTCGCCTTCCGTTCGGCTTCTGTCCCAGTTTCGTTTCGTACTGTCTGGCGGTACAAAATGGGGTTGGCCAAAGGACGGTGCCAGTAGTATGCTACCTCGGACGTTGGTTCTTGCACATTTGTGCAGAAGCGCTTGAAGCGTATCCGGCTAAGCCACGGAATTCGTAGACTTACCTAGGGTTCGTCCTCAGTCTCGCCGGAACGTAGCGCGCCCTGATCAACTCCTTCAGATAACCAAGGTGAACCGGCTCCTCCCGGATCAGATCGGATGATGTGACGACTCCTATGAGTTCCCCTTTGTCGTTGACCACTGGTAGCTTGAACACGTCATTCTTGGACATCAAGCGAGAGGCATCCTCGACCGTCGCCCTGTCACCTATGGTTATGACAGGCTTTGACATTATCTGCTTGCAAGTGAGAGTCTTGATGTTCAAATCCTTCAGAACGGCATTCCTCAGAATATCTCCCTTCGTGATGATGCCAACGACATCGCGCCCTTCTTTCACGATGACACATCCAACTTCGAAGCTGATAATCGTCTTCAGTGCGTTGAAGACAGGCTCTCCAGAATCAACAGTCCGAACCTTTCGTGCCATTACGTCTATCACAGGCACGACCGCGGCCATTACGATCTACACCAATTGATGGGCAGCGTCGCACGGCTAATAACATTTTGCCTCCCAAATGATAGAAACATCTCCCTCCCATCCACTTGCTACGACTTCGGAGACTTTGCAGGCCCACAACGCGCTCTCCGAGCCGTCGAAGGCAACCA
>DAFH01000061.1:0-5572 GCA_002495485.1 Candidatus Bathyarchaeota archaeon UBA185
CTGCAGAAGTGGCTGGAGGTTGAAGCGGCAGTCGCGGAGGCTAGGGCTGCCGTCGGTGATATTCCAAAGGAAGCTGCCGAGGACATAGCAGGCAACGCGAACACGAAGACCGTGACGCTCGCGCGGACGAAGGAGATCGAGAAGGAGACTCATCATGATCTCATGTCAATGGTCATGGCCCTCACGGAATCTTGCAAGGGCGAAGGCAAGAAATTCGTACACTATGGCTTGACGAGCATGGACGTCGAGGATACTGCGACCGCTCTCCAGTTCAAGGAGGCATTCGAGATCATTGGGAAAGAGCTCGACGAACTGGAGACGATTCTTGCTTCAATGGTTCGGAAGTACAGAAGCCTGATGATGGTCGGGCGAACGCACGGGAGACATGCGGGTGTCATCACCTTCGGACTGAAGCTGGCCGTCTGGCTTTCAGAGGTGAAACGCCAGAAGAGACGACTGAAACAGGTTCGAGAACGTGCCCTGGTCGGAAAAATTCTCGGCATCGTCGGTACTGGCGCCGGGCTTGGAAAGAACGCGTTGAAGATACAAGAGAAGGCACTTGGTCGACTGGGGTTGAAACCTGCTGGACTGGTTACTCAGGTGATTCCTCGCGACATCCACGCGGAGGTGGTGACGTATCTGGCTGTTCTCGGGTCCAGTCTCGACAAGTTTGCCACAGAGATTCGGAACCTGCAGAGGAGCGAGATCTCTGAGGCGTTCGAACCATTCGAACGGAAGAAACAGGTCGGAAGTTCAGCTCTTCCATCGAAACGGAACCCTGAGCTGAGCGAGAGAGTCTCGAGTCTCGCGAAGCTTCTGAGAGGTCTGACAGTTCCCGCGCTCGAGAATGTTCCGCTCTGGCACGAGCGCGACCTATCGAACTCGGCCAACGAGAGATTCATCTTCCCAATGTCGTTCATTTTAGCCGACGAGATGCTGCGCCTAGAGTACCGAGTCCTGAAAGGACTTGAAGTAATGCCCCGAAGCATGGAACGCAACCTGGAGCTCTCCCAGGGCGCGTTGCTAGCTGAGAGAGTGGTCAACATGCTCGTAGAGAGGGGAGTCCCACGGCAAGACGCCCACGATCGAGTGCGAAGGATCGCAATGAAATCGCTCGACACTGGAGTGCCCTTCATGAAGATTCTGGCAGAAGATATTTTCGTATCGAAAAGGCTCAAGCCAAAAGAGCTCAGGGAGGCTCTCGACTACAGGACCTATCTTGGTGTCACCAATCAACTGGTCAGTGCGGCTTTGAGTGAATGATGGTGTAAACGTGGACCATTTTTCTCTGTAGAGCAAGTCTTAATTTCACATCCTCGACCGCAATTCTTCGGGAAGCCATTTGCGAGAGGCTCTGCTTACTATAGGAACTCTCCTTCTGTTTGGCGGTGGCCTGATGGCTATTGCCGCGACGACGCCCATGGGAGCGGGGGCGCTGATCACTCAGGCCGCGCTTGTTCAGATGGGTTGGTCTATCGGCATTGCAACCGTCATAGCCTTCATTGGCGCTATTCTGATTCTACGTAACCGCTAGGCAGTCTAGCTCGATTCCGCGGCTAGCATTTCTTCCAGTTCCTCCTTGTCGCCCAGCCAGGTTGCAATATGCTCGAATCCTTCCGGATCGTGCTCGTATTCGAACCGGATCACTGGAAAATACAACTGCTGGGCACGCCGAGCGGACACGTGGGTTCTTTCACCGATTGCTGCTCCGATTCTCTTTCTAAGATCTCTGCTACTTCTCCTTCTTGACATTGAACTGATTCGCTGGGGAAACCTCATCGGGACCCAGCCGCTCGTCGAAGTCCGCTTTGCAACTGCCACACCTGCAGTCATCAAATCGAGTGCATAGGAGAGCAAGTGCCAGGATTGGGTCTTCTTGATGTGCGCAAAGTACATGTCTGCCTCGGCCAAAGCATCGATCGCTTCTTTGAGTTCGGCTGATTTAGTGATCTGATACGGCACGTTCTCGAATATCCACTGGAACAGCATCTCCTGGTNNCTGGATATTGACAGCGCTCTTCGCGCCGAAGCCACTGTTCGGCTGTTGAAGACTACTCGGAGAACCTCGAAGACCGATTCGGTTCTGTCCCTACCGGAGAGGAGGCTCACATCGTCCATCGTGAGCGTCTTGTCTCTGCTGGACAGTAGCTGTATATCGTTTAGAACTGACCGGATGTCGCCTCGATCTTTGTCGATGATGAACTTCAACGCATCATCGGTCGTCCTGACTCCCTCTTTCTGGAGGACGCTTCTGAGCAGCGGGACGCCGTCTCGGATTCCAAGCCGCTTCAGCTCGATCTGAAAGCACGCTTCCCGCAGGGGTCGAATCTTGGGGTCCCAGGGATCGTTGGCAGTAAGGATCAAGGGGTATTGTGTGCCTTTGATAATCTGGAGGATTGTTGTTACTGCGCCTTGGTCTTCTCTGAGATTGATTCCATCAACCTCGTCTAGAAGAACTAGTCTTCCCTTGTTGAAGAGAGTCGACTGAGTCGAGGCGAGGCCAGCAATCTTTGAGAGAATCTCTCCGCTTCTCTTGTCTGAAGCATTGATCTCGACAAGGTCCCAGCCCCGTTCCGTGGCTAAGGCCTCGCTGACCGTTGTCTTCCCGACGCCGGCGGGTCCGTAAAGCAGGACTGCCCGTTTATTCGGCGGACCCTCCTTCCAGGAATCGACCCATTCACGTAGCTTCTCCAGTGCTGTCTTGTTACCTGCAACATCTTTACTGTTGGTCGGCCTGTGCTTTATCGTCNNAGTTTTAGGCCAGCTCTTAGGAGCCTGAAGCAAGCCGGGCCAGCAGGGCGCTGAGCTGAACTTCTTCGTCTCCGCCCTGAACGAGGCGGAAGTCGATCTCGCCGACAGCCTCGATGAGTTCGATTCTCTTCTTCTCTGGAATAGCCAGCCGGAAAATCTCGGAGTGAATCTGCCGGACTATCTCTGACCCCGAAAGGCCATACTTTACTAAAAGGTGTCTAAGCTCTTCTCGCGCCTTGATGAAATCGCCCTTGAGGGCGTGGTTAAGCATCTCATGGACATCTGTCGGCTTCGCTCTCCCGACTACTTGGTAGACAGATTCCTCTGTTATACCCTTGGACATTGACGAGGCGGCCTGAAGGGTGTTTATCCCCTTCCTCAGATCCCCCTCAGCCACTTCCACTACAGACCTAAGACCTGGTTCAGTGACCTTCAAGCCCTCGTTCTTCGCGATGTGGTGAAGGTTCTCTACAATTCTCTCATCGGGTAGAGGAGTGAACCGGAAGAGGGCGCATCTGGACTGGATAGGTTCGATTATCCTCCCGGAATAGTTGCAGCAGAGGATGAACCTGCACGTGTCCGTATACTTCTCCATTGTCCGTCGCAGCGCGGACTGAGCATCTGAAGTCATGTTGTCCGCCTCGTCGAGGACGAGAATCTTGAATGGCACCGAGCTCAGCGAGGCCATGCGCGCGAACTCCTTCACGGTTGTCCGGACGACATCTATTCCTCTCTCGTCGCTCGCGTTTAGCTCCATGAAGACGTCTTGGAACCTTTCACCAAACAGATCGTGCGCGAGGCAGAGTGCGGCAGTGGTCTTGCCCGTGCCAGGCGGGCCTGCGAACAGACAGTGGGGCATCGCAGCCCGCTTAACAAACTCTTGGAGGCGGGAAACGATTTCTTCCTGATCGATAATTTCTCCGAGAGTCTTGGGCCTGTATTTCTCTGTCCAGAGTGCTGGTTCAGTCGTCGTCTGCATTTTTCGTGAGAAGCGGCCCGCATCCATTACTAAAGACTCTTTCACTCACCTCTACACGAAATATCCTGAGGAACTCATCGCTCTTTCTGTTCAGCAAGGAATATAGTGGGGGCTCCGAACCGTCGAACTCCCTTCGAGGGCGAGTAGTATGCGCGAAGAACCATCAATAGTCTCGATTGTCGATACAGAATTTGAAAACTCGCCAAGTCGAGTCAACTTACTCAGAGAATTCCCCGAGACACGAATGGGAGACCGAGTCTTCGGTCCCTACCGGATGGGCCAAGAGGTCGAGCTTCCATTATGGATTGCGACTCATTTCGTCCAGATGGGTTATGCAAAGTTCAGAGAAGAAGACCAGCTAACACTCAACACTCTTTCGACAACCCACTACAAGGAGACGCTTCCCGGGTCTCGGCAGATACCCAAGCTTGCCAAGAATTTCTACTTCCAAGTCCGCCGACTCTTGAAGGCGCTCAAGGCCGAAGAGGCCAAGGATCGGGCTAAGGGACGGGATCTGGACAAGGCTCTCTCGCTCTCACGCGATATCGTGAATATTCGGGTCAAAAAGATCGCGTCGCTCAGCGCTTCTGGTGAGCAGCCGACAGAGCTAACGTCGAATCTTACGGCAGAGGAGTTGGCGCTCTACCAGAACATCCGAGGCACGGTCGACTCTTGGAGGAAAGACATTCTCGGAAGGGAGACCACCAATTGACCACGGTCGTTAGAACAGCCCTTCCGGAGGAAGTCTTCCAGGATTTCTTCAGGACTTTCCAGTCTGACCAGATGGGTTCTAAATATCGGAAAAGGCTGGCCCAAGTGGCCGTTGCCAATGGCAAGTCGCTCATCATAGACTTTGATGATCTGATATCGTTCGACCCCGCGCTCGCGCGTAGCGTCGTGGAGAAGCCTGACGACTTCATCAGCTATGCGAGCTCCGCAGCAACGGCCCAGATGCGCGTAGAAGATCCGGAGTATGCTGAACACGTTGGCAAGATATTCGCCCGGTTCCGACGCTTTCCCGAGAAGACCGCGCTACGCAAGATCGGTGCGGAGAACATCAAGAAACTCGCGCTGGTCGATGGCATAGTAGTCAGGACCACACAGGTCCGGCCAACCATCGTCAGTGCCGTCTTTCGTTGCAGAAAATGTCTCGAGACGATTGTCCAAGATCAGGAAGGAGAACTGATCCGAGGTCCAGGAACGCATTGTCCGTTCTGTAAGCAGAGCACGTCGTTCGAGCTGATGGAAGAACAGTCCAAGTTCAAGAACACTCAGGAGGCGAGAATACAGGAGCGGCCCGAGGATCTTCCGCCTGGTCAACTGCCCCGATATCTAGACATACGGATTGAGGATGACCTGGTCGATTCCGCTCGGCCCGGTGACAGAGTCTCAGTAACATCTATCGTACGTGCTGAGAAACAGACAGTCGGTGAGAGAGGCAAACTTCGAACCTTCAACATCTATCTCGACGCGAACTTCATCGACGTAATCGGCAAAGAGACCGAGGTTGTAGAGATAACTCCGGAGGATGAGAAGCAGATTCTCGACGCGTCCCAAGACCCATGGATTCACCGTAAGCTGATCATGAGCCTCGCCCCGTCGATCTACGGCTACGAGGACGTGAAGGAGGGAATTCTCTACGCGCTCTTTGGCGGGACCGCCAAGCAACTGCCCGATGGTATCAACATCCGAGGCGACGAAAATGTTCTCCTGATCGGTGATCCTGGTACTGCCAAGAGCCAGTTGCTCCAGTACGTGTCAAGGATAGCTCCGAGAGGTCTATACACGTCTGGGCGAGGAACGACCGCCGCCGGTCTTACGGCAGCCGTCTTGCGTGAGAAG
>DAFH01000061.1:5604-6518 GCA_002495485.1 Candidatus Bathyarchaeota archaeon UBA185
GCAGCAGACCGTTAGCGTTGCTAAGGGAGGAATCGTGGCGACACTGAACGCGAGGGCTGCGGTTTTGGCGGCTGCGAACCCGGCGCTGGGCAGATACGAGCCGCACCGGAATGTCGGTGAGAACATCAACCTTCCAGTGACTATCCTCTCACGATTCGATCTGATCTTCATCATCAAGGACCAGCCGGAGGCTGATTACGATGCGAGAATGTCAGAGCATATTCTCGCCCTTCACCGGAGCAGGACAAGTCCTGAGACTGCTCCTTTTCCGCCCGAATTTCTGCGGAAATACATCAGCTTCGCGAAGAGGATTGTACCCGTCCTCACCCCGGAAGCGGTCAACGAGCTTCGCGACTTTTACCTGAAAATGCGTTCCAAGGGCGGAACAGAAGCCGCGGTCGCTATTACTCCGAGACAGTTGGAGGCTCTCGTGAGAATATCGGAGGCTCGAGCCCGAGCGTTTCTCCGCGATCGGGTCACCGTGGAGGATGCGAAGAGCGCGATCCGCATAATGACAGTCTCGCTCTCCGACGTTGGCGTTGACGTGAAGACCGGTGCCATGGACATAGATGTCATCATGACTGGTAAGCCCCGGAGCCTCCGAGACTCCTTCGNNCCAGAGGGTTATCGAGACGGTTGCTGAGCTGGAGAGGGAGACTGGGACAGTTGAGGAGACGGTTCTGGTGGCAGCATTGGTCGACAAGGAGAAGATGGAGGAGAGGGAGGCTCGGCGTCTCATCGGCCAGTTGATTAAGGAAGGAATACTCTATTCTCCCAAACCTGGACGGCTCAAAAGAACCGCCGGCTAGGCCAGAATCAGACTAGAGCATTCACAAGATGCGGATCAGAGAACTACCTCTAGACTCTCAGGTTGTACAGCTACTGGAGGGTGAGGGTCTCGACCAGCTCTACCC
>DAFH01000061.1:6529-7606 GCA_002495485.1 Candidatus Bathyarchaeota archaeon UBA185
CGAAATGTGTATCCTCAAACACGTTCTCGAGAGAAACGGGAAGGCGATCTATCTCGCGCCTCTCCGCGCACTAGCGAGTGAGAAATTCAAGGAATTTCAGAAATATTCATCGATAAAGAAACCGAGCGGCGAACGTGTACGAGTCGGCATTTCAACCGGCGACTATGACAGCTCAGACCCTTGGCTGGGACGATATGACATCATAATCTCGACCAACGAGAAGGCCGATTCTCTACTGAGACACCGAGCCCCGTGGATGAACGAGCTCTCGCTCGTAGTCGCTGACGAGGTTCATCTTTTGACAGAACACGAGAGGGGTCCAACTCTCGAAGTAGTCTTGACACGACTTACAGAGATCAATCCGAACATTCAGGTCCTAGCACTGAGCGCGACCGTGAGAAACGCAGAAGAGGTAGGTGAGTGGCTGCACGCCGGCTCGGTCACGACGGAGTGGCGGCCTGTCCCGCTGAAGGAGGGCATCTACCACGACGGACAGTTGCAGTTCAGAGACGGGTCAAGCAGGACGATCCCGAGCGGGACGAAGACTCCGGTTCTTGATATCGCGCTAGATGTTCTGGGAACAGGTGGCCAGGCGCTCATCTTCACGGAGACTCGGAGGTCCGCCGTCGAGATGGGACGGAAGGCCTCTGTAGCGGTGAAACCGCGGTTGTCCAAGGTCGAGGAGCGCTCGCTCAACACGATAGCGGAACGTGTCATGTCATCTGGAGAGAAGACTCGCCTCAGCGAGGCCCTCGGAAGCCAAATTTCCTTAGGCGCGGGTTTCCACCACGCCGGGCTTGCCGGGACTCACAGGGGCATTGTCGAAACGTCATTTCGCGACGGACGAATCAAGATCCTTGCCGCTACTCCGACGCTTGCGGCCGGTGTCAATCTTCCCGCTCGGACAGTGGTGATCAGTAGCTACGAGCGTTTCGAGGCGGGACATGGACGATACCCGATCAGCGTTCTCGAGTACAAGCAGTTCTGTGGCAGGGCGGGGCGTCCGAAGTATGACAAGTATGGCGAGTCGGTACTGATCGCTCGGAGCCAGGACGAGGCTGACTGGCTGATGGAGAA
>DAFH01000067.1:0-657 GCA_002495485.1 Candidatus Bathyarchaeota archaeon UBA185
GATTAGTACGAAGGCGTCGTTCTCGCTACATGCCAGAGTCCTTG
The DNA here is from genome assembly GCA_002495485.1 of Candidatus Bathyarchaeota archaeon UBA185. Lineage (GTDB taxonomy): Archaea > Thermoproteota > Bathyarchaeia > 40CM-2-53-6 > 40CM-2-53-6 > 40CM-2-53-6. Next base: position 45 of record DAFH01000067.1, read on the forward strand.
CGACTTCGTCAACCTCTGCCCGGGTCACGCCGTAGCCCGGCAGTTCGTCTGAGTGGAAGATGCCGCCCACTCTGCCCCAGAATGCAGCTCTCTTTGCCAGNNGGCACGAGCTCTCGTTTCAACAGCCCTGCGAAACCGACCAGCTTCACAGCTTGGACGGCTCCACCTTGTTTCAGGGCTGATTGAACTATCTTGGACTCAGAACTGGACAGGAGGGGCGTGAGGTCCCGGAAGTCCTCTCGGAGGTCGGACGGCTTGACGTTTCTTCTCTTAAGCTCGTCGCGGAGTTGTAGAAGGCTGGTCTGGCGCTGAACCTCGAGTTCGACTGCCTTCGACACGAGCTCCAATTCTTGGACGCCTTTGATCTCGACAAGAGCGCCGTCCCTTATCGAGACGTTGAGGTCCTGTCTTATGCTTCCCAACCCCCGTTTCACCCGCCTTGTCGCCCGGAGCACTTGGCCTATCGCTAGAGCAACTCTCCCCGCCTCTTCGGGATCGTTGATTACTGCACCCGTCGCAATCTCGATCAGGGGGACGCCAAGACGGTCGAGGCGGAAGATGACAGTATTCTTGGTCTCCCCGGTCTTCCTTCCAGAATCTTCCTCGAGCGAAA
>DAFH01000067.1:756-6405 GCA_002495485.1 Candidatus Bathyarchaeota archaeon UBA185
GCGGATGCGGTGGCTCCTCGTCCAGTTCGACCAGGCACGTGGTCTCGGGATCGGCTTCGTATCTGATGGACCGTCCCTTCTGGAACTCAAAGAGAGCCGCTGGATCCACCTGGCCGAGCTCGCTCTGGGTCGGTCTCAACCTCCTTTCTACTGTGAGAGTCGGAGGCCTCGTAGAGAGTATCGTGGGACTTTCGCAGAATAGCTTGTGGCTAGTGTCCAGCTGCCGGTGAACCTCGAGTCCGACTCTAAGACCGACCGCGGAGTAGTCCGAGACCAGTTATGCCTCCTCCATTATCGAAGTAATCTGAGTGATCTCGCCCGCGATCTGGTTGAGCATCATCTCTCGGACCCTGTCCAATGACTTGGTCTGGCCCAAGACCCAAGCGAGCTTCACGAACGCCGTTTCTGGGATCATGTCTTCGAGAGGAACAACGCCCATGTTGAGAAGATCTCGGCCAGTAACGTAGACGTTCATGTCTACTCTTCCCCAGATAGTCTGTGAGGTCATGAACACTGGAACGTTCTGTTTCACCGCCCTAGTGATCGAGTCGTAGCAGGACTTGGAGACGTGTCCGAGTCCTGTGCCTTCGAGGATGATTCCTCGTGCTCCTGCTCTAACAGCGGCGTCTAATATCTCGGGGTTGAGGCCGGGGTAGAACTTGATGAGATAGGCGTGGTGATCAAATTCCGGTTTCAGAGTGAGGATTTGGTTAGTGTTCCTTCTCGGATGGTCCTCGAAGTATTCGATCTGCCGAGTCTGCAGATCGTATCTAGCCAAGGGGCTTGCGTTGATCGATTTGAACGCATCACGACGGCTGGTGTGACATTTCCGAACCCTCGTTCCTCTATGGGCTACAATATAACGGTCCGACAGGTCCTCATGCATTGCAAGTCCAACACCTGCGAGATCCGCTTTGGCCGCGAGAGCGACGGCTCCTGTCAGATTTGAAGCGGCATCTGAGCTTGGCCGGTCGGACGAGCGCTGGGCACCCACGAATAGAATGGGAACGGGAGGATTCTGCAGGGCGAAGCTCAAAGCTGCAGCCGTGTAGTGCATCGTGTCTGTGCCCTGACTTATCACGACGCCGCTTGCTCCCGCTGCTATCTTGCGGGCGACCTCTTCGGTTAGAGTCTTCCACTGTGACGGTGTGACGTTCTCGCTGAACTCGCTGAACAGAATGTCAGCCTCTACCTCGGCGATTGAGGCAAGTTCGGGAACGACGCTGGCGAGATCCTCGGCTGTTAGGGCTGGCTGAACTGCACCAGTTCGATAGTCCACTCGGCTGGCGATGGTTCCTCCGGTGCTTATGATAGACACTCCGGGAAGACCAGACTGTCTTGGCGGAGGAGGAGGCCTAGTAAAGTGGGGCTTCTGGCCTATTCCTACGACCTGAATCTTCTCCGTTTTCTCGTAATGGATTCCGACGTTGTATCCGTTCTTGAGCTTGAGAACGATATGGCTCGGGTCGCCATACTCTGACATAGGGAATAGCGCCCCCTCGTAGACCTCCCCCGTTTTTGTTGTGATCTTGATTATGTTACCAACCTTTGCGTTGGCTGCCTTGAGCCGGCGATGCGTTTCTCCGTGATATCCTTCTAGGTCAGAGACGGACATGAGCGTTTTTGGAGTCTGATAGGAGTCGGTTAAGGCTGTTTTCTATTTGAGCATCTTGGACATGTAGGGTCCGTCGTGCAGATAGCCAAAGCGGGCGTAGTACCTCTTCGTCCCGAGGGCGCTTATGACAACCATCTTGCGCCTATCGTGCTCGTCGGCGGCTATTCTCTCCGCTTCCGCGATCAGTCGGGCCCCGTACCCCTTGTGTTGGAAGGCCGACTCAAGTCTAGCGCCCACGGGCACGGTCTGGCCGAAGACGTGCAACTCCCGGATTATGGCGGNNGATTCTCAGCCGAAGATATCCGACAAGGATAGTCCTCGAAGAATCTTCGAATGAAATGAAGATCTCAGTTCCTCCTGACGCATCATAGGGGACACTCTGCAGGCATAAGTCATGGCCGGCGGGGACAGCGCCGTCTTTCATTATGTGCTGACCAACTTCTCGGCACCTTATGCAAGGGCACTTGACGCCGCGTCGCTCGAGTTCTTCTTGGACCATTTGGCGCAGGTTCCCGTTCTTGACACCGTCAGCAATTCCATCAGCTGGAATCTCGCGCTGAATTCTNNTGGGCGGGATGAATCGCTTGATCTCAACAATTAGACGAGCTGCCTGATCAGTCGAGTAGGGCTTGTATTCTCCCCTCTTCCATTCGTCGAATAGCTGCGTTCCGGGCGTTACTAGGCAAGGGTAGATCTTCAGCATGTCCGGCCGATGCTCGGGACTATCGAAGATGCGTTTGAATGCGTTGAGGTCACGCTCGCCGTCGCAGCCTGGCAGTCCCAGCATCATATGATACCCAACTTTCAATCCGGAGTCTTTCAGACTCTGTGTTGCTGCGACAACATCGGCTACCGTATGATCTCGATGGATTCGCTTGTAGACATCATCGTACAGTGTCTGTACACCGATCTCGACCCTCGTGACGCCCATCGACAGCATATGATCCACATGGTCCCTGTGCGACCAGTCTGGTCGAGTCTCGATGGTGATGCCCACGTTCCTCACATTCGCCGTCTCACAGCAACGTTTTGCCTGCTCAAGCGATTCAGCGTCACTTCCATTCAGTGCGTCGAGGCATCTCTTCACGAAATCGTGCTGATACGAAACTGGAAGAAAGGGAAACGTGCCGCCGACAAGGATCAACTCGACTTTATCGACGGGATGGCCCATCGCGTGTAGTTGTGCCATGCGAGTCTTCACCTGGAGGTACGGATCGTAGTGGGATTCGAGCGCCCTCATCACAGCGGGCTCCTTGCCTGTGTAGGCTCTGGGGACTCCTATGTCGGGTCCACCGGGACAATAGGTGCACTTTCCGTGGGGACAACCATACGGCTTGGGCATCACGGAAACTGTTGTGACACCGCTGAGGCTACGGACTTGTTTGTCGACGAGTAGTGGTCCGAACTTTGGCAAGAGGTCTTCAGAGAGGAGCTGGAGGAGCTGGGAATTGGGCGGCACTAGGGGCGATCGGTATTTCTTGCAGACTTCAATCTTGACGCGGTTGACATCGTCCCTTGACGGATTGTCAAGGACCTGTAGCCGGTCAAGAATCTCGTTGGAAACTCGCTCGATGATTTGGCTCATGCTCGGCTGACCCTAAGCTGCCTCGACTTGGACTGGAGGCGATCGTAACTGGCCTTGTATCGGTCTTCCGTAGACTCTGTCCTTCCACGAGAAACCGTAGCCTAGACTTCCTCGCGCTGTCGAGTCTATTCCTATTCCGATGTACACCATGATCGCTATCGGAAACAATAGTGCGTAGAGTGGAGAGAGGTTGATCGATCTGTCTAGGATGGTTATTCCTAGCCAGAGGAGGAAGCACGTGAAGGCTCCGCTCAGAAGAAATGGATTGAGCGGACTGGTTGGGACAATGCTGATTCCATACGCTAGTATGGCAAACGGGACGACGAGAAACGTGAACATGAGTACGATTCGAATTAGGGCTTTCCATATCATGTATTTCTCTGAGACTGTGTAGAAGTTCTTCCTCCAACCTTTCCAGATCTCGCCCAGGCTCGTGTACATCCTAACGCCCAAGACGTCTTGAGCCGTTACGAATCGAAGTTTCATGCCTGCCTTCTTCAACAACCTCGCGAGATTGAGGTCCTCAAGGATCTTGTCGCGCACGGCCGCGTGGCCTCCAATCCTTTCGTATGCTTCGCGTCGAAACAACATGTACTGGCCGTTTCCGAGGGCGTTTCTTCGCCCATCATCGTTTACCAGTTTTCCACCGACGAGAATCATTATGAGCAGAAAGATCGGGGGCTGGAGAACTCTCTCCCAGAAGGAGTTGAGTATTGTTGCCGGAGCCAAGGTGACCATGTCCGCCTTTTCGGTCTGCAGATAATTGACTGCTCTAACGAGACTGTCTGTAGAGTGTACGGAGTCACCGTCGGTGAATAGCAGGAGTTCGCCTTTTGATCTCTCGTAGCCGAGCTGGCACGCCCAATTCTTTCCCACCCATCCCTGTGGAAGCGGCTCTTCCTCGAGTAGAGTGACCTTTCCGTCGTACCGTTTTACCAGTTCTTCGGTTCCGTCGGTTGAACCTCCATCAACTACGATGATCTCCACGTTGGGATACTGGACTCCGACCAGAGACTTGACACATTCATCGACCGTCTTGGCCTGGTTTCTCACCGGTAGAATTATGGAGACACGAGGCGAACTTGGCGGGTCCTGGTCGTCCTTCGGCAAGGACGGGAAGTGCATCAGTGTCAAGTATTCGTAGCCGGCGAAGAGGAAAATGAAGACGCACTGTGCTCCGAGCAGCGCGTCAATTACGAACGACAACCCAGTCTATTCCTTGGCGCTTGCGTCTGGGTCTGGCCACAAGCCTCGACTATAATTCTGTCGATCAGAGGATGAACTAGTTTGGATGTCTAGGGGACAAGACAGAGAATATGCGGCTTCTAGACTCGGATGTAGTTCTGGCCAGGCTTTCGGCCGAGAACGAATCTCTTCTGAGCGTTTCTTCGGACCCGCTCACGAGGTGGAATGCTCGTCTTGTTCTGTGCGGCGATCTTCGGGGTCTGTTGTCTGACTTTGCCGGCCTTGGTCAGTGAGCCGTGAGTTGGCGTTTGACTCTCGCTCCTCGGATTTGATGGAAAGGTCTGGTCGCGTTAATTAACGCTTCGTTCTCTGATCGTTCGTGGTTAGTGTCCCGCGGTGAGTGGGACCTTCTTGCCGGAGAGGTCGCGTCTCATGTGGCCGAATTCTGGCATTGCGCTCAGCTCTACTTCGGAGAAGACTGGTCCGTCGTGGCAGACGAGGTAGGGTCCGATGACGCAGGCGGCGCATATTCCGACTCCGCACTTGAAAACCCTCTCAAGGCTTACTTGGATGTGGCAGCGTGCTTTGACTGCTGTGTCGTAGATTTTTTTCATCATGGGTTCGGGTCCGCAGGTGTAGATTGCGTCGAATCGTTCGGTCTTCAGAATCTTCTCGGCAACGGTTGGGACCTGGTTCTTCTCGCCGTATGTTCCGTCGTCTGTTGCGAATAGGAGTTTGAATCCGTGTTCTTTGCTGTCGGTGAGGAGCCATTCTTTGAAGAGTAGTTCGCTTGCGGTTCTGGCGCCGGTTATGAGGGTGACGTCTCGGCCTCGGAAGTGGACGAGTAGGGAGAGGAGTGGGACNNGTATGGGTGTCCGTAGGGTCCTCGGATCCAGAACTGGTCGCCTGTGCGTTTCTCCCAGAGGGCTGTGCTGACGGGTCCTCCTTTCTTGATGACTACGCCTGCTTCGCTCTTTCCGTGGATGGCTAGGACGCTCATTGGGACCTCGTCTATTCCGGGGACCCAGACCATTGCGAACTGTCCGGGGTGTGCGTGGTGGAGGGTCGTGTCGTTGAACCAGAAGGATCGGATGGACGGGGTCTCGTCGACTATCCGTTCTAGCCGGACGGCGCGTGGTATGTGTGGCAGTGGTAGGGTCTGTTCCAAAGGCGCTTGTCCCGGAGGGTTGGACGGGGTTACTAATGAGTTGTGGGTCCGGGTTGGGTTGGGTCTTCGTGCGGTTTTCGTTAAGGATAGGCATGG
>DAFH01000020.1:0-140 GCA_002495485.1 Candidatus Bathyarchaeota archaeon UBA185
ACGAACTCGAAGATCCCCGAATACTCGGCCACGAACGAATACGTTGCGGACACGTTCCCGGGTGTACCCGCGACCACTACTCCCGGCGAATTGTTTCTGGCAGGGGTCGTGAACGTCTGGCCGGTCAGGTCGTTGATGAG
>DAFH01000020.1:196-390 GCA_002495485.1 Candidatus Bathyarchaeota archaeon UBA185
GAGGTGGACAGATACCAGGTTTCGCGAATCGTCCTGATCGTCGGCGGTTGGTTCATCACGGGAAGGTTCTTCTGCGTCAAGAGAGAGCTGTTGAGCAGTTGTTGCTGACTGGATGATAGTTGCGAGACCTCTGTCGACAGTTGTGAAATCTGATTGGCAGATCCTTGAGTGGAGTCTACGTAAACTACGGAGAC
>DAFH01000020.1:471-4397 GCA_002495485.1 Candidatus Bathyarchaeota archaeon UBA185
GCTGGGAGGCAGGGGCTCGAGCCATTGACCTTTACCGGGAAGATGTTCCCCTGGCTGTCAATGTTAAGCTCAATCTTTGGCAGTGGGAAATTCGCGGGTCCGCGCAGGACGTTCCCGTTCGCGTCGAACACCGAGCCGTGGCACGGGCAGTATATCTCGTTCGCGCTGCCGTCGTAGACGCACTGACAGCAGACGTGGGTGCAGAGCATGCTTAGCGCGACCATGGATCCGTCCCTTCGCTTGAGCAGCACGTTCGGGTAGCCGCTGGGGTACTCAAAGTAGACGGGAGATCCAACCTTGAGGCTGCTCGTGTTCGTTATGGCAGCGCTCGGTTGACCTGCCTGAGCGCTCTGCGAAAACTGGGTGGTTGATGAGACGGGAGCTGGTGGCAGGCTAGGCGCTGGAAGCTTAATTGAGCCCAGCGCGACGGAGAAGCCGACCAGCCCAGCAAAGCCTACAATTGATTTGATGAACCCCCTCCTAGAATAGCTCAGCTCTCGGCCGCGCCGCGTTTTCCTTCTCGCTAGGTGTCGGGCGTATCCCCTGCCAAACACCCCGACTGAGATGACAGACACCTGGAGTATCAAGAGTAGGTCGAAGGCCAAGAGCCCAAAGAGATAGGATGCGAAGTACTGAATTGTCATGTTGTACTGCGGCGCGGTTAAGATGTCGCCGAGTTGCAGAAAGAATCCCAGAAAGGCGGCTGCGAGACTAGGCAGGTAAGCTCGCTTCACTGAAAGAAGGTTTAGAATGCCGAGGGCAGTGTCAATCAACGCTATGGCAACGAGCCCGACAGCGTGTGAAATGGCGAGGAGCCAAAGCGATCCATCGGTAATGAGCAGATAGGTTCCAGCGAACGCCGAGAGGAGAAAGATTATGCCGATGAACCGCTGAAGCCGTCGCAGCCCGCTCCTGGCTTCCTCCTTGGAAAGCCACCGCGCCTGGTCCTGACTGGCCACGGCACTGCCATTCGCATCGAGAACTCTCTTCTTACCATCACAATCCGGACACTCCTCACGCGAGTTCTCCGCACCGCTGTACCACTTCAGTTGGGCGGGAAGTCTGCCAAAGGACGATTCGTGACACATCTTATATCAACTACTTGGTTGTGTGGAGAGAGAATCTGTTCTGAAGCCTAGCCGGGGTGAGAAATCTCGATTGTCATTCTCAACGTCAGTGTTGGTTTTTTCGTCTATAATCCGTTGTGGTGCGAGTGTCTATTCGTTCCTGAAGTAGTGACGCTCAGGCTAGTCCTTTATCACGACGGCCAGGAAGAACAGCAGCAAGATCACGAACTCCACCGCCGTGGAGATGACCTGATCGGTTTGGAAACCGAGCGTGAAAACCAGGACATCGAGCTGCCTGATTACGACATCGACAGCGAACAACAGAAAGGCAAGGGAGACTATCAGCAACCTTCTCAGATGGGTCTTGCGGTATGCGGAGACCGACAGGGCGAGCAGCACTAGAGCAAAGATCCCTATGGCTACGTCCAAGAGTTCTTCTGTCTCGAACTGCTGGTCGAAATTGACCAGTTCGGAGGTAAGTAGTGGCAGGATGTGCGGCAGCATCATTTCTTCTCGCTGTCACTTCCTTCTTTCCCCGAGTAGGAGATAAAGATGTCAGCCAACCTGCTGGACCATCGCTCCCAGACCGTCGGATGGTAGCTCCTGATGAAAGTCGCTATCTCGACCGCGCGCTCGCTGGCCACGAGGTACGTGACTGTCCTCCCGGCCTGCCTCTTCTGCACGATTCCCAACTCGACAAGGCGTTTCAGGTGCCATGAGACTGTCGGTTGAGAGACAGCAATCGCGCTGGAGAGTTCGTCTTGGTTGGAGTCAGGCTTTTCGACGATGTGAAGGAGCAGCTCGCGGGGAGTATCCAGCGTGAGTACGCTGAGAACGTCCCGTTGCCTCTCTCCGAAGAGGGTTGAAGGATAGAAGAATCTGTAGAGACCACGTCTTACAGAATTTACCCTTCCCTGCCGCTCCAGCCTACGAACGTGGTATTGAACGTCTCCCATTGCAAGCCCGAGCTCTCTGCAGATTTGTCTCAGGTGCACACCTGGATGAGAGGCGATGTACTCGAGAACCCTACGCTGAGTCGGATCGAGTTCCTCGACAGAGGGGGCGGGAGAAAGGGGCGAGAAAGGCGAATGAGGTCCGTCAGACCACTGTCGAGAGGAGACTGGATTCCCTCGTGCCCAGAAAAGCAACACCGGACATTCTTGCTCGAACTGTTTAAGGGTGTCATCACTTCGGTTTCTTCCATTCTTGCAACTCGTTTGGGTTAACGTCAGAGATCATTAGTAATCCGTTGTGGTGCAATTGTCTATCCTGCCGGTTTCATTCTGCATCGCGCCTGATCGAATCTGCGCCAAGACCAGTAACGCGCGGTGGGAGCCAGGTCAGTGCGAACCTGGAGAGCGTTGCGTGGGCGAGATAGACGCTTGCACCACAGATAACAAAATGGATTCCAGCAAACGGGATAGGAGGGCTTGGGTCTCTCGCTCCGAATAATCAAATTGCCTTTTCCCCGCACCAAGATTTGTCTGTTCTCAATTGCTCTTGTTGCCCTCTTCGTATCCCTAAGCGAGATTGTAGATTGCTTCGAGCTTCCCTTCGAGTCCTTGGCTGGCCACTTGTTCGCCTCCGGCTCGCTCGTATCGACTGGATTCGTTACAGATTCAATGGCTAGTTTTGGTTACCCTGCGGTCTTTGTTCTCATGGCTCTGGAAAGTGCTTCCCTTCCCATACCCAGCGAGGTCATTTCACCGTTTGCGGGTTACCTCGTCTTCGAGGGGAGCATGAACTTCGTCACCGTGACTCTGGTCAGCACGATTGCGGGGCTGGTCGACTCGATGGTCGACTATTATCTGGCCTTCATGCTTGGAAGACCGATCGTCGAGAGCTTCTTCGAGTGGTTGGGCGCGGGACCCGGGCACCTGGACAGGGCAGAGCGATGGCTCAGCGCGAGGGGCTCATGGATAATGAAGTAGATCACCTCAAGATCGTCAGCCGTGCTCTTTCGGGTGACTAGCTTCAATTCCTGCTTTGCCGCGCCAAGATTGTCAACTTATCTGTCTTTCCTCTTGCAGCTAGCCTCCTCAGACCCCCTGAATCCAGCCTGAAGACGCTCCAGTCGGAGAGCCTCCTCGCGCCCAGCGCTTCATAGAACCTAATCGCCTTCCTGTTCCAGTTGAGAACCGACCACTCCATCCTTCCGCAGCCTTTCTTGGACGCCTCGCCGACGCACCTCATGAAGAGGGACTTGCCCATACCAGATCCTCTGAACTCGCTGAGGACGAACAGGTCTTCGAGATACAGCGTGGGCCTTGCGAGAAAGGAGGAGTAGGTGAAGAAGTACAGCGCATAGCCCACTGGCTTGCCCTCACGGATTGCGAGCAGGAGGTTGACAAGCTTCCTGTCGAAAATGTCATTGATCATCCTCCTCCTCGCGGCGGGTGTAGGAGGTTCAAGCTTCTCGAACACTGCGAGCGAGACCACGAGTCTCAGGAACGCGGACGCGTCCCCCCGCCTTCCTTTCCTGATTCTTACTGCCTTCTCCAACTTCGAGAATGTCACGCCTCAAGTAGATAAGCAGGAGCAACTGAGCGAGATGCGCCCGAAGGAGTCGCGTCAACTGCGAAGATCCGAGCCTCTCGCCTCTACAGAGCTGCGACCACCGCGGCGACACCTAGGGAGAGCACGACCGCGAGGCTGAGCCAGTAGGCCGCCCTCCATGAAATCGACGAGACGTAGTCTCCCATTATCCTCCTGTCTGAGGCCAGCCTCCCGAGCAGGATTCCGGGCCCCGCGAGTACGAATACGAATACGACCATCAGATCGAGCACGAGCGTCAGCGAATTGGGAGAGATGATTGGTATGGCCACAGCGGGAAGGGACTCGGCCACGTAGACCCAGAAG
>DAFH01000190.1 GCA_002495485.1 Candidatus Bathyarchaeota archaeon UBA185
CTTCACGTCGGGGATTACTGAAAGATTCTCGTAGTAGTAGTGGAAGGTTCGTGGGAAGCGGGCGGACACGACGTCTTCAACCAGTCTTATGACTCCAAGGGAGTGAAGGAACTTCACGAACTCATGCAATTCTTCCCCGGTCAAGTCGCGGAATGGTTGTGAAGCTTGGACTATTTCGTAGATTTCAGATAGCTTAGGGCGCTTTAGGTCTAGGGTGATTCCGACTATTTGATGTGCGAGGACGTCCAATGCCTTGTCGTGGATTGCGGTCCTTTCCATCTTTGAGGTTTTCGCGTTTTCTGCTAGGACGGCGGCCTCTAGCAGGTCGTCGGCCCAAGCTCCAACTATTGTTCCCCGCGCGAAACCTCGAAGGGTGTGGCCGCTCCTGCCGACTCTCTGTATCAATCTCGTGGACATTCTTGGGGACATGTACTGAACGACGTGGTCAACTCTACCGATGTCCATTCCGAGTTCTAGGGAGGATGTGCAGATGACGCCTTTCAGTGAGCCATCCTGAAATGCTTTCTCAACTTCTTCTCGAATTTCTCTTGATAGTGAGCCGTGGTGCACTCGCACGGGCAAGTCTGGGTTAAGAACGCGGAGTTGCGAACCCACTGCCTCCGCCTGTTCCCGTGTGTTTGTGAAGACAAGTGTCGACTGCTTCTCCGATAGTAGTTGTGCGATCCTCTTTGCTCTCGCGATGGTGGTGGGCGGTAATCCGAATTTCTCGGCGTCTTTTCCGTCTTGCGAAGTCGGCGTGACGTATTGGACTTGGATCTGGACTTGCCTGAGTTCGGAGGACTTTACTACGGTGACTGTTCGGTTTGTTCCCGCCAGAAACTGCCCTACCTTCTCCTGCTCCCCCACAGTGGCCGAGAGGCCGATTCTCTGAAAACTCCTGCCGGAGAGGTGGGATAAGCGTTCTAGAGCCAAGGACAGCTGAATGCCGCGTTCATCCGTGGCGAGTTCATGAATTTCATCCACGACAACCCAGCGAACTGCCTTGAGGTGTTCCCGCATTCTCCGTCCGGGCAGAATCGCTTGCAGTGTCTCGGGCGTTGTAACTAGCATGTCTGGTGGCGCTCTGGCTTGTGTCGCTCGAGTGCTCTGGGGAGTGTCCCCATGCCTGACCTGCACTTTGATGTCTAGCTCTTTCCCGATATCCGTGAGGCGTCGGACAATGTCGCGGTTCAAGGATCTCAGGGGCGTGACGTAGAGAATTGAGATTCCTTTGATCTCGCCGGCAGACCTCTGCTCTAGAAACATGTTGAAGATTGGGAGAACTGATGCCAGGGTCTTGCCCGTACCCGTGGGGGCAATCACTAGGACGTTTCGTCCTTCCAAGATTGGCGGTATGGCGATTTGCTGAATGTCGCTTGGCTCTTCCAGCCCAATTCGATCCAAGTGTTCCCTAATGGGCTTGTGCAGTTGTGCGAATGCGTTCTGCAACAACTTATCGAACCAACCGAACTAGCAGATCCTACTGTTGACTAACTGCGGGTTTTGCGGGATGCCCGCAGAGGGGTACCGCTGAACTCTAATGAACCAAAACTCAGTTATGGAGCGCGACCTAGGCTGACGGCTTCTCATAGGCAAGGTATACGAAAATCACGATCACGGCCAGAAATGCCAGGAATAATATTCCGATCTGGAGAAGCCCCCAGAATTCATCCGTAGTCAAAGCTTCAACGCCTTGTCGGCGGTACACCGCGGGTTCCCATTTAAAGACTCCTCAGTCCGGCCTCCCTTCGGACTGCTTGGCCCTCCATCTGGAGGTGACGCCTGAATACTCTAGATCCTTCTTTCTGATAACCTCAAATTTTCGTAAGGCGGCGGCAATGCGTTGTGCGACTATGTGGTAGCATAGTCCCCGCTTTCTGTCCATTACTCGAAAGTAGTAGTCGTCGCAGTAGCAGAAAGGTATGTCCGGTATAACTTGGTACTCACTTTTTCTTCCCTGAACGGCCCACACGACCCTTCCACTCGGAGCGAACTCATACCTCCGAACCTTCCTCGAGACCGCCAACTCCCAACCATTTGTGAAACGATCTCCAAGTGACTCACGCAAGGCATCCTTCAGGTTGGGCGAGAGTTCTCCGCTGGATTCAAGCTCCTGATAGGCTCGTTCGATCAAGGTGTTTTCGCGCGAGAAGGCGTCTTGCATCCTGATTCCAGCGACAACCAAAGAAACTCGCGGACGATGTTGGCTCTTTAACGTGTTGCTTCAAGTCGCTCTATTTATTGACCGAGTTCCAGAACCTCAACGAGAGCTGAGGGGCCAAGAAACGTTTAAGTTGTGGGTGGCGGCTGTACGCGCAAGCGCCAGAAACTTATTCGGCGCGACGTTTCGTGCTCCGAATTACTTTCTCGGAGAAGAATAAGATCATGTATCAAGAACAGAAGAGCAAGATGCCGAAATACGTACTCACCGGAACAACCACGATGGGCCTCGTTTGCCGCGACGGAATAGTACTTGGCACGGACACACGGGCCACCCTTGGCACCTTTGTCGCGCACAAACACGCCAAGAAAGTCTACCCCATCGACGACCATGTCGCCATGACCATCGCCGGCGGAGTTGCAGACGCTCAGAGCGTTGTCGAAGTCTTGCGTGCAAACTCAAAGCTCTACAAGTATGAAAAAGGGCTACCAATCCCCATCAGTGCGGTTGCCCGACTGGCGGCGAACCTTCTCTTCTCCGCTCGATACTACCCGTTCATACTCCAATCTGTAATCGGCGGAATCGATGACACCGGCGGACACATCTTCGCTCTCGACCCGCTAGGCAGCGTGACTGAAGAGAAGTTTGTGTCAACGGGCTCCGGTTCTCCGGTGGCCTACGGAGTTTTGGAGCCGGGTTACAAGGAAGGAATGTCAGTTAGCGAAGCGATCCCGCTGGTTGTTCGAGCGGTCAACTCTGCTATGAAACGTGACTCCGCAAGCGGAGACAGTTTCGATGTTGCGGTGATCTCAAAAGAGGGCTACCGAGAGTTGGGTGAGGACGAGAAAAAGAAGATACTCGCCCAAGCGATGTAGTCCCGATCGCACACGATCCTAGACAATTAATTCAATCTTCAGGGTGGCTACAACTGTGGCAAGAGTAGTAGACGATACGCAGGCTCGAATACGCGAAACAATAGTCACCCACATGCCGAAAGAAGCCGAGATTACGAGGATTGAGTTCGAAGGGCCACGGCTCGCGATCTACGTCAAGAATGNNGATCGTCAACCTCCTCCACAAACGTGTCGTAGTCCGCTCGGATCCTTCTATCAGGCTGAAGGAGCTTGAGTCCGAACGGTTGATCAAAGGCATCGTACCCGCCGAGGCGGACATTACGGAGATAAACTTCGACCCC